>DLOO01000010.1:0-12688 GCA_002479645.1 Lachnoclostridium sp. UBA7482 | reverse complement strand
CATCATGCACCAGACCTCTCCTCACCTTGACGGCGAATATGCCGCTTTCGGTAAGGTAATCGAGGGCATGGACGTCGTGAATGAAATCGCTCTGACTCCTACCACCTGGGGCGATCGTCCGAAGGTTGCCATGGTAATGGAGAGCGTTACCGTAGATACCCTCGGCGTTGACTATCCGGAACCGAAGACGCTGAACAAATAATAAAGAATTTCGGCTGCACACCGACCGTCAAAAGGAAATACCGATTATGAAAGTAGCAGGCATTATCGCGGAGTACAATCCTCTCCATGAAGGTCATATCCACCATTTGAACGAATGTCGCCGTCTGACCGGCTGCGACTACCTGATTGTGGTTATGAGCGGGAATTTCGTACAACGCGGAACGCCTGCTGTTTTTGATGCCGCATTTCGTGCGGAAACGGCAATACGTGCCGGTGCGGATCTCGTATTGGAGCTTCCGCTGTGGTCTGCAACCTCCAGCGCCGAAGGCTTTGCCCGCGGCGGCGTCCGCCTGTTAAAGAGCCTGAAGCTTCCGGAAACGCTCTGCTTCGGTATCGAGGTGCCCGATGGTTCCTCTGAAGAACATACCTTTGCCGCGCTTAACTCTGCCGCAACGTATCTTACCGACGAGTCAGAGGATTTTCGCGCCGTATTGCAAGCCGCTCTTCGTCAGGGTCTGTCTTTCCCGCAGGCAAGAAGCAAAGCCCTGGAATCGGTCTGTCCCGAAGCCGCAGGCTTCCTTACAACCCCTAACAACATTCTGGCGCTTGAATACTTAAAGGCGCTGCTCCGTCTGTCCGCCGATTTGAATGCCGTTCCGGTAAAACGCATCGGACATGGGTATCACGATTCTGCGCCCGGCGATTTCTGTTCCGCTACTGCCATCCGCGAATCCCTTGCCGCGTCCGTCTTACCGGCTGCCNNTTCATCGAGAGAAGAACATGGCCTCCCTTCCGGGCTGCGCCCGCTGTACGAGTCTCGCCTTGCAGCTCAGAACGGCCGCGTCCTGTCTGCCGATGATTTTTCCGCGGCGCTTTTCTATGCTCTGGAACCAATGTCCTATGAAGAGCTTACTCTCTGTGCGGACATACCGGACGCACTGGTAAGACGTATCCTAAACGAACGTGCGCAGTGCTTTCATTTCACCGAACTGGCCGAAAAAATAAAGACCCGGGATATTACCCGTACCGCCGTAGACCGTGCTCTTTGCCATGTTCTTCTCTCGATGAAACAGTCCGATATGGATTTGTACCGTTCGCTTGACAGGGAGCCGTATGCCAGAGTGCTCGCCTGCCGGAAGTCCGCGCTCCCGCTTCTCGGCGAATTAACCAAATGCTCCGATACTCCGTTGCTTGTCCGTGCCGCCACCGACCCGAAAAAGCTTACGGATACCGCTGCCGCACTTTATCGTGCAGAGACAAATGCCGCCGCGCTTTACCGTCGAACCCTTCACCGGGTTACCGGTTTCCTGCTTTCCGAAAACGTGAAGACGCCGTTTTCTCCGCTGCCTTAGTTTCGGTTCTTTTTTCTGACTTTCCACATATAAGATACCGAATAGACCTCGGGAGATTTCATGAAACGCCAGCTGATCCTGTACGGTATTGTATTCTTTCTTGCCTTCTGCCTTTTTTGCCCGGTGGAATTCTCTGCCGGCGCTTCTTATGGACTTCGCCTGTGGTATCAGGCACTTCTTCCCGTTTTACTGCCCTTTTTCCTGCTTACCGGTCTGCTGCGCGGCATGGGCTGCACCGACCGTCTGAACCGCCTGCTCGAGCCGGTAACCGTTCGATTTCTCCGACTCCCCGCTTCCTACGGATCAATTCTTTTTTTCGGACTGGTTTCCGGACTTCCGGTCAGTGCCGGTATGATTAACCGTCTCCCGGCGGAGGACAAACAACGCAATCTCCTCTACCCGCTCCTTCTCGCCTCGCACGTAAGCCCGGGATTTCTGACCGGGTATCTGGGCGCTTATATTCTGGCTGCCCCGCACCTGTCCCCCCTCCTGTTTCTAACCGTATACGGCGGAAATATTCTGGCTGCCCTTTTGTTTCTGCGTCCTGCCGCGCACGCCGCCTCCGGCTCAACGCTTATTACCGAACAAGCGCACCGAATACATGCTTCCTATGCTCCACATCCCGTCCCTACCCCTGCGCCTAAGCCATACCGTTCCTTCTCCGTGCTGTTTTCCGAAACGATTCAAAGCAGTGTCCTCAGTATCGTGACGGTTGGCGTCAATGTTATGCTTTTTTCTGTCGCAACTGCCCTATGCAGCACCATTTTCGGCTTTCTCGCTATTTGTCTGCCGACTGCCAAGCCGGCGCTTAGCGGTATCACCCTGTTAATTTCGGGTCTTTTGGAGGTTACCTCCGGCTGCGATACGCTTGTCACAATGAACGTTCCGCTGCTTCCCCGCCTCAGCCTGGTTACCCTTTTTGCCTCCTTCGGCGGGCTATCCGGCATTTTCCAAATCAGAAGTATCCTGAAAGCCCCCTTCCCCCTCGGACGCTTTATCAAAATAAAAATAAGCACGGCGCTGCTTTCCGCAGGTACCATGCTTATCTTACAAATCTTATTTTCAATCAAATAGAGCGTTCGTCTGAAATCGTCTCCGAATTACTCCTCAATGTTGTCAAGGAAGGTATCCTCTTCAAAATCGAAGTCACCTTCTTCACTTACGGTAGAAATCGGGTCGTCAAATGCGATAGCTGCTTCCTGCGGATTGAGCTGCGTGTCGAGCTCGGCGCGGTTGGTGGAAACAACCTCGTAATTCTCCTTAAGGATAGCAACCAGACGTTCCGCATTGGCACGAGTCGTCTCGTATGCCTCCTCGATAATCTTCTCCATATCGGTCATAATATCGTTTGCATAGTTCAGAGCGCCGGTACGAATCTGATCTGCATCGGTGTTAGCGCCGGTAAGCATCTCATCTGCCTCGGCACCTGCCGCGGAAACAAGCTCGTTTGCACGTGCATAGGCCTGCTGCATAATCTCATGCTCGCTGACAAGCTGCTTTGCCTTTGCCTTTGCTTCTTCGATAATCTGCTCCGCCTTTTCCTCAGCCTGTGCAATGATGGAGTCACGGTTTGCGATAATCTTCTGATAACGCTTAATTTCATCCGGAGTACGAAGCTTAAGCTCGTCAAGCAAATCGTAAAGCTCATCCTTAGGAACTACAACCTTGTTCTGAGAAAATGTAGACCCCTTGCAGTTCTCCACAAACTCGTAAATGTTTTCGATACACCGTTCAATCTGATTCTGTGCCATGGTTAGTTCTCCTTTTTCTTGTATATTTTGTCGTAAACGTCCTTTAATACTTCCTTCGGTACAAATCCGGAAATATCTCCGCCGTAGCTTCCGATCTCTCTTACGGAACTGGAGCTCAGATAAGAATATTCAACGCTCGTCGTAAGAAAAATGGTATCAAGCCCCGGATGAAGCTTGTGATTTAATTGTGCAATCTGAAGCTCGTACTCAAAATCGGTAACAGCGCGCAGTCCTCGAACGAGAATACGTGCATCCTTCTGCTTTGCAAAGTCAACCGTAAGTCCCGAAAAACTCTCCACAGTAACATTGGGAATGTCCTTTGTCACCTTTTTTATCATTTCCACCCGTTCTTCCACGGTAAATGCCGGATGCTTACTGCTGTTGTTCAATACGCCGATAATCAGCTGATCGACCAAATCGGAGGCACGTCGGATAATGTCCGAATGTCCCAGCGTAATCGGATCGAAGCTGCCCGGGTAAATTCCTATTTTCATCTGCTTTACTTCTTTCTGAGAAACCAATGCCGGTTCGTTTTATATTCCTTGGCACGAACAATCTCATACCCCATTGCTTCCAAATCGTCAAGGCAATCGTCCGGTACATCCCGGGACTCTTCCACAATGAAAAGCGTGTCCTCGTCTGTTAAAGAAGACGAATGCAAATACCGGAGTGCTGCAAGTGCCATACCCTTCTGATACGGCGGGTCCAGAAAAACCACATCAAAATGCCTGCGGTCATACTCCATCTGCCGGAGCGCGCTCTGATAATCCATCGCATACACGGTACTCCGGTCTGTGAACTTTGTCCAGTCAAGATTTCTGCGGATACAGCGAATCGCCTCACGGTTATTGTCCGCAAAACATGCCGAATCGGCGCCTCTGCTCAGCGCTTCGATACCGATACCGCCGCTTCCCGCAAACAAATCGAGGAAGGCGCAGCCGGGAATCTCCGGCGCCAGAATATTGAAAAGTGTTTCTTTTATCTTGTCCTGCGTCGGTCTTGTTTCCGACCCCTTAGGAGTCTCAAGCAACAATCGTCTCGCACTTCCCGCAATTACACGCATCGATTTGCTCCTCCGCCCTGCAGTACCATACCTCATTGCATACTACTGCACTTTGCGTCCTATTGTAGTATAAATGGAAAAGTTTTGTCAATGCTTTTCCCTAAAAAAGCAAAATTTACAACGGCAAAGCCCTGAGAATCTGCTCTGCGGCTTCATCCAGCCACTCGCCTTCCAGCCCTTCGATATCGCCTGCATCTACATGCGCTGCAATCTCCTTCTTTAACGGAAGCTTTGCAAGTACCGGAACATTGTATTTCTCACCTGCTTCGGCAATATGACTTTTACCAAATACCTCAAGCTTCTCGCCGCAGTTGCCGCACTCTACGTAGCTGTAGTTTTCCACAAGGCCGAGAATCGGTATCTCCATCTGCTTTGCCATGTTTACAGCCTTTCCGACAATCATGGAAACAAGCTCCTGAGGGCTTGATACAATCACAATACCGTCAATCGGCAGCGACTGGTATACCGTAAGCGGAATATCGCCGGTTCCGGGAGGCATGTCCACAAACAAATAGTCTACATCGCCCCAGAGTACATCGGTCCAGAACTGCTTTACCGTTCCTCCAAGCACCGGGCCTCTCCATACTACGGGAGTCTCGTTATCCTCCAGCAGGAGGTTCAAACTCATCATCTTGATACCGGTACGGGTCACCTCAGGGATAACGCCGTCGTCATTTGCACATGCAAGCGTATCCACACCGAAGCTCTTCGGGATGGAAGGTCCGGTAATATCCGCATCCAGAATACCGACACGGAAACCTTTTCTTGCGAACAATACGCTGAGATAGGAAGTCACGAGAGACTTACCGACACCGCCCTTGCCGCTGACAACGCCGATGACCTTACGCACGTTGCTCTTTGCATTCATCGGAGCAAGGAACTGGGATTTGTCTGTGCTCCGGCTGCTGCAGGATGCGTCGCAGCTGGAACAATCATGTGTACATTCTTCTGCCATTACAAATACCTCTCACATCTTTTTTTGTATCTTCACACCTTGTTACAGTATAGCAAATTCTGCAGTCATCTGCAATACAAAAGGCAAAACTGATACCCGTTTTTCTCCAAAAGCAACACTTTCTTTTGACATTTTCCTTTTCTCGTGCTAAAGTAGTGCACGTAAATTCGTAAACTAACAGAAGTGAGGAAAACACATGTCACAAAAAAGAAAAGGGGACATGACCGCCGGCAATCCGCTAAAAGCACTGTTTGCTTTTACCCTGCCGATGATTTGCGGCAATCTGTTCCAGCAATTTTATAATATTGTCGACACAATCATTGTCGGAAAGAAGGTCGGTGAGGATGCTCTGGCCGCCGTCGGCGCGTCGACCTCCATTACGATGCTCTTCGTCATGGTTGCCAACGGCACCGGCATCGGATGCTCTATTATCATATCCAACCTGTTCGGCGCCGGAGATTTGAAGCGCATGAAGTCCGCGATTTCCACGGCTCTGCGCTCCATCTTCCTGGTAAGCATCTGCCTTAGTATTTTCGGTCTTTTTATTAACAAACCGATTATGCGCCTGATGAATACTCCGAAAAATATTTTTGCGGACGCCGCTGCGTACATGCAGATCTACTTCATGGGCTTTGTATTTCTTTTTATGTACAATGCGCTTGCAGCGATTTACAATGCTCTGGGCGATTCTAAAAAACCGTTGTATTTTCTGATACTTTCCTCTCTTTTGAATATCGGACTCGACCTGCTTTTTGTTGTGCGCTTCGGAATGGGTGTTAAGGGTGTTGCCTGGGCAACGCTGATTGCACAGGGCGTCTCTGCAATTCTCTCCTTTGGATTCCTTATCAGAAAGCTGCGCGGCTATCAGACCGGGTCTTACGCACGATTTGACAGGCGGCTGCTTGTCCGCATGGTTACCGTAGCAATTCCTACGGTATTGCAAAGCTCCATTATCTCTATCGGCATGCTTCTGGTTCAGTCCACCGTAAATCAGTTCGGCTCCAGCTTTCTGGCAGGCTATACCGCGGCGCTCAAGCTTGACAGCATTGCTATCGTTCCGATGGTTGCCTGCGGAAATGCTGCCTCTACCTACGTTGCCCAGAACCTCGGCGCCGGCAAGCTCGAGCGTGTCAGGAAGGGGTATCGCATCTGCCTCGGAATGGCCGTCGGCATCGGTCTTGGCATTGCCGTTATTATGCAGGTATTCGGTTCCGACATGATTCAGTGGTTTCTCGACGGCGAGGAAAGTGCAAAGGCTCTGAAAATCGGATGCGACTACATCGGTATCGTATCCCTCTTCTACTTTGTCATGGGCACGATGAATGTCATCTGCGGTGTTCTCCGCGGAGCTGCCGATATGCGATGGTTCCTCAGCGGAAGCCTTCTGAACCTTTTCGCCCGCGTAACCCTCTGCTATGTGCTCGCCAAAGCAACTTCGGGCTACATCGTTATGTGGTCCCACCCGGTTGGCTGGGGCGTCTGCCTGTTAGTTGTCGGATTCCGCTACTTCCAGGGCGGCTGGAAGAAGCCTTATCTGAAATCTGCCGAAACAGCACAGGCTCAATGATACCCGGAGTGTTCATCGCTCTTCACAAACGTTCCTTATGAAACAAAACAAAGCCGGATATTCCCTCGCGGAATACCCGGCTTTTTCTCCGCACTGTGATTGCTCCGTTTCCGGAGCGCTTTTATAGTTTTTCTTCCAGTTCCAGCATACGGTCATATTGCGCATACATCTTCTGCACACCGTTCTCCAAGAGATAATAATGCAGGATATACGGTACCAGCAGGCACAAAAATGCAGCAATCAGAAGAAGCATCCCAAGGCTCGGAGCCGCTACAGCGTAAAGCATACAGCCCACGGTCAGAAGCGCGAAGGTCAATGTCACCAACAGGTGCACCTGACGCTCATGCATAAAAAAACCGATTTGTATCAAATGCTTTTCCTTTTCTCTCTTCCAATCCGTTCCCTCCGGCGGATTTGCAAGCAGTACGTCCACTGCTGCCAGATATGCCAAAATTCTCTTCTTCATTACGCCTGCACTCCCTTTGTTCTACTAAAGTAGACAGCATAGGGAATACTCCTTACGCCATCCGTTACCCTTATAGTAGCACTCCGGCGGCGGCAATGCAATCCGTCATTTTATTTTCTTGTAACTCCGCTTTTCCTTGCTGCTTCGGCAACTGCTTTGGCGACAGCCCCTGCCACGCCCTTATCAAGCGGGTCCGGCAAAATCCTCTCCTCCGTCAGCTCCTCATCCTTCACATAGCCTGCAATCGCCTGTGCCGCCGCCATCTGCATTGCCTCGTTGATTTCCGTCGCCCCCGCGTCCAGTGCTCCGCGGAAAATTCCCGGAAATGCCAGCACGTTGTTAATCTGGTTCGGAAAATCGCTGCGTCCGGTACCGACAACCGCCGCCCCGGCTTTCTTAGCCTCCTCCGGATAAATCTCCGGCTCCGGATTGGCAAGCGCAAAAATCATCGGTTCCGGCGACATGCTCCGAATCATCTCCGGCGTAAGACAGCCCCCGACCGACACGCCGACAAATACATCCAACCCCGCAATCACATCTTTCAAACCGCCTTTCCGCATCCCGCGGTTTGTAATCTCTGCCAGAGCCTTTTTCTCTTCGTCCAGACCGTCTCTGCCCTCATAGACGGCGCCCTTTCGGTCGCATACAACAATTTCCGTAATTCCTGCTGCCAGGAGCATCCGGGCAATTGCCTGTCCTGCGGCGCCCGCGCCCTGAATCAGGATTCGCAGATTTTCCATCGGTTTTCCCAAAAAGCGCGCCCCGTTTTTAATTGCCGCAAGCGCTACAATCGCCGTCCCGTGCTGGTCGTCGTGAAATACCGGAATGTCGCAGCGCTCCCGCAGTTTCTGCTCAATTTCAAAGCAGCGCGGCGCACTGATGTCCTCAAGGTTGATTCCGCCAAAGGAGCCGGCAATCACTTCCACGGTTCGTATAATTTCCTCCGTATCCTTTGAACGGATACACAAAGGAATCGCGTCAATTCCGGCGAACTCGCGCATCAGCACGCATTTTCCCTCCATGACCGGCATCCCGGCCTCTGGACCGATATCGCCAAGCCCCAGAACCGCCGTTCCGTCCGTAATGACTGCCACGGTATTGCCTCGCCTCGTTAACGTAAAACTCTTCTCCGGCGCCTTCTGAATCGCCAGGCACGGCGCTGCAACTCCCGGAGTATAACAAAGAGCCAGGTCCTCCTTACTTTCCAGGGGAACCCGGCTCCGAATCTCTAATTTGCCATTCCATTCTTCATGCTTTTGTAATGACATCTCTGCATAATCCATAGAAAACCTCCTGCCATGCGCCCTGCACTGCGAAAGCAGAATGCCTTCCGGATATTCTATTCTGTTCTGCTTTCTTTTCTGCGCATTTTACAGACAGTATATGCAAAGAACAGAAAAATATGACTGTACACTTGTGTATTGACACATTCATTTATGAACGTGTCAGTACATTAGATATAATAAATTTCGACCTCTCCAAACGAACTGGTTCCGGTAATCACCACCTGATCCTCTGCCTCCGGGATAAAATGCTCCTTCGCATCACTTTCTCCAAAGGATTTGCTAATCTTTGTTACAACGCTCCAGTTGTCCGGCAGGTATATCTGAACCTTTCCAAAGGAATTGCTGACATAAATCTCCGCCGTATGTCCCATCAGCATGGCACGATCCAGATAAACCGAAAGATTTCCAAAGGAGTTGACTAATTCTGCCTTCTTTAACACTTTACTGTTCACATATCGAACAGCGGAACCAAAGTTCTGCTTCACATAAAAATATTCACTATCCTGCCCTTCTCCTTTTACCTCCAAAACCGTTCCGTGATGATTGATAACCTGTTCATCCTCTCTTTTCCTTCGTCCGAAATAGAAATTCTTGAAAATCATGTGCAATCCGATACTTCCGCACAGCGCCGCCCACAGAACCGGCCATGGTGTAAGTTTCTCAATCCCCAGCTGTTCATCATACAGAATTGCCAAAAATGCCAGTGAGAACAGCATCCCGCCAAATTCAACATGAACCAGACTTTCAAAAAACCATGCGCCCAACAAAATGGTAAACAGAATCGTCCATAATCCGATATCTCCAAACCATCCCATACTGTTTGCAAGAATAAATCCGCCAAGTCCGACAAAAAGCAATCCCCAAAGGATATTCTTTCCCCGGCGTCTGCCGTAATTCCAGCTTCCTTTCATCTCCGTTAACCTCCGCTCTCTTATTTTCTATAATTTCTTTTTTTGCTGCGCCGTTTCCGGCTTTAGCCACCCGTAGGCTATCCTCTCTTCAGGCGTTCTGTCAGCGCCTTGTAATAACTTCTTGATGCATACGCACTCTTATGGGAACCCAAAAATTCTATCCGGCTTGCCCCTGCCAGATTTTTTGTAATCGCATAAATCTCCCGCAGATTCACAATCGTCGATTTGGAAATCCTCATAAAGCTGCCCGGAAGCCACTCCTCAAGCTCGTAGAGCTTCTGCTCCGTCTGATAAATCTCCGTTCCGGTGTGTGCCTGAACAATCTTATTTTCGGTTTCATAGAAAAGAATCTCCGTAAGAGGAATATAAAATTCTTTCTCCAGCCATTCCACCGGCTCTCCCCTGCTCTGCTTCCCCGGAATCTCCTGTTTTAACAGAATCGTCCGTTCTTCATATATCGGCTGCGTTCCACCCTGCTGCAGACTTCTCTGCAGCGCCAGCACCTCCGGCGAGAGTTCCCGACAATGAATCACGACAGATTCCTCGTTCAATTCCGGGTCCAGTTCAATACGTACCTTCATCCTGTCCCCTCCGTTATGATTCCGACAGCAGCATCCTCCATGGCAAATGCCCCCTGAATCACTTCGTTACCCTTTCTTTAGCCAAAGTATAGCAGATTTCAAAGTATTGTAAATAGCAAAAAACCAACCGGTAGTTTTTTGCTGCTAACCGGTTGGTTTTTGTATCTTAACCTTCTAAATCAATGAAAATCGCTCCGCAGGGTGCTTTCCCCTGCCGTATGCACGTTCTTCCTCTCCTTCGTTACGGCCGGTTTACAACGCCGGTAAACAACGGTAACCCGTCTCTGCTGTAGATTACAAAGAGGAACGGGCGATCCAATGTGAAATCCACAATTTTGTCCGGCCGAGCAGCCCCAGCTTCTAACATCATTACCGTATACGCTGCCGCCTCAACACCTTTTTCGTCTAGTTTAACGCGAACCCCGTGTTGAACGGAGGAAATAAATGCAGCATCCGAAAATAAAGGGGAGAAATCCGCCCTGCTTAAATCAAAAACATCCGTTACGCCAAGGCTCTGCAATCCGGGTATCAATTCACTTTTTGCTTCCACGTCAAATTTCGGAACCGCAAGACGAATCATTGCCGTTTGAAAATCCGATTTGCCGCGTTCTCCCGCCAGGAAAGCAAGAGTCTCCTCATCTGTCAGCAAATCACTGATATGTTCGCCGTCATTCGGCAAAAGAAACATCATACTGCCTTCTCCGTTGTCAAAGCACTTAGTCACCGCAGTGAAGCGTTCTCCGGCATAATAGGAGCCGCTTCTCTGCTCGTGCATAAAATCACAGGTAATGTCGCCGTTTACACTGTGAAATACTTCCTTCTTCGTTTGCCCGGTATCAAACTCATCCTCCCATTTCGCCCGAAAATACAGTGTACTCACAATACTCGCAATCATTTCCGGCTTCATTTTGATTCCGTCAACCTGATTCTTTAAGAGCGAATTCGTCTGTCGGTTCATCCATTCGTGAAGCGCCCGGTTGAATTTGTCGGAGCCCATTTTCCCGCGATAGGAAGATGCGTAATAATTCTTTGCCAACAGCTCCAGTGTCTCCCTGTTATACTCCATATCGTCTCTAAGCCACAGAGAATTTCCGAGAATACTGCTCGTCACGCCGTCGTCACAATACTGTGCATTCCATACCGCATTCGCCTGCCTCCGAACCTCTGCAATGTCCCTGTTCCCAAGCAATGCGAGAACCTGCTGTCGGCTTTCTCCGTCGGTGATCTCCGCAAGCATCGCAAGCGCCATATAGACATTTACCGGCGAAAATAACGGATTCTCTATGTCATCCGCAGCCAAAAATTGTGATATACTCTTTGCAAAAAACGGTTTCAAGCTGTCCGCATAACCATCTTCCTGCATCTGCTTATTATGAGACAGCCGCCATGTCATATATTCCTCGTCGTATGTTTCGGTTACCTCTTTGGGGAAACGAGCCATCTTAGGATAAACGGCGGTACTCAACGTTTCCGCACCCTGAATAATCGCAGGCGTTCCCGTAATTACCTCGTTGTCATGCCGGGCATGTTTCTCGCGCAGTAAGGACTTGAGCGGTTCGGCACAGACTCCTGCCAGCACACCCACGGCAAGTACTGCTGCCGCTGCCGATATCCACGCCCGCGGCAATCTGCGCTTTGGCGTCATTTTGCTGCGTTCGCCGCTCTCCGAAATATCCTCGTCCCTCTTTCCAATGCTATCCCGCAAATTCTGCTTATTCATGTACGTAATCCCCCTTTCCCAAAATTAGATCCTAAGCTTCTTTCCGATTCAGTCCAATACTTCAAAATCCATACAGGCTCTGCTCTTGGTATACGGACGAACCTTTCCGTCGGCAACCGCAACATGCGCCGGATGCTTTGCATATGCCTTCAATGCCGCCTCATCCTCAAATGTGGAATCCAGCATAACATCTGCGTTGCTGCTTGCCAAACCGTCCGTCAGCACCTTAATCTCCGTAAGTCCGGAAATCTGTCCCAGCAAACCCTCAAGTCCTTCCTTCATTTCCTTCTTTACTTCTGCCTTCTGCTCTTTTGTCAGCTCGTCTTTCAAATTCCACAAAATGATATGTTTTACCACAATAATCCCAGCCTTTCCTAATCCTTTTCTCTGGCAATAAATGCAATTACCGCTGTTACCAGCATGGAGACTCCATATCCGAGAGCCATACATTTATAATATGCCGTTTCAATTTCTTTATGCTTATCGCATAAGTCTGCGATGGAATCATAGACCTCTTTGATGCTGTAGCCAGGAAGCGCATTCGCCTGTACATTCCATGCAAAGCCGAACCGAATTGCGAAAAAGAAAATCACACCGCAAACAATCGTAATCAGGATTGCTCCGAGGGTATTGATTCTCTTTCCCAACATATAATAACCGCCAATCGGAAGAAGCGGCAGCCATATCGACAGCATAATTCTTCCGAATCGGAGCACAACCATGTAGATAACCGCTGCAATCCCTGCGCCGATTACGGCTCCTGCAATACCGCCCAAATAATTTGCCCGAACCTTTTCCGGTTTTTTCTCTGCCTCGACAAAGGTTTCTGTTTCTGTCTCATTCATTGTACGTTCTCCTCGTATAATAAGTTTAT
>DLOO01000004.1:8108-14308 GCA_002479645.1 Lachnoclostridium sp. UBA7482 | reverse complement strand
TGAGTTTCACTGATTCAGGTTTTTATTCCTCCTAAAATATTTTAGCGGCATACGCCACTACTTACTTTAGGATATATTATTTATCTGAAAAAAGCAAGTAAAAAAAGTTCTATAACGCAAAAACCCTTCTCCGAAGGTAAACGGAGAAGGGCTCTGAAACAGCAAATCATTATTTACGATTCTTCTGAAGGAAATCAGGAATCTTAATTCCGCCGCCGTTGTTGTTCTCGGTTGCGGGCTTACTGTAAGTAGGTGCTGCCGCTGTGGGTTCCGCAGGCTTGGTAACCGGCGCCGCGGGCTTCGGATTGTTGCCGAAGAAATTGCGGTATCCGCTGCCTGCTGCGGGCTGAGCCGGAGATGCAGGCTTCACGGGCTGGGAAATCTGAGGCTTGCTCTGGAACCCGTTCGGGCGAGTGCCGGAGTTAGTGCTGTTCGCCGGAACCTCTTCCAAACCGGTTGCAATCACGGTAATGCGGCACTGATCCGGAACGGTCTCGTCATACATCGCACCAAAGATGATATTTGCATCATCGCCTGCAAGTTCCTGCACATAAGTAGCCGCTTCATTAACTTCAATCAAGCTGACAGAACCGGCAATGTGAAGAATGATGTTGCTTGCGCCTTCGATGTTGGTTTCAAGAAGCGGGGATGTAGTAGCCTGCTTAACAGCTTCCATACACTTGTCGTCACCGGAACCATAACCGATACCGATATGGGCAATGCCTTTATCCTTCATTACGGTCTGAACATCTGCAAAGTCAAGGTTAATCAGTGCAGACTCATTGATCAAATCGGTAATACCCTGAACACCCTGCTGAAGAACCTCGTCAGCCTTTTTGAGTGCTTCCGGCATGGAAGTCCGACGGTCAACGATTTCAAGCAAACGGTCATTCGGGATAACAATCAATGTATCAACTGCCTGGCGAAGACGTTCAATACCTGCCAGGGCATTGGTCATTCTCTTCTTAGCTTCAAAACGGAAAGGCTTGGTTACGATACCAACGGTAAGTACACCCAAATCCTTAGCAATCTGCGCTACCACGGGAGCTGCACCGGTACCGGTTCCGCCGCCCATACCGCAGGTAACGAATACCATGTCGGCGCCCTTAATAATTTCTGCAAGTTCTTCCTTGCTCTCCTCTGCTGCCTTTTCTCCAACCTCAGGCTGTGCTCCTGCACCAAGACCCTTAGTCAATTTTTCACCAATCTGTACACAGCGAGGAGCCTTGCAATTCTTCAAATGCTGCTTGTCCGTATTAACACAAACGAAATCAACACCGATACCGCCTTCCTCAATCATACGGTTAACCGCATTGTTGCCGGCGCCACCGACGCCGATTACGATAATTTTTGCTGCAGCTTCATTTTCATCAACTTTAATTTCAAGCAAAGTTCCTTCCTCCTTTATCTTCATTCTACAACTTACTCACAAATCATGATACATCTGTCTAATAATATAAGATTATTTCGCAAAATAATCAAGAGAAAAATGCAGAAAAAAACGAATTTCTTTTCATTTTTTGCTCATTTTTCTTAATGTGCCGCCAAAAAGACGATTATTTCTAAGTTCTACCCTGACAGAATCTACTCCTCCTCCGATTCTCCCGGGTCAGATTCCTCTTCCGATTCCTCCTGTAATAACGTAGCAACAATTTTCTCGTCGCCGTTCACGACATTTTCCATATTAATCCGGTATTTCTTATCCTCCGGCGCAATCTTGTCAAGCATACTCCGAAGCACCTGAATCTGTACGTCATAAGCGTCCCGGATACCCAGTTCAATAATGTTGCCGTCACAGTATAAGGTAATGGAATTGTCGCTCGCAAACCGAATCACATCCACTCTTACCTCTTGTTTCTCCAGCTGTCGTACAAGCTTCATAATCACCTGGAACAATGCCGGATTCTGTGTTTCAAACACCTTTCCCAACGTAATCGAGGAATATTTCAGACCCTTGATTACCGGCAGTCCTTCCACGTTTTCTGTCTTTGTAGAAACAAGCATTCCATCACTGTCGAAATAAAGATAATTTCCCATCTCCCATAAGGCGCCAACCGGTCTTTTTTCATACGCCTTTAATAGAACGCTGCCGTCATCCTCCACCTCAACGGTTATTTTTTCCAGGTACGGCGGCGGTTCTACTTTGTGAGAATGGTAGTACCACTTCAGAAGAATCCAGTAGTTCTCAAACCGTTCGTTAATTACGAAATTCCGAATCTCATCTTCCGTGTATCGTCCGCTGTCACCGATAATCACAACCTTGACGTCCTTTGGCGGATCGATTCTGTATTTCTTTTCAAACCATCCCAAAAAGAGCATAAGAAGCACAAGAATGACCAACAGTACCGGTATGGCCACCTTAAGCGGATGCATTCTCTTTTTCAGACGTATGACTGCCATAGTCTTCCTCCGTGTTACTCCGGCTGCTCGGTGATATCTCCGCAGCCCAATTCCCTCAAATCTCCAACAATATTCTCATAACCTCTTTTCAGAACCGAAGCTCCGAAGATTGTACTTTTTCCTTCTGCCGCCAGTGCCAAAACAAGCAGCCCTGCCGTCCCCCGCAAATCCCTGCCGACCACCTCGGCTCCGTGCAGGCTCTTCTGCCCCTTGATTTGAATAAACGGCGGCACAATTTCAACCGCTGCTCCAAACCTTTGCATCATCCGAACCGCATCAAATCGTTCTTCAAAGATGCGTTCCTCTATCCGGGCATTCCCCTTCGCCAATGTACAAGCCGCTGCCAGCATCGGCTGCAAATCCGTCGGCAACCCGGGATACGGCTCCGTTTTCCAATGCATATCTGCCTGAAGACGTTCCGGCGCTTTCAGATATATGCTGTGCTTTCGCAAATGCATCCCGCACCCCAGCTGTGCCAGGGCATCCAGATATCCGCTCAGATGTCCGGGGAAAATACCCGCAATCTCGCACTCGCCTCCGGTAATCGCCGCTGCCGTCAGATAGGTTCCTGCCACAATCCGGTCGCCGGAGATTTCATATTCCGTTCCGTGCAGCTGCTTCACACCGCAAATGTGAATCACACTCGTCCCCTGCCCATGAATTTGTGCTCCGCAGGCATTTAAGAAATCACATAGTCCTTCCACCTCGGGTTCCCGCGCCGCACCGGTAATCTGTGTCTCGCCTTCGGCAAGACATGCACAAAGAATCGCGTTTTCCGTTGCCCCCACGCTCGGGAACGGCAAATGCACCCCGCACCCCTTTCCTTTCGCAAGAACACCGACCATGCGGTCATCCTCTGCCGAAAGTTCGGCGCCGAACCGTCGAAATATCTCTTCGTGCAAATCAATCGGCCGCTTACCAATCCGGCAGCCGCCCGGGTAAGCAATCTCCCCTTTTCCAAATCGGGTAAGCATTGCCCCCATCAAAAGAATCGACATCCGGTTACTTTTCGTCATTTCATCCGGTAAAAATTCCGCCCTTGCCCCGCCGGTATCACATGTTATCGCAGTTTTCTCCCGCACAACATTCGCTCCCATCATCCGAAGCATCCGAACGGTTTCCTCGACGTCAGAGATTTCGGGGCAATTGTCTATGCGTACCGCCCCGTCTACCAAAAGACAGGCACAGAGAATCGGCAAAACGAGATTTTTTGCACCCTGTACCTGTAAGCAACCTTCTATCCGTTGTTTTCCTTCAACAACCAATCGTCCCATGCTGCATCTCCCGACAGAAATTGCTATATTATATTCCTTTTCGGGGGAGCCGTGCCTGACCGAACCTATTTTCCATAATCGATTCTCTTTGCGACACTGAGTACCATTCCGATTTCCATCATGGTGAAAATCAGGGAGCTGCCGCCGTAGCTGACAAACGGAAGCGGAATACCGGTTGCCGGCATCGAATTCGTTACAACCGCAACATTGATCAAAACCTGCATGGCAATCTGAACAAATACACCGCATACAATCAGACTTCCGAACAAATCCGGCGCATGAAGTCCAATCAGGAAAATGCGCCACAACAGGATCGCATACAGTGCCAAAAGACAAACAGCGCCGAAAATACCAAGCTCCTCGCAAATGCAGGAGAAAATCATATCGGTATGAACCTCGGGAATGTAACCAAGCTTCTGAATACTGTTGCCGAGCCCCTTACCGAACCAGCCGCCGGATGCAATCGCATACAGACCCTGAAGAATCTGATATCCGCCGTCAGCCGTTTCCACATGGAGCCAGTTATCGATTCGTGCCGCACGATAGGAAACCTTAAAAATCGCAACCATACCGCCGACTGCCAGAACAATGATACTTGCATAGTAATACAGTTTCTTACGGCTCGTAACAAAACAGATAACAAAAATGATACCAACCAAGATGATCGCCGTACTCAGGTTTTCCGCAAGAACCAAACCGATCGGTGCTGCAAAAATGGCCATGATAATAACAAAACCCATAAAATGATCCAAAAGCTTCGGTACCTTCTGCACTACGTATGCCGCTAACAGGATAACGGATATCTTCGTAAGCTCGGAGGGCTGAAAACGAATCGGTCCGAACTCCAGCCAACGGGAAGAACCGTTTGAACTGTGTCCAATCACAAGAACCACTGCCTGCATAACAATACATGCCAGATAGAACCAGGTCACAAGACGAATCCTCATAAATCGAATGGCAACCCAGTGGTAATCGCAGCAGGAAATCGCAATCATTGCTATCATTCCGAGAACACCGTATTTGATCTGATTTTTTACGAAAAGCATCGAATCGTCGTAGTATTTCGTTGCATTATACGCGCTGATACTGCTGATCATTACAACGCCGAAGCTCACAAGAAAAATAATCAGGAAAAGCAATGTATAATCATAAAACTGCTTCGGTTTTACGGAAACGCTTCGATCCATGTCTTCACGAGTTAAACCTGCCATTGCCTTTTCCCTCCTTCTTCTTTATTCCGGCAAACTCCGAACCAAATCCTTAAAGATTCTGCCTCTTTCTTCGTAATTTTTGAACATTCCCCAGCTTGCGCAGCACGGAGAAAGTAAGACCGCTTCGCCCTTTTTCGCATTTTCGTAAGAGAACCGAACCGCCTCTTCCATGGATTCCACACGAACAATTTTATCAAAACCCATGCGGCGTGCGGTATTTTCAATCTTATCTGCGGTCTGTCCCATCAATACCAGCCAGGTAATTTTCCCTTCAAAGCTCGCAATCCATTCCTCGTAATCGGAACCCTTGTCATATCCGCCGCCGATCAGGATGGTCGGCGTCGTCATTGCTCTTACTGCCTGAATGGAGGCATCCGGATTGGTTCCCTTGGAATCGTTATAGTACTTTACGCCGTTCTTCGTTGCGGTGTACTCGATACGATGTTCTACGGCGACAAAGGTTCTGAGCGCCTTCTGAATACACGCAAGCGGCAGCTTCATGGCAAGACCCGCACCGATGGCAGCCATCGCATTTTCCCAGTTATGACGGCCGATAATATTCATTTCGTTAATATTTATAATCTTTACAATGTTCTCGCCGCTATGATATACGATGTCCTCACCCATCAGATAAAGTCCCTCGGCAAGCTCCCTTCTGCTGGAGAACCAGAGAACCTTTGCCTGCAGCTCTGCGGCCTTTTCACGAAGTCTCTCATCCTCATAATTCAGGATGCATACATCATCCGGCGTCTGATTGCGGCAGATGTTAAACTTCGCATCTGCATAAGCTTCCATTGTATGATGACGATTCAAATGATCCGGAGTGATGTTGAGTACCATGCTGACACAGGGATGGAATTCCTCGATGGACTCCAGCTGAAAACTGCTCATTTCCGCAACCGTCACGCTGTCGTCTCTCATCTGCCGTGCCATCTGAGTATAAGGCGTTCCGACATTTCCCACCACAAATACGCTTTCGTAATAGGTCTGCATCATCTCACCGGTCAATGCGGTTGTTGTGGTCTTGCCGTTTGTACCGGTAATCGCAATCAGCCTGCCCTTTGCAAAGCGATATGCAAGTTCAACCTCGCCCCAAACCGGGATATTCTTTGCCTTCAACTCAAGAATAAACGGCAAATCCGTAGGAACACCGGGGCTTACAATCAACAGCTCCGTCCATGCAAGCAGCTCAGAGGTCATTTCTCCCGCTACTATCCTGCCCTTGAATTCCTCTCCGACCGCAGCCAAAACAGCCGCGGTATCGAGCTCCTCCCTGCTGTCGTAGAGAATAATTTCCACCGGCTCGTTCATTAAC
>DLOO01000004.1:0-8092 GCA_002479645.1 Lachnoclostridium sp. UBA7482 | reverse complement strand
ACCGATTACCAGCACATTCTTTTGATTCCAGACCATGTTATTCGTTCCTTTCTATCGAAATTTCGTAATGAAATCAATTATCTTCTTCTGTTTCCTGCTTTTCAATTCCCAAATAAGGAAGCGCAGTAGCAAATACCTCTTTAATCACCGGCGCGGCAATCGTTCCGCCGTAATATACGCCGACCGGTTCATCAATCAGCACGAGCGCCATCACCTGCGGATTTTCCGCCGGTGCAAATCCGAGAAACGACGCGATGTATTTTCTTGCGCTTCGCGGCAGCTTCTGACTGGTCGCCGTCTTTCCCCCGATGGTATAGCCTTCCAGATAAGCACGTTTTCCCGTCCCCTCTGCAACGACCGCATGAAGCAGCTCGCGCATCAGCTCGGAGGTTCCTGCCGACACACATTCTTCGGCGCGCGCATAGGCAAGCTCCGTAATCTCTCCCGTCTCGGCATTCATTGCCGAAACTCCGAGATGCGGTGTAATCCGGGTTCCCCCGTTTACCACGCATGCCGCAGCGGTAAGTAACTGCAGGGGTGTAATCTGAAACGACTGTCCAAATGACATTGTCGCAAGCTCGACCGGTCCGATATCCTCAAGCTTATGCATAATCGAATTGGCCTCGCCCGGCAAATCCACACCGGTGCGCTGAAACAGTCCCAGCTTCCGGTAGGTCTCATAGGTCTTCTCCGCTCCTGTGCGCTCCGCGATCTGCATAAATACCGGATTGCAGGAGTTCATAATTCCCTGTTTGAAATCCTCACTGCCGTGTCCCGTTCGCTTATGACAGTGAATGATCCGGTCTTCCACCACATAATGGCCGGGACAATGAAACCGATCCGTAACCTCCAGTACGCCGGCTTCAAATGCTGCCGTAGAGGTTACAATCTTAAACGTCGACCCCGGCTCATACGTATCCGAAATCAACGGATTTCGCCACATTCCGTTTAGGAACTCCGTTTTTTCGCTTTCGCTTAGGCGGTTCCATTCATAGGGCTGCTTCTCCCCGTTTTCATCCAGCCGGTACAAAAGACTCTCTATCGGCACAAACGGTTTATTGGCGTCAAACTCGGGCAGGGTTGTCATCGCAAGAATCTCTCCGTTCTGCGGATTCATCATCACAATGCTTACGGTCTTCGCCCCCGTTGCCTCCAGACAGGTCTGCGCGGCCTGCTTGCAGTACAACTGTATATTATAATCCAGACTGGTGTATAAGTCCAGTCCTGCCACCGGTTCAACCCGACCTTCTGCAGCTCCGTCGATATTCAGTCCGTGCGCCGTAGTTGTCGTCAAAATCGTCCCGTTTTTCCCACCCAGGATATCATCGTACATAACCTCCAGTCCGATGATTCCCTGATTGTCGCCGCCGGTAAATCCGATAACGCGCGACGCCAGGTCTCCAATCGGATACGTCCTGCGATAGTCCTCATCCACCACGACGCCTGCCAGCTTCTGCGCTTTCAGGTAGTCCCCGGTTTCCTTGTCGACATTTGCCTTGATTCTCTCGATGGAAGAATGTTTCTCTACTCGTTTGCGAACCGCCTCTTCGGTCATATGCAGCGTGTCCGCCAAAACCCGAATCACTTTCTCAGGCTCTTTAATCTGATTATGTATCACAGAAACTGTACAGACCGATTGATTCGTGGCAAGCACAACACCGTTTCGGTCGTAAATCCGTCCCCTTGCCGCCTTTATGGTTCTCTCACGCTGCCATACATCCTGTGCCATTTCCGCATAGGTTTCCGACTTGTGAAGCATGAGATATCCGAGCCGTATAGTCAATCCCAGTAAAACAAACAGAATCATTGCAATGGCTGCAAGCCAGTTGCGTTTCATATAAGCCTTCATTGGAAGCATAGCGCAAATCCCGGGCATGTTCCTAACATTTTATGAGAATCTGCGCTAATTATGCCTCGAGCATTTCGGGAAAATACCCTTTAGTTTTCTCCGGTCTGCCCTTCGCCGCCCTGACCTTCGCCCAACGAACCTTCGCCGCCCACATTGCCCTCGTTCGTTTCATCGCCATCGCCGAGATTTGCATCAAAGTCAATGCCGTAATCAATATCGCCCTCAGGATAAATGCCGAGATACGGAAGCACCTGTGCAAGAATCTTGCTGGCAAGCTCGGTAGCCGGTCTGCTGCTGTTATACAGGGTATCGCTATGTACTTCGTCGATAACTACGTAAATGCATACCTCCGGGTTGTTTGACGGTGCGCTTCCCACAAAGGAAACGACGTATTTACGTTCCTCTCTCCTGCCCTTCTGTGCCGTTCCGGTCTTGCCGCCAACCATATATCCCTCTACCTGAGCAGGGGTTGCCGTTCCGGACTTTACAGTCATATAAGTCGCCTTGCGAATAAAATCGCAGGTGGACTGACTTACCGTACAGTGAAGCAGCGAGTCGCGCTTATCAAGTACCGTCGCGCCTTTTCTGCTCACAATCTCCTTCACAACGTGCGGCTGGTAATAATAACCGCCATTGACAAGCGATGCGTATGCAGAAAGAATCTGAACCATTGTTACGTTAAAGCCCTGACCGAAACTGCTGGTCGCAAGCTCAACCTCATTCAAATTCTCCTCACGAATCAAAATGCCGGCAGCTTCACCGGGCAGATCCACACCGGTCTTACTTCCCAAACCAAAATGCTCCTGATAATAGCGGAACAATCGTTTGCCTTCCTTGGCGGAAATGTCCATCATTGCCATATTGCAGGAAAACATCAGAGACTCCGTCAGAGACAAATGCTCATGACCGCTCTTGCGGTTGCAGTGAATTTCCCATTTGTCAATTCCGCGCGTTCCTTCACAGTAAAAGCCCGAATTCGTATTGATTAAATTTTCCTCCAGACCGGCGGCAACCGTCAATGTCTTAAAGGTGGAACCGGGCTCATAGGTATCGCTGATACAGAAGTTACGCCACATCTTGTTCAGAGCGGCAAGCTGCGCCTCATCATCCATGGCGGCAATCTCTGCCTCCGAATAGTAGGCGCTCATATTTCTCGGATCATTCAAGTCGAAGCCCCCGTTGGACGCCATTGCAAGAATCTCACCGTTATTGGGATTCATAACAACAACGCCGATATTCTCGCTCCCAAGCTCCGCCATAAAATCCCGGATTTTCTCTTCCACGATTTTCTGTACGAATACATCAATCGTAGAAACAATGGTATCTCCGTTTTCCGGCTCCCATACGGTCTTAATCAGATTCAACTCCGAATCATAGTAGCCGGCCTCACGGCCGTCCTTGCCGTTCAGATAGTTATTATAATACTGCTCGATTCCATACGTCCCCACATTCCCCTTATTGGTATAGCCGATAACATGAGATGCCAACGAGCCGTAAGGATATTCCCGCACGTATTCGGTTTCAAAGGTAACCCCTTTAATAACCTTGTGGTTTTCTTTCCGAAGCTCCTCGTATTTTTCCAGATATTCGTACGGCTGATTTTTACGCAGCACATAATACCGGCTCTTCGGATTTTCTTTAAGGATAGCCTCAAGCTCGGGGATTTCAACATGAAATGCTTCGGAAATAGCCTCAAGCGTAGGCTTTTTGAACTTCTTGTCACTAAGAATACCGTAAGGATCCAAAATGACGTTATAAATCGGCTTGCTGACTGCAAGCGTCACGCCGTTGCGATCGGTTATCGTGCCCCTCGCATACGGCAGCGTCGTGTTGACATAGCTCTGATGGCTCAATACGGCATTGCTGTATTCCGTGCCCTTGGTTGCGCGAATATACATCATCCGAATGGATAAACACAAAAAAAGACACACAAATCCAAAAAGGATCAAGCGAAAATTCTTCTGCATCTTCCTTGTGAGTCTTTTTTTGCCTTTTCTTCTGTTTTTTGTACCTGTTACTGCCATGGTTCCTTCCCCTTATTTCCGAAAAAACTGATCCAATACCTCCTCGAGGACAGTTTTTTTATCCCGTTCAGCCTGCGGAATCGCCGCATACTGACGGACATAGCCTTCCCCCTGATAATCGTATGTAATAATCTGGTTGTCTTTCGGATATACCATGCCAAGCTTGCCGACTGCAACCTGGTAAACATCCTTCAAATCAACTTCATCTGCAATGTTTGCCAGTTTATTGTCATTGGATCTGCAAAGTGTATTATAGCCGGTGCTCAATTCACGAATCTGCTTATCCAGCTCGGTATTCTTCGCTGCGACGCCCAAGTATCCCACCATAAAGAAAATCATAACGCCGAGTGCTGCCACAAGCATGGAAAGCGCCAGAAAGTCAATTCCGCGGCGGAAGCCAAACAGAGGAACCTGTTCTTCTCTCTGCTGCTTTCCCGGCTCTGTTTTCGGAACCCGTTTCGGCTGTCTCTCCGGCTCGTAGACCGGCTTCGGCACAACGTTGCCATGGATATATGTTTCACGTATTCTTTTTTCTTCGCTGACTGCTGCGCCCCTTCTGACTGCCATTGTCGTTTTCCCCCTACATTTTTTCAAAAATTCTAAGCTTTGCGCTCCGTGCTCTGGAGTTTTCTTCCTGTTCCTTCTCCGACGGTAAAATCGGTTTTCGTGTAATTACCTTCCCCTTTGGTTTCTTTCCGCAGACGCATACCGGAAAATTCGGCGGACAGGTACAAGGGTTTTCTGCCTGTCGAAACGCATTTTTCACAATTCGGTCTTCGAGTGAATGGAATGTGATAATGCAGAGCCTTCCGCCGGGCGCCAGACAATCAATCATATCGCCGATAGACCCTTCCAGTACCGCAAGCTCGCGGTTCAGTTCGATTCGGATTGCCTGAAATGTTTTCTTTGCCGGATGCCCGCCTGCAAATCGCACCTTGGCAGGAATTGCTGCCTGTATAATTGCAACCAGCTGACCGGTTGTCTCAATCGGACGACTTGTCCGTTCTTTTACAATATGCTTTGCAATATTCTTCGCAAAGGAATCTTCCCCATAATCCCGAATCATACGGAATAGTTCATTTTCCGAATATCCGTTAACGATATCCTTTGCCGTCTGTTCCATACGGTTGTCCATCCGCATGTCAAGCGGTGCGTCTGCCATGTAGCTGAATCCGCGTTCCGGAGTATCCAGCTGGTAAGAGGAAACTCCCAGATCCAGTAAAATGCCGTTTACGGCAGGAATCTGCAGCTGTTCAAGTACATGCTTCGTCGCCTCGTAATTACTTCTGACAACCGTTACCTGCCCTTTCCATGGTTCCAGCCGCTTAGTTGCCGCCTGAATCGCATCCTCGTCCTGATCAATTCCGATTAACCGGCCGCTGTCCAGTCTCTTTACGATTTCGCCGGAATGTCCTGCCCCACCGAGAGTTCCATCCACATAGATTCCATCGGGGCGGATATTCAGTCCCTCCAGACATTCCTTTAACAAAACGGATACATGTCGAAACTCTGTTGCTGCTTCCACTGACGTGCCTCCGTTTCTAGAATTTAATTCCGTAATCGGCAAGATGCTCTACCATATCCTCAGCACCTTCAAATTCATCATTTGCTTCCCAGCGTTCCCTGCTCCAAATTTCAATCTTGTTGATGACGCCGACAAGAACGACATCCTTCTCAAGACCAACCTTCTCGCGAAGCTCGGCGGGAATCAGCGTTCTGCCCTGTTTGTCAATCTCACAGTCCGCAGCGCCGGCCATAAAATAACGAACCAGCTTTCGACCTTCGGCATTGCCCGGAAGATCACGCAGGGAAGTCAGGAACTTCTCCCACTCCTCTGTCGAGTACATATAGAGGCAACCGTCAAGACCGATGGTCACAACAAAAGAATCCCCCAAAGTTTCTCTGAACTTTGAAGGAACAATGATTCGACCTTTGTTGTCAATGCTGTGGTTGTACTTCCCCGCAAACATCCTTGGTTTCCTCCATTTTGCTCCACTTCGTATCACTTTGGCACCATTTCGTACCACTTAAGCTGTATTCTACATGCTTTTTAAGGAAAATGCAATAGGAAAATGCAAAAAAAGAGCAATGATTTCAAAAAATCATTGCTCTGAAATGCAATTTATTCACTTTTTACTGTCTTACCAGCTCCGGATTTTTCCCCTTCCTTTTCACAAATCGCAGGATGCAGTATGCGCCCGCCGATGCGGCAATCAATATGGCGCTCAGAAGCTGCGATACCGGAATGGCAGTATGAAACAACAAAAGCTGGTCGGTTCTCAGTCCCTCGATAAAGAAACGGATAATACCGTAACCGAACAGGTACAACAGGAAAATCTCTCCGTCAAATTTCTTTTTCTTCGTATAAATCAGCAGGAAAATCAACAGAATCAGGTTCAGCACCGACTCATACAGGAAGGTCGGGTGAACTGAAATATACGTTGCACCATCGATTACTACCGCATTATCCCGAATCTTCATAATATTGTCGATGATCTGCTGCTTGCCTGCATAGGCATTTTCAACAATCTGTGCGGAAGTAGAGGGATTAAAATACGAATGAACCTCTTTCACATCCACCTGCATTGCAAACAGACCGTTTGTATAGGTTCCGAATGCCTCTCGGTTAAAGAAATTGCCCCACCGACCGATAATCTGGCCGGTCAAAAGTCCCACAATTGCCGTATCAAAGAACAGTCCCCACTGAAGCTTCTTAATGCGTGAAAACACATACGCCGTCGCAACACCGCCGATGACGCCGCCGTAAATAGCCAGTCCGCCGGTTCTCGGATTGAGCGCGGACAACGGCCGATCCGCAAATGCGTCCCAGTTAAACAGTACATAATATGCTCTGGCACAGATAACCGAAATTACAATTGCCCAGATAACAAAATCCAGATAGTAATCCGGGTTCTGTCCGGTACGTCTGGCTGTCCATTCTGCCATCCCGTAGCCAATCATCATTGCAAGCGCAATAATCATCCCATAAAATGCGATGTCAAATCCGAACACCGTAATCTTACTGCCGATATTGTGAAGATGAATGCCGATATTCGGGAAATGAATGTCGGTTCCTTCAATGAAAAATAACAAATGATTTGTCATGTTATCCTCCCAATTATACATTGAAACGGAACAGGATGACATCGCCGTCCTGAACCACATACTCCTTACCTTCGGAACGAACCAATCCTTTTTCCCTTGCGGCATTGTAGCTGCCGTTCGTTACCAGCGCATCATAGCTTACAACCTCGGCACGAATAAATCCGCGCTCGAAATCACTGTGAATCTTACCTGCTGCCTGCGGAGCCTTCATTCCCTTCGTAATGGTCCATGCTCTCGACTCGGTCGGACCGGCAGTCAGATAACTGATCAAGCCAAGGAGATGATAGCTTGCTGCGATCAGCTTTTCCAGACCGGACTCCTCAAGACCAAGCGCCTCAAGAAATTCCTTCTTCTCCTCATCCTCGAGTTCCGCCATCTCCTGCTCAATCTGTGCGGAGATTACAAATACCTCAGAGCCTTCTTCCTTGGCAAATGCACGGACGCTCTGAACAAATTCATTGTTCTCGCCGTCATCTGCAAGAGAATCCTCGTCCACATTTGCCGCATAAATAACCGGCTTAGCAGAAAGAAGGCTGTACCCGCGAAGCCATGCCTGGCATTCCTCATCATCGGTTGTATAGGCGTTTGCCTTCTTACCATCCTCCAGAAGCTTCTTAATCTCCTGCAGCATGTCCAATTCCTTCTTGGTCTTTTCGTTATGCGTGCTCTTTGCCACCCTCGCGATTCGGCGCTCCACCATCTCCATATCGGAGAAAATCAACTCCAGGTTAATGGTCTCAATATCACGAATCGGATCTACGGAACCGTCCACATGAATAATATTGCTGTCCTCAAAGCAGCGAACTACGTGCACAATGGCATCGGTTTCACGAATGTGGGAAAGGAACTGGTTCCCAAGACCTTCGCCCCGGGACGCCCCCTTTACCAGACCTGCAATGTCCACGAATTCGATGACAGCCGGCGTGGTTTTCTCGGACTGATACATCTCGGTCAGAACCTGTAAACGCTTGTCCGGAACCGGAACAACCCCCACATTGGGGTCAATCGTACAAAACGGATAATTTGCAGATTCTGCTCCCGCCTTTGTCAACGAATTAAAAAGTGTGCTTTTGCCCACGTTGGGCAGACCGACGATTCCTAATTTCATTTTATC
>DLOO01000076.1 GCA_002479645.1 Lachnoclostridium sp. UBA7482 | reverse complement strand
CTTTGCATAAGTATAGCACAGGGAAAATGAAAATGCAAGCGTGCATCCTTTTTATGGTTCTTACCCTCTTACCTTCGCCGCGCCGACGCAAAGCACAAATACAAGCAAATCCACAGCCACGATGGTTGCCCCTACCGGCGTTGCCGCAAGCAGGGAAATCAGAATGCCAATCAGAGCGCAAAGAACCGCAATCGCTCCGGAGGAGATAACTACTCCGCGGAAACTGCAAAACAGCCGCATCGAGGACAGCGCCGGAAAAATGATCAGAGCCGATACCAACAGCGAACCCACAAGATTCATCGCCAGTACGATAATTGCTGCCGTAATACAGGCAATCAGCGTGTTGTAGGTACCGACACGCAGGCCTGCCGCCCGAGAGAAATTTTCATCAAAGGTTACGGCAAAAATACGGTGATAACACATCACAAAGACAATCAGCACCAGAAGCGACATCCCGATACACAGATACACATCTTCCACACGCAAGGTAAGAATCGAGTTGGAACCAAACAGTGTGGAGCACACATCTCCGGACACATTGCTCGAGGTTGAAGTAATGTTCATCAACAGGTAACCGACAGCAAGCGCACTGACGGAAATCATAGCGATTGCCGCATCTGCGTTTACCTTCGGATTTTGCCCGGTGCGAAGCAGCACAACTGCTGCAGCCACGGTAATCGGTAACACCAATGCCGTCTGATTCGTCACTCTCAGAACCATCGCAACCGCAATTGCGCCAAATGCCACATGCGAAAGACCGTCCCCAATAAAGGAAAACCGTTTCAGCACAAGCACCACTCCGAGAAGCGCCGAGCACAGTGCAATCAGGATTCCGACAATCAGGGAATATCGCACAAATGGGTAGGACAGATAATGCCCCAGAGTTTGCAGTATTTCCATAATATCTCCATTCTTTTCGTTTCTTCTGCCGTTCCGCCAAAGACAGCGCGGAACGCCAATCTATTTATCGAAGAGCCTCGGAAAGCACCTCCAGATTTTTCTCCATAACGCCAAGATAACTTATCCCACCTCCGGGAATTGTCGATTGCAGAGAATCCAGTTCTAAAATCCTGCAGTCAGAAGACTTGGTATTGGAAATAATCGTCTTCGCAAGCTTTCGATTCGAGCTCTCAATAACCAACAGGCATTTGACATCAAGCTCGTCCATTTTCTGCGCCAAGAAAATAACCGTATCGAAGCTGGCTTCACTCTCTGCCGAACAGCCCGCAAATGCTGCATAATACTTCAGGTCATAATCATCTGCCAGATATCGGAAGGGGAATCGGTCTCCCACAATCATCGTGTCATACTTTGCCTCTGCACGAAGCGCTTTGTATCGTTCATCAAGCGCCGCAAGCTTCTCCTGGTAGGCGGTTTTGTTCGCAAAAATCACATCCTTGTGTTCCGGAAGTTCCGCCGTGAGAATTTCCGCAAGTTCCTCGACACAAAAATATGCATTTCTCAAAGAAAGCCATACATGCTCATCGTATTCCGCATCCTCATGGTCGTGGTCATCGTCACCGGGAAGCTCATCCAACGGATTTCCCTCTTCGTGTTCGTGCTCCATACCTTCCACAACCTCTTCGACCTTAGCGCGGTCGCCCAGAAGCTCTAATAACGACACAACCGTTTGTTTCTGTCCAAAGGAACCGCTATCAAGCACGTCCTGCACCCAGTTTTCCGACTCCCCGCCAACCATCACCATCAGGGAGCTTTCACGGATGTTAATGATATCGTCCGCATTTGCCTGATAGCTATGCATATCTACGCCCTTATCGGCAAGCAAAATCGGCTGAACCTCATCCACGCCTTCTAACACAGTCTGCACCCAGTCATAGATGGGGTAAATGGTACAAACGACCGTGTATCCTTCTTTTTTCTTCATCCGACAGCCGCCTGACATGCTAACGCTTAAGACAAGCGTCACCAGCAAAACCGCCGCTCGTTTCCACATTTTCATTCTTCCAAATTCCTTCATCTGCGTTTCGCACACGTTCATACTCATAATATGGCAATAAAACCAATGAAAATCCAAATTATTAATTATAGGGACGAATATTATCAATAAACCCCCTCTTGTCCCGACCATGATTACAAACAGGCTGCAGCTACAAAGCTACAGCCTATTCAAACCAGTCTCAAATTACAGATCGCAGTTATTTACGGTTCTCGGGAACGGAATAACGTCACGGATATTGCCCATACCGGTCAGGTACATGATGCAGCGCTCGAAGCCAAGACCGAAGCCTGCATGACGTGCGGAACCGTACTTGCGAAGGTCAAGATAGAAATCATAGTCCTCTTTCTTAAGTCCAAGCTCTTCCATACGTGCAACGAGGATATCGTAGTCGTCCTCACGCTGGGAACCGCCGATGATTTCTCCGATGCCGGGTACCAGACAGTCCATAGCGGCCACGGTCTTTCCGTCGGGATTCAGCTTCATATAAAATGCCTTAATATCCTTCGGATAATCGGTTACAAATACCGGCTTCTTGAAGATTTCCTCGGTCAGGTAACGCTCGTGCTCGGTCTGAAGATCGCAGCCCCAGCTTACCTTGTAATCGAATTTGTCATTATTTTTCTCAAGAATCTCAATCGCCTCGGTATAGGTCACATGGCCAAACTCAGAGGAAGCCACATGCTCGAGTCGTTCAATCAGTCCCTTATCTACAAAGCTGTTGAAGAACTTCATCTCCTCGGGAGCATTTTCAAGCACATAACGGATGATATATTTAATCATACTCTCCGCAAGATTCATATCATCCGCAAGATCTGCAAATGCAATCTCCGGTTCAATCATCCAGAACTCAGCCGCGTGGCGGGTCGTGTTGGAGTTCTCTGCACGGAAGGTCGGTCCAAAGGTATAAATATTGCGGAATGCCATTGCATAAGTTTCGCCGTTAAGCTGACCGCTTACGGTAAGGTTGGTAGGCTTGTTGAAGAAATCCCTGCCAAAATCTACCCTGCCATCCTCTGTTTTCGGAATGTTGTTAAGATCCATGGTAGTTACCTGAAACATCTCGCCGGCGCCCTCACAGTCGCTTCCGGTAATCAGGGGAGTATGAACGTAAACGAAATCCCTCTCCTGAAAGAACTTGTGAATCGCATATGCTGCCAGAGAACGTACTCTAAATACGGCCTGAAAGGTATTGGTTCTGGGACGAAGATGTGTCATGGTACGAAGGTACTCCAGTGTGTGACGCTTCTTCTGCAGCGGATAATCCGGAGTGGACGCTCCTTCCACAACAACGGAAGTCGCCTGAATCTCAAAGGGCTGCTTTGCGTCCGGAGTTGCTACCAAGTCACCTTCAACGATAACCGCGGTACCGACACCGAGCTTACAGGTCTCTGCAAATCCCTCCATGCCGTCGTGATAAACAATCTGCAAAGTCTCAAAATAAGTTCCGTCGTTAATTACAAGGAAACCAAATGCCTTGGAATCACGGTTGCTGCGAACCCAGCCGCCTACGGTAACCTTGGTTCCGCAGTACTGTTCTTTGTTTTTATAAAGCTGCTTAATCGTAATCAAATTCATGTCAAACGCCTCCAACAAGTCCTATCATGCCCCGAAAAACGGTGTTTTCCCGGTACATAACGATATTTATATATTTGAATAAGGTAATTCCTTTTCCTTATTTTGTCAAGCCGTATTTTTTTCTTTGCAGAAACTCACACGGCCGCTTGGCTGTCCGGCGGAATCGGGCGAAGATATTTCTCCTCGAACTGTCCAATCGGAATCGGGCGTTCAAACAAATATCCCTGCGCCTTCGTAAAGCCGCAGTTACTGAGAAATTCTACCTGTTCTTCCGTCTCCACGCCTGCGAAAATCGCTTCTTTTTTAACAGAAGCAATCATTTCACACATACAACGGACATATTCACGCTCACGCTTTGAATTGCCGATATGCTCTAAGAATGTCCGATTGATCTTCACCATATTCACCGGCGCATTGATCAACATTGTCAGTGACCGGTTACCGGAACCGAAATCATCCAAGGTAATGCGGAAACCCTGATTTTGAAGCTTCACAAGCATGACCGCTTCCTTCTCACGGTCATTTAGCGTGCATTCGTTAATCTCAAGCTCCAGGAACCTGCCGTCCACACCGTACTGCTCTGCCAATCGTGTAATTCGTTCCTCAAATCCGTTAATGGATGTGCTGTTTGAGAAGTTAATCGAGATGGGAATCATTCGCACACCGGCCTTTTTCCAGCGGCGGAGAATCTGCAGCACGCTGGTATAGATGAAGAAATCAAGATCCGTAATGTGTCCGGTCTTCTCCAAAATCGGTACGAAATCCGCAGGCGAACGGTAGGTTCCGTCGTCATTTCTCCAGCGTGCCAGCGCTTCCGCTCCGATAATTTCCCGGGAGTTCATCGCGAATTTCGGCTGAAGAAAAACCTCAATCTTATTGTCCTTAATCGCATTTGCAATTTCACCGGCAATACTCTGTTCGTAATTTCTGCGGGCACGAAGCGCCTCCGTGCAAATGCAATATGACTTATTCTGTTCTGCCTTTGCCTGCTTTCTGGCAAGGTTTGCATTGTCCATGGCAAGCGGAATATCCGACTCGCCACGCTTTAAGAAATACACACCGTTGGTCAGCTGAATACCAATGCCGGGGTATTCCTTGGTCTGATGCTCTACAAACACCTTGCTCCAGCCGCGAAGCTTGGCAAGTACCTGTTCCTGCGTCTCACCATTGACATAGACAATGAAGTCATCCGAATGCAGACGGCATGCAAAGCAGCGCTTGCCCTTTCGCAGGAACATGGCGCCGAAATCGCGAAGGATGCGGTCGCCTGCAGGGTACCCGTATTTTTCATTGATATAGGAGAAATTGTTAATGTCACAATAAATAATTGCGTGTACCGGCTCCATCTCCGGATCCTTAAGCAGCTCCTGGATACGTGCACGGAAAGCGGTACGGTTATAAAGTCCGGTCAAGCGGTCGGTCGAAGCCAGGCGATTGATTAACATACGGTCATTATTGCGTTCCTTGCGAATCTGTCGTTCCTCTTCGATTACTGCAATACGCCCCGATACGTAGATAACCTTACCCTCGCCGTTGGAAATCGCCGCCAGGTGAATACGGCACCACTGGTATCCGTCCTTTACCGTCTTCAGACGAAATTCGCCCTTTCCGTTTTTATTATGTTCCATGACATCCTGACAGAAAGCCGTAAACGTCTCGCGGTCCTCTCCCTGCACCAGCTCGCCCAAACGTTTTTCCTTGCGAACTCCGGCAATTACACTGTCCAAACCGCTGCTTTCACACAACTGCGCGGGCAATGTCAGCTCGTCCTTCTCCACATCATAGCCAACCTGCATCGCCTCCGACACATCGTCCATCTGCCGATAGCGATCCAGCTGGTATTTCATAGACATTTCCGCATTGACACGCTCGGTAATCTCCGTCAGCGTGCAGCTGACAAAGGAGCCTTTTTCCTCGGAGCGGCTGACAATAAGCACGCTGCTGTGCACCCAGGTCACACTTCCATCAAAACGGTTAATACGGAAATCCGCCTCAACCACCTGATGTTCGCTATGCTTAGGGTCAAGCAAATGCTGAACGTTGCGCACATCGTGCGGTGCAATAATGTCCGGCAGGTAATTGTTGTGAATCGAAGCAAACTGCTCCGCCGTATGACCGATTACATTGTAAAACGTCTCATTTGCATAATAAATCTCCGGAATGTTATCCCGCGATGGTTTCCCCCGGTAATCAAATACGACTACGCCAACCGGAAGCTTCTCCATCAGACCGGAAACCTGACGACGGCGGAACATTTCCCCGCTCACCTGGGTAATGGTGATGTCAAACAAGCCGTTTTTCATCATTTTCTTCTGTCTGCGGATAAAGCATTGTACCGAAACCACCTGATTTTCTGCGGTAACCACACGATGCTCCAGACAGATAACCATCTGCTTGCGAAGCTTCTCATCCAGAATATTCTTTACAACCGCGCGATCCTCTTCAAAAACCAGGTTAAGGTACGAAACCTCGCTGCCGGGCTTTGGAGAGACAATTCCAAACAATTCCTCGGTTGCCGCATCCATCTCGCAGACCGGATAGGCCGGCGCATCCTTAATAGTACAGGTACCGTAAAATATCTGGCGCGCATGGCCTCTGGTTGCATCCGCCTGCGCAGCCGCACCATCCTTTATTATACTGTCCAGATATCCCAAAATAACCGATTCCCCCGCAAAGGAGTTAAAAATCAGTTTTCTTGCCCGGTGGTCGTTAGAGCACATAAACAGACAGGACAGAAAAATCGACCAGGTCAGAGGATAGGCTCCTCTTTCAATAGAACTGACCGTCTGTCTGGTAATGCCGATCATATCGCCGAATTCTTCCTGTGAAAGCTTCATCGACTTTCGATATGCCGGCAGGTTTGCCGAAAAAATCGATAATAATCGTTTTTTCTCATTGTCATCTAACTGAATCATCAAAATCCCCTTTTTCTTCCCGTTTTTCTATGAATTAATTCTGTTCTTTGATTATTTTACGATTACATCTTCTTTTTTCCTTGTCGTCATACATCTTCTGGTCGCAAAGCGCCATCCATTCCTGCAGCGAATGCTTGTCTGCCGGATCACAAATAATATAACCGACACTGGTCTGCACCATGTAGGGGCGTTTTGCACGTCTGTTATAATCCGCCAGGAAGCCTTCCAGACGCTCCCGGTAGCGTTCCATCATGCGTTCGTCATAGTCAAGCGCCGCAACCATAAACTCGTCGCCGCCCACACGGAAAAACTGCTCTCCCGAAAATCCGGCAGAGGAAATGGCATTTGCAATTGCCTTCAAAGCAATATCACCATGTGCATGTCCAAAAGTATCATTGATCACTTTAAGACCATCCATATCGATACTTGCAAGAGCCATACTGCGGTTCTCGCGTACCGCAGTCTCGTACATTGCCCCGACCTGCTTCTCGTAACCACGTCGATTTGAAAGATTCGTCAACGCATCGCTTACATACATTTCCTGCAAGGTATCAATCAACCGTCCCATTTTTTTACGAATGCGGATATTTTCCAGAGTATTGGAAATATTCATGATAAAATATTGCAGGAACGTGCTGTCAATCTGGTTCTCCCAGAAGTTAATCATCGCATAACCCAAACACCGGTTTCGATAATGGAGCGGCACAATAAGATACGCGCACGGATTTTCGCACAGATACTCCTCGGTCAGCAAATCCGCCTTATCATACACGTGATCCACATATCCCAGGAAACGGTTGTTCTGAATGACTGTACGCAAATGCATCCGCTTCGTGAATCCATTCATCACAGAGCTGTCTTCCTTTGACCAGTCGTAATCACACAGAGCAATAAAGAAATCGCGGAATCGGCTATTATTAAAAACGTAATGATAAATAACGCGGTTGAGTGCATCAAAATCATTGACCGAACTGTCGTCCACTGACATAAATGCAATCTGATGCATATGCTCCTTGCTTTTACAATACATTTCATAATGTCTGTGCACATTGGAATTAATGTTGTCTTCCTTCGGCGCCTTGCTTCCGCAGGACTCTCTGATTACAAGCGAAGTAGCAATATATTGCTCCATCGGCACCTTTTCCCCGTTCCGCAGGCGCTCCAGTGTCGTCATGGCGCACTCCGCAAGACCCTTGACATTCATTTCAACCGTAGTAAGAGGCGGAACCGCTGCGCTGGCCTCCAAAAGATTATCAAACCCGGTAACGGCAATATCATCCGGAACACGAATCCCTCTGCTTGCCAGCGCATTGCTTACAGAAAAAGCCATATAATCATTTGCGCATACAATAGCATCGGGATAACTGTCCCTTCCATCCAAAAGACAGCTGACAATCTCCTCTCCGTGATTTCTCCAGAAGTCACCGTAATAAATACTGTCCATACCGATTCGGATATTATGCGCCTCGCATACCCGCAAAAAGCATTCCATTCGGCGAATCGCGTCGGGATGATTTTCCGGCCCGCTGACGTAGCAGAAATCCTTATATCCGCAATCTTCAATCAAATGCTTTGCAATGCATTCCATGGAATTGTTGTCATCTACAAGAACGCTGTGATATCCTTCTATCTCCCGTCGAACACATACAACAGGACATTTCGCGCGCGCGCGAATATTTTCCAATAATTGTTTTTCCAGAACCGGCTCTTCAAACGTATCGATTGCCAATACAATGCCGCTGAAGGTTTCATATTCCGGCAGCTGTGTCATGTAACGTTCCCCACGAACAAACAGGTCGGTGTCTCTATAACTTCCAAACGCCACATACACCAAAGTATAATACCCGTGTTCTGCCGCTCTTTTTGAAAACTCATTAATCAGCATGTTCTGATACTCGGAACTGATTCTCGAAATAAAGAATCCGATTGTTTTTTGTTTCGCTAAATGCATAAGTACCCCCAATGTGCAAATCTGCATAGTCAATTTTACTCCGCATTCAATTTTTTCGCAACAAAAACCGCAAAAAAATTTGCGAAAATTGCAAAATTACTATACATTTTCAATGTTCAATGCTATACTGAATTAAATTTTGCTTGACAAATGTGAGGAAAAATGCCGACAATGAAAAATCCTGCTGAAAAATATATGAAGCAAGCCCTGACACAGGCAAAAAAAGCCGCCGCTATCGGCGAGGTTCCCATTGGCTGCGTCATTGTCTGCGAGGGTAAAGTCATCGCCCGCGGATATAACCGGCGAACAACCGAACACAACGCCCTGGCTCATGCAGAAATCATGGCGATTCGCAAGGCATGCCGCGTATTGGGCGACTGGCGCCTCGAAGGCTGCACCATGTATGTGACGCTGGAACCCTGCCCCATGTGCGCCGGCGCGATTGTGCAGGCTCGTATGGATCATGTTGTCATGGGTGTGCGCAACCCCAAGGCCGGCTGCGCCGGCTCCATTGTAAATCTTCTGCATATGCCGGGTCTGAATCACTTCACGGAAGTAACCGAGGGCGTCCTTGCGGACGAGTGCCGCGCCGTCTTACAGGATTTCTTCCGTTTGCTCCGGGTTCGGCTCAGGGAGGAGCGGAANNCAGTAACCGAAGGCTCCGGAGCGCCTGCGTCCACACAGCGGGATAAACCCGTCGAACCCGTATAGCTCCGCCATTTTCTGCTCCCGGCAAGTTCCGACGCCGGGCACTAAAAGCCATAATTCTCCGGCAGACAATGCAGACATTCCTTCCGTATCTGCTGCGGGACTTTTATCTGTTTCCGGTCGGCACACAAGCAGCAGATGTCGATAGCAGTGGAATCCATGGCATAAAAAACTGTTGATAAACTGTCCGTATCCCAGGCATTCCAAGTCGGAGAGGTCAATTCGGATGCATTTTTCAAAGGCCTCTTTCAAAAAAGGCTGCATTTGAGGTCTGCTCTCAAACAAATCCGCCGGAGTGCACGGCAGCGGTTTCTTCTCATCCTTCGCCGCCTCTGTTTCCTGCCGGGAATCAGCTCCCTGTATCCTCTCCGCCTGCTGCCCCTCCTCACTAACCGTTTCCTTCTCCGCAAACCACTCCTCGGGGCAGAACGACCTCCCCGAAGCAAGTCCTCCCGCCTTCCGCCAGCAGCCAATTACCGCTGCCCCCACAAGACAGCCGATTGCGCAAGGCATAGTCTCATCCACACAGAGCATATACTCCCGCATCCCATTACGAATCCCTATGCTTCCTATTTCCCATATACCACAGTTTTCCTCCCCCTGCCATAACAGAACAACTCTGGCCTCCTCGGGCATCCAATCACAGCCGGTCAGACACAGGCAAATGCGCGTCTGCCCCCAGCCCTCAACAATCCGAAAACACCCGACACAGCCCGACTTCAGACAATCATATGAGTATAAATATCCGGTTTTCCGACAATAATTCTGCATCTACGCCCCGATTCCGGGCATGGCACGCCACACCCGCCGTCCTCACAAAAAACTATGCCGCATTTTCGCAATTATACCAAAAAATCCTGATTCTCTGCCCTCGCAGAAAATCAGGATTAAAAATTATCATCAGAATTCTCTATGCATTCACTTCTTCGGTTTCGTTCGCGGTTTCGATTTTCATCTTTCCGTTGTTCTCATCGTAATACGTACGCATCACTCCGATATAGTTGTCTGTCTCGACCGGCAGGCTCTTAGACTCCAGCCTTACCTCAAAATAGGATTTCAAAAGCGAATAAACAAACGCGAACGTAGGTACCGCTACCAGCATACCTCCAATGCCAAACAAACCGGCGCCAAGCAGGCAGGCCGTCAACACAAACAGCGGCCGCAAGCCAACCTGTACCCCTACGACATGCGGGTCCAGGAAGTTACAGTCAAACTGCTGAAGCACAATCAGAAATGCGCCGAAAATCAGCCCGTGAACCGGATTGATACACATAATCAACAGGGTACACGGAATACCGCCAATATACGGTCCGAAGAACGGAATTACATTTGTGATGCCGACAATCAGGCTGACCAATGCGACATACTCACCGATCGTCGGGAAGAACAAACTCAGAATCGAAGCTCCGATAAAACACAACAGTCCGATAATCGTCGAGTCCACAATCTTACCCATAATTGCACTGGAGTAGATGCGATTCGCCTTGTGCATCGTCTTCATTACGGTTGCGGCACGCTTCGGAGCAAGCACTGCAAAGCAAACCTTTTTGCAGATACCGAGATAATACGCGGTGTCACTCAATAAATAAATCGCAATAATCATTCCGACAAATACATTATACAATAATCGGAACGCCGCCATTACACCGGAGGAAAGCCATCCGTACGCCATACTGACACCGGAGGTCAGGTAATCGGACAGAAATGCCTCCACATACTCCGAAGCATTCTCCAAGTACGGGGTCAGCGCATCGGACAGCGTCTGATTTTTCTTTAAGATTCCTTCGATGTAGCTCGTCAGGTTGCCAAAATATGTAGGCAGCTGCGTAGCAAGATTCGAGATACTGCGGATAAATTCCGGAATAATCTCCACAAGCAGCGCTACAATAATCCCAATCAAAATCACAAGCGTTATCAGTACGGAAAGCTTTCTTGCACGTTTCTTAAGCTTTTCCGCATTCTTTTTTTTGCTGATTTTATTCAGTCCCCGGTAGATATGCTTTTCAAAAAAGCGAACCGCCGGGGTCAGAATGAACGCAAAGGCAAATCCGAAAAAAGCCGGAGAAAGCGCATGCAGAATCGCACCGACTGCTGTCGCAAACACCTCAATGCGCAGCAAAAGGAAGTAAAGAGCCACTGCTGCCGCAATTACAAGAAATGCAGCGATTCCCTGCCCCTGATATTCTCTTGCCCTGTGAAAATTCCATCGCTTCTCTTCACGCGGGGTTTCTTTTTTCTTCTCCTCACTCATCGTTTTTCCCTTTCCGTATCTCCTTCAAAGAACAAGAATTTCCTATGGAACATAGAGTTTCGCTCGCGAANNGAAACTCTCGCGCCGAGCGCGTGCCGATGCTTCGGCTAATTTCCGCTCGCGCGAGTGCGCATAGCGGAGCGGAGCGTTTTTCTTCGATAGGAAATTCAAAAGAATTTCCTATCGAAGAAAAAGCCCCCTGTCCGAACCGGACAGGGGCTTTAGTCACTTATTGTCCAGGTGCAACTGCCATAAAAAGGTTGAACAACTGATCAACAATCTCTTTCAGCTTCATAACGTTGGAGGGAACACTGATGTTGGCTCCGCCTTCCGTAACCTGATACCAGATATCACCCTTCACGGTCTTACCATCCTCTTCCAAATCAATATTTGCGCTTACGCGATAGGTGTCGCCGTTTGCGGACGTAGCAAGCTTGATGCTTCCCGGCATCTCCTTAATGGCGTCAGCCACCTTACGAATTTCGCTTGCCATAGACGCCAAATCGGTATCATCCGGAAGCTCCGCAGCACCCGCGCCATCCATAGCATCCTTCATCAATTCGTTCAGGTTCTGAGACTTAATCTGATCGACATACGCATCAAGCTGCGCCTTGTCCATACCGAGGCTGTCTGCTGCTTCAACCATCTCATCATAGTAAACATCAAGAATCTTTTGAACGTACTTATTCATATCGATGGAGGAAGTATTAACCTTGGTTGCCTCCTTCAAAATCTTGGACATATCGGTTTCAAAGAATACGGCAACAACCTCGAGGGCGCCCTTGAGCTGCTCTGCCTCATCAAAAGTAACGGTTGTTCCATCTTCCTTACCCTTGGAAAGAATGTCCTTAAGAAGCTTCTCCGTACTCTTTCTGGTCTCCTCGGAGACGGTGTTGTTTGCCTTCATATCATCAGGAAGCGGAAGCTTGAACCAGCCGAGCTGTGTATCCTTCAACAGGTCGGCAATCTGCTTGCCCTCTTCGTCGGCAATTGCCGCATTATCGGCAACTGCCTTCTTAATTGCATTCAAGTCAATGTAAGCGGTCTTATCAACGACAACAAGCAGCTCGCCCAGATCCAGGTTTATATCCTGACCCTGAACCTTACCTTTTACCTTAAGGCCGAGAGCACAGTTCTGTCCGGCAACCTTACCGGTAATCGTATACTCAAGGTCCATGCCGCCGCCTTCTGCTTTCATACCCATTTCAAAGGTTCCGTCTTTAATACTTGCCATCTTCTCGACGGTACCCTGCGCAGTATTGGTATCCGGACCCTTATCGTCCTTGTCGCTGCTGCCCTTTTTCTTGTCCTTGCTTCCGCATCCTGCGAAAAGGCACATTACCATGCAAAGTACAAGAATCAAAGAAAAAATCCTTTTCTTCATCTCAAATCTCCTTTCAACGTGAAACACACAGATACCTAGGGAATCTGTCACATATCCCCAAAATACTTCATTGTTCAAAAAACACTATACTAAAAAGAAACCGATTTTTCAATAGGAAAATAAATTCACAGGCAAAGAGTTTCGCTCGCGGAACTCTCGCGCTGAGCGCGTGCCGATTTATCGGCTAATTCCCGCTCGCGCGAATGCGCATCCCTTTTTTGTTCCATAGGAAAT
>DLOO01000034.1:19628-26096 GCA_002479645.1 Lachnoclostridium sp. UBA7482 | reverse complement strand
CCTTTGTCGGCGTCGGCGTTGCCGCCTTCGTAGGCGTAGGCGTTGCTTCCTCCGTCGGTATAGGTGTTGCTTCCTTTGTCGGCGTAGGTGTTGCTTCTTCCGTAGGTGTAGGTGTTGCTTCCTTTGTCGGCGTAGGCGTTGCTTCCTCCGTCGGTGTAGGTGTTGCTTCCTTTGTCGGCGTCGGTGTTGCTTCCTCCGTCGGTGTAGGCGTTGCCGTCGGTTCCGGTTTCTTTGTATCCTGAACGAGAAGCACACCTTCGTCACTAATCTTTGTGGTTGTTAAATCCTTATTGATTGTTCCGTCAGCATTGAGCTGGAAAGTTGTATCAACTGCAATAGAATATCCATCGGGCGCTACAGTCTCACGAAGAGTATAGGTAACACCTGTCTTAAGTCCCGTAATTACACGGGGCTCTTTTGTGGACGTCCATTCCTCTACAACATTTCCCTTATCGTCAATTATCTGGATGGCAGCGCCTTCCAGCTCTTCACCATCCGCAATATCAACCTTACTGATGGATACATTTGTCTTTTCATCGCTTACATAGTATACTCCATCGATTCCAACCTGCATTGCTGCCGCATTGGGAACCGGATTAATCTTACCCGCTGCATCAATGGAGAAAGAACGCTCATTGGTAATCGCGTATCCATCCGGAGCAACCGTCTCCCTGATGGTATATACTCTGTTTCTGGTCAGACCGCTAACGACATGCGGCTCAGAACCCGAAATCCAAGACATAAGCACTTCGCCGTTTGCATTCAGAATTTCAAACTTTGCTCCTTCAAGGACATTGCCTTCTGTGTCCTTCTTCAGGAACTTGAAGGATACATCTCCGTTAAGTTTCTTCTCATTCGTTACATAAATCTCATTATTCTTTACAAATGCATTACTCTGCATCGCATAACTGATAGTATCCGTTGATACGTCTCTGATAATACCGCGCAGCTTCAGTTTGGAAATACTCTCAATAGGAAGAGTCGGGAATTCGCCCCTTTCATTATCCCATTTGTCCTTATATGCTTTAAGATAGAAAACCGTACCGGAGTAAATACTCATCTTAACCTGTTTTCCAAGCGTATCATAACCTGCATTATTGTTCTGATCGTGTGTACAGTACTCAGGCTCGAGCGGACTCGTCTTTTTCAATTCCTGACTCAGATAATAATAACTGGGTGCATACCAGCTTCCGGAGTTTTTCTGGTTATTCTCCTCGCTAATCAAATCCCCGTTCTCATTTCTGATTTCATAGTAAACATTTTCGCTAGGGTCGTCCTTAAGAAGAATCTGCAAATCCACACTGTCAAAAAGAGCAGCTGCATCAATATATCCCACACGGGGAATCGTAATTTTCACTCTGCCGTCCGGCATAACCTGACAGTACTCCAACAAATCTGCTTCTTGCATGGCCTCTTCGATTTCAATCTTAGGTACCGTCACGTCAAATTCGCCTTTGAGTTTGCCATCTTTTGTAATCTCGAAGGGAATAATCGTGCTGTCAAGAACATAGCCAGCCGGAGCCTTTGTTTCCTGAAGGTAGTATTTTCCTTCCGGAAGTACAAATTTAATTGTTCCATCGGGGGAATCAACTACAAGCGTGTCAACCTCACGACCATTGATAAGAGGCTTAGCTTCCTTGCCGTCAATATTATAAACGGCAAATTCCGCACCGCTGAGCTTGGTTACACCGTCAATGCCAATCTTGTTAAGCTGAATCTCAACAGGGTTATTCTGCATCTTCTTAACCTTAACAGCAAATTCACCAAGGAAGTCGCAACGGTGTGTCTCCGCACCGGTCGTGGTAACATTCTTACCCATGATATTACCATTGATTGCCTCTGCATAAATGTCCGCAGACGGAGCAAGCATAGCGCCAATCAAATACTTGGCATTATCGAGATTTCCATGGTAAAGACCGTCAGCAGAACCGCTATCATAAACATTATAGAGAATATTGGTTCCGTTATAATAGGTCGATTCACTGTTCATTACTTCGGTGCCGTCTTCAAATACATACCAGGACTGGAAAGGAATCGTATATTCTGTCTTTCCCTTCAAGTCGATATTGATAACAAGCGCCTGGGAACCGTCAACTCTCTGATATGTATTCTCTCCGACAGTAATCGTGCTCGAAGCCTTAACATTATCAATAATCAAATTCTGAAGTTCATCTGCATCATCTGCCGTCAGATTTATGACATTCAGACCGCCCTTCAGCGTGATCTTCTTCTGGTCGTCACTTGGCGTCGCCTTAATATCGTCCTTTGTCAAGGTAGGCGTCAGCTCGGACAAAGCATCCGACAAGCCTCTGAGGTACGCAAATTCATCCTCAAGGTCAACAAAATACTTATCAACCGGCTCATACTTTACCTTGGAAGGATTCGAGAGTCCGACCTTGATACCATTGATGTAGGCATCCCCGCCATTGGAAAAGGTAACCAGGTTATTCTCGCCGAGAATTACACTTCCCTTAACGGTAAAAATACCTCCTGTGACAGTATCATAATTTCTGACATAGGTCATCTCGTCCTCTGCCTGGTTGGTACCGAAGTTGTTCCGGATATCCAGACTATTGGCCGCGATATTGCCGTTGGTATGCACGGAGGGCGTTGCCTTGTCCAGTGCAAATACATGAAATCCTCCTGCGACCTGCAGGACGCGATTGACAGGATAGGTCTCACGATAAGTCTTTGTAAGCGTTTCGACATTTCCATTAAGTGCAGCCGATACAATCTGACTGCTGCTCAAAGAAGTGATAAGCATACAAATCGTGAGCAATACTGCCATGCAGCTTTTTTTCACATTTCTCCTCATTATTCTCCCCCTTCCTCTAAAATAGAGGATTATCCATTATAATTTTAATGATAAAAAATATTATCACACAAATAATATCGTATTGCAACTGTAGATTTCTTTTTTCAAGAATATGACGTATTTTTTTGCATTACTTGTCGGCTAACTTCCTTTCGCGCGAGTATAGTCACGATTGGCATTTATGCCACATCGGGACACTTCCATAGCGGAGCGTTTTTTGTTCCGTAGGAAATTCTTTTGAATTTCCTACGGAACAAAAAACCCTGTAATTGCGTACCCGACAAAAAACTTGCCCGGCAAACCCGCATATTACAGGGTTTATTATCAGCTTTCAGCCGAAAAATCTGTTTTTATCAGAATTACTCTGCCTTAGGACCTGCAGCTACGAGAGCCTTACCTGCGGCATTTCCTTCATACTTAACGAAGTTCTTCCGGAATCTGGCAGCAAGATCCTTAGCCTTGTTCTCCCACTCAGATGCATCAGCATAGGTATCGCGAGGGTCAAGAATTGCAGGATTTACACCGGGAAGCTCGGTAGGAACTTCAAAGTTGAACATAGGAATGGTCTTGGTAGGAGCTTCATTGATAGCGCCGGAAAGGATTGCATCAATGATACCGCGAGTATCCTTAATGGTAATTCTCTTACCGGTTCCGTTCCAACCGGTGTTTACCAGGTATGCCTTAGCGCCACTCTGCTCCATCTTCTTAACAAGCTCTTCACCGTACTTAGTAGGATGAAGCTCAAGAAATGCCTGACCGAAGCAAGCGGAGAAGGTCGGAGTAGGCTCGGTAATTCCACGCTCGGTACCTGCAAGCTTTGCAGTGAAACCGCTCAGGAAATAATACTGCGTCTGCTCAGGAGTAAGGATGGATACCGGAGGAAGTACGCCGAATGCGTCTGCGGAAAGGAAGATAACATTCTTTGCAGCAGGGCCGGAAGATACCTTATTTACATGGCTTGCAATCTTCTCGATATGATCAATCGGGTAAGATACACGGGTGTTCTCAGTTACGGACTTATCATTGAAATCGATGGTGCCGTCCTCAGCTACGGTTACGTTCTCAAGAAGAGCGTTTCTCTTGATTGCGTTGTAGATATCAGGCTCAGATTCCTTATCAAGACCGATTACCTTTGCGTAGCAGCCACCCTCAAAGTTGAATACACCGTTGTCATCCCAGCCGTGCTCGTCATCGCCGATGAGGAGACGCTTAGGATCGGTGGAAAGGGTGGTCTTACCGGTTCCGGAGAGGCCGAAGAATACTGCGGTGTTCTCACCGTTCATATCGGTGTTAGCGGAGCAGTGCATGGAAGCAATGCCCTTAAGAGGCAGGTAGTAGTTCATCATGGAGAACATACCCTTCTTCATCTCACCGCCGTACCAGGTATTGATGATAACCTGCTCACGGCTGGTAATGTTGAATGCTACACAGGTCTCAGAGTTAAGACCAAGCTCAGCGTAGTTCTCAACCTTTGCCTTAGAAGCGTTGTATACGACAAAGTCAGGCTCGAAAGAAGCAAGCTCTTCCTCCGTAGGAACAATGAACATGTTCTTTACGAAATGTGCCTGCCAAGCAACCTCGACGATGAAACGAACTGCCATACGAGTATCCTTGTTAGCGCCGCAGAATGCGTCAACTACAAAGAGCCTCTTATTGCAAAGCTCATCCTTAGCGATCTTCTTAACAGCTTCCCATGTAGCCTCGCTCATCGGATGGTTGTCGTTCTTATACTCATCACTTGTCCACCATACGGTGTCCTTGGAATTCTCATCCATAACTATGTACTTATCTTTCGGGGAACGTCCGGTGTAAATACCGGTCATAACGTTAACAGTACCGAGCTCCGTAACCTGTCCTTTCTCATAGCCTTCAAGTTCAGGCTTGGTCTCTTCTGCGAACAACTCGTCGTAAGAAGGATTATAAACGATTTCTGTGGTACCTGTAATACCATATTTGGTCAAATCAACATTTGCCATGTACAATTACCTTACCTTTCTGTATTCTACTATTTCTATGCGCGCGGAAAAAATCCCAACTTTCGCATAATACGATTATATTATTACCGAATGAAGAAAAAATGTCAATGATTTTTTCGGTTATCCAAAGCTTTTTTCCAAAAAAACCGCTCTTTTCTACGTTTTGCCGTTAACCCAGTATCTTCCTAACACCTTCGGTGAATCTCCGCAGCCCTTCTTCCACCATGGCACGCGGACAAGCCACATTCATGCGGACAAACTGTGCGCCGTTGCCGCGATACTGTTCCCCTGCAGTTACAAAAAGCTTGTGCTCCGCACGAAGACGCTTGCAAAAATCGGTCGTGTCATCGGTATAGGCTCCAAAATCAATCCACAGCAGGTAGGTCGCCTCTGAATCCTCCACGCGAAGCTTCGGAAATTGCCTCCTAAGATACTCCGCCGCATACTGCTTGTTGGCAAAAAGATATGTCCGCAGCTCCTCAAACCAGTCTTCGCTTTCGTCAAACGCCGCAATCACACCATCTACGGCAAATGCTCCCGGCTCCGCAATCTCGTCCGAATTAAGCCCGCGGTTCATCTTGCTGCGAAGCCCCTCCTCCGGAATCACAACCGCTGCAGAAGAAAGTCCGGCAAGGTTAAATGCTTTACCTGCCGCCAGACAGGTCATGCTGATTTCCGCGCAGGTCTCCGAAACCGATGCAAAGGGAATGTATTCCGTTCCCGGCTTCGTCAAATCACAGTGAATTTCGTCGGAAATAACCGTAACGTGATGCTTCTTACAGAGTTCGCCGATTCGGGCAAGCTCATCCCGCGTCCAGATTTTACCGGAAGGGTTGTGCGGATTACAGAGAATCATCAGCGTTGTGATCGGATGCGCCAGCTTCTCCTCAAGATCCGCAAAATCAATTTCATAGCGTCCTTCCTTATATACAAGGGGACTTTCTAACGTGTGTCTGCCCGCATTTTCAATCGAATGAAAGAAAATGTCGTACACCGGCGTCTGCACCAGCACATTGTCGCCGTGATTGGTCAGGCGCTTTACCGCACAGCTGATTGCCGGAATGATGCCGGTACAGAAAATCAGCCAGTCCTTCTTCATGGTAAAATGGTGCCGTCTCTGCCACCAGCCGATATACGCCTCATACCAGGCGTCGGGCACAACCGAGTAACCAAAGACACCGTTCGCCACACGCTTTTCCAGCGCCTTGATAACTGCCGGAGCGGTCTTAAAATCCATATCCGCCACCCACATCGGCAACAGTTTCTCCTCTTCGGGAATATCCCATTTATANNCGCCACCCACATCGGCAGCTCGCCGGGCGCGACGTCCCACTTGAGGGCATTTGTGCCCGAACGGTCAACCGTTTCGTCAAAATTATAAACCATACAGTTCTCCTTATGTTTTTGCAGCAGGATGTATATCTCCGTTTAGTATGACTCCTTATTTGCCCGATTCTGCAATTTCGGTCTTGCCGGGGTCCACGTTCGGGTCATCGAAAATCAGCTCGTCAATGCCTTCGCAGACGATACGGCCGGAAATCGGGTTCTTTACGCTGACAATACGCGTAGTCACCTCTGCATCCACGGCAGAATATTCAAACGCAAGATCGGTATTGAGAAGCTTGCAGTTCTTAAGAACCACATTATCCATGTAGCACATACCCTGCAGGCTTTCAA
>DLOO01000034.1:18922-19560 GCA_002479645.1 Lachnoclostridium sp. UBA7482 | reverse complement strand
GCAGTTCCAGAATGCGTCCTTAGAAAGCAGGCGGGAATTTTTAATCTCCAGGTTCCTGCACCCATCAAAGGAATAATTGCCGACAAGCGACAGTCCGTCAATGCTTATATTCTCACAATTCATTGCGAAATAATCACCCTTAGCGTCCACATCTTCCATAACGATATTCTTACAGTTCCACAACGTCTCTGCCGCATGGGACAAATGCACCTTCCTAAGCTTCACCCCATCGCAGCGGCGGAAGCCCTTGGGCGCCTCATAAGTCACATTCGTCAGGGAAATATTATCAGTGTACCAGATACCGGCTCTTGCCATTTCAAACATGGCGCTGTCCTTTACGGTTACATCGGTACAATACCAAAGCGGGTATTTCCACTGGAACATGGTGTTGGAAATCAACAGGTTGCGGCTTTCCTTGAGCGGAGACTCGCCGTCTGCAAAAATACAATCCTGAATATCCAGATCCTTACTCATAAACAAAGCTCTCTCGCCGGTCAGGCGCTGTTCTCTGACTTTTTCCACTGTCTTTTACCTCTTTTCTTTATAATTTGCATCCGCCCCTGCGATAATCCGACGGGCAGATACCAAATTGCTTTTTGAATGCGTGGCTTAAGTGAAATTCATCACAAAAACCGAAG
>DLOO01000034.1:17205-18879 GCA_002479645.1 Lachnoclostridium sp. UBA7482 | reverse complement strand
TGCACCATGCGGAGCCGAAGCTCCATCTGGTAGCCGGAAAAGGTCTGCCCAAACACCTTTCGGAAGCGGTTATTTAGCGTTCTGGGGCAAATATAAAATTCGGACGCCATTTCCTGTGCCGAGAAGAACCGCTGCGGGCTTGTCTGAAGCCGCCGGCACACCTGCTCCACCAGCGCATCCCCGGCAATTCCCTGTGCGCAGGAGCCGGTAATCTCGGATAATGTACTGATAATCAGGTTGCACAGAAGGGATACCTGCTCGTCCCGTTTTCCCCCGGAGGACCAAAATACCGAAATGATATCCTGAAAATACCGCCGAATCTGGGGCGCTCCGCCACAGTGAATCAATGTAGGAAGCTTCAGCATGTCCTTCGCTTCCGACATTTCTTTCTCCGTCGGCAGTACGTGAAAATACATATGCCGGTTGCCGGGGTTGCAGGGCCTCTCGCCGTAATGATGCGAACCCGCTTTCAGAATCAAAAGGTCGTCCGCCTGCATTCGGTACGGGATGCCGTCCTCAAAAATCTCCCATTCGCCTTCCAATACATACAGGAAATCGTGCTCCGGCAGGACACGATCCGGATGCAGCATACCATTTACCGATGTGATATAGTTGCAGCCGGTCACATCGCGCCGTGCCATTTCTTCCAGATATACCACCCGACGCACCTCCTGTCCTTTTTCCAAATTATACATCTTTTATTCCTGATTAACAATGGAGAATTGTCTTCAATTTTAGTATGATTTTTACATCTGCTTCCTTGCAGGCTTCAACCCCACTTTATTTCAGAAGGAGAATCACATCATGGAGAAAAACATGCAGAGTCGTCCCCTCTCCCTTCGGGACATTCAAATCAAAGATGATTTTTGGACTAAGGAAATGGAGCTTGTCCGCAAGGAGGTTATCCCTTATCAGTGGGAGGCATTAAACGACCGCATCCCCGACGCAGCTCCCAGCTATTGTATGCACAACTTTAAGACCGCCGTTCGCAGAAATGCAGAACGCAGGATGCAGGGCAGCGCGTTCCATGAGCCGAAATTCACCAAAAACGGCTGGGTATTTTTCCCCGATGACCCGAAAAATCCGGGCGATGACTTCTATGGATTTGTATTTCAGGACAGTGATTTTTATAAATGGATTGAAGCTGTGGGTTACTCTCTGACCCGACATCCCGACCCGGAACTCGAAGCGATTGCCGACGAAGCGATTGAAATCGTGTGCAGCGCCCAGTTAGAAAACGGCTACCTTGACACACTGTACATCCTCGGCGGAACCGACAGGATTTTTACCAATCTGCGCGACCATCACGAGCTTTACTGCCTCGGTCACCTGATAGAGGGTGCGGTTGCTTATTACGATGCGACCGGCAAGACCCGCCTATTGGATGCGGCATGCCGCTATGCGGACTTTGTTGCGGACACCTTCGGCACGGAAGAAGGCAAATGTCACGGTTATCCCGGCCACGAAATTGCCGAGATGGGGCTGATGCGCCTGTATGAGGCAACCGAGAATGCGCGTTACCGCGATTTGGCTGAATATTTTATCAACGAGCGCGGCAGGAAACCGTACTATTTTGACATGGAACACCCGGAAAACGGACAGGCGGGCCCCGACGAGCTGCGTCATTTTTACCACCAGGCACACCTGCCGGTTCGTCAGCACGACGAGGTGACC
>DLOO01000034.1:9884-17146 GCA_002479645.1 Lachnoclostridium sp. UBA7482 | reverse complement strand
GCTGCCTGCGAACGGCTGTGGAACAATATGGTACAGAAGAAAATGTACATCACCGGCGGCATCGGCGCCACCCACATGGGCGAAGCATTTTCCTATAATTATGATTTACCGAACGACACCGCATACGCAGAGACCTGTGCTTCCATCGGTCTGATGTTCTTTGCCCGCCGGATGTTAGAGCTTTCGCCCAAATCCCGCTACGCCGACGAAATGGAGCGCGCGCTTTACAACACGGTGCTCTCGGGCATGGCGCTCGACGGCAAGAGCTTCTTTTATGTCAATCCGCTCGAGGTCAATCCCGAAGCATGCCATAAGGACGAACGCAAATTCCACGTAAAACCGGTTCGGCAGAAATGGTTCGGCTNNTGCGCCTGCTGCCCGCCGAATCTGGCAAGACTGATTAGCTCCATCGGGAACTACGCTTACACGCAGAACGACGACACCTTATTCGTGCATTTATATATAGGCGGTCAGGTGATGAAGAGCCTGCCTGACGGCAGCAAATTCCCGGTAACAATCACCTCCGGTTTTCCTTACCGCGGCGATGTACGAATCTCCTTCCCGAAAAATACGCCCGAATTTACCCTGGCGCTTCGCCTGCCCGGCTGGTGCGCCGACTTTACGGTTTCCGGCGCCGTCGGCGCGGATTGCAAAGAAAAGGACGGCTACCTTTATATAACGAAGGCATTTGACAAGGACGACGTCCTCGAACTCAGCTTCCCGATGGACGTGCAGCTCGTAGGCAGCAACCCGCTTGTCCGTGAAAATATCGGTAAGGTTGCCGTAACCCGTGGTCCGGTCGTATACTGCCTTGAGTCGGTCGATAACGGGGAGGGGCTGCATCTGCTTTCGGTTGACGCCAAGAAGCTTTCCGGAAAAATGTCCGATGGTTCGCTCATTCTTACCGAGCAGACCGATGTAGCAGGCGAACCCGTAATTGCCATTCGACTGCCGGGCTGCCGCATCAAGTCGGCAGAAAACAGCGATTTGCACCGCCCGTATGCCGCACCCGAAAAGGAGGCTGCCGAGCTTTACTTCATCCCATATTACACCTGGGCTAACCGCGGTGAAAATGAGATGACCGTATGGGTCGCAAACGAAAAATAACCTTAATTTTGTGGCATTTTTCTGTATTTTATGCTATGCTATTCTCAGCCTTTCCAAAGGAGAATTATGATGCACACAAAAATTAAAATCTGCGGCCTGACTTCCGTAACAGATGCGCAGATTATCAATAAAGAACTGCCGGATTTCACCGGCATTGTAATGTATTTTCCGAAGAGCAAGCGCAACCGTACGCCGGAGCAGGCTCGCGAGATTCTTGCTGCCCTTGACCCGGCAGTTACAGCTGTTGCTGTTGTAGTTTCGCCCGACGTCTCACAAGTACGGGAAATCGCTTCCCTCGGATTTGACGTCATTCAAATTCACGGCGCGCTGCCGGACGAAGTGCTTGAGTCATGCGAACTGCCGGTGTGGAAGGCATTTAACTTATCCGACCTGCCGGACTACGAACGCTACAGCCGAAATCCGAAAATCACCGGCTGCGTCTTCGATGCCGCCGAACCCGGAAGCGGCAAAACCTTTGACTGGAACGAGCTGCAGGCGCTTCCTGCCGACGGCAAGCTCCGCCTCCTTGCAGGAGGACTGACCCCGGACAACGTAACTGCTGCCATTTGCGCCATTCATCCGGACGTTGTGGACGTCTCCTCCGCCGTGGAGTTTACCGACGGCCGCCCGGGCAAGGACCCTGACAAAGTAAAATCATTTATCGGAGCAGTAAGACGCCCTTTGTAAGAAGAAGCGCTTACTGCTCTTCTTCCGTTTTTGTCCCAAATTCTATTTTTTCCAGGGACGTTTCTTCCCGAGCCAGCCCTTTTCGTTCCAATATCTCATATCACGCTCATTAAATCCCTTTTTTGCAGAAGACGCATAACATAGAACAGCCCCTTTGTCTTAAGTGCAGGCTTTACCTTGCCTACGCGCCGCTTAATCTTATTCGCCATTTTCGCAGTCGCCCTATCAATGGCTCTTTTCTTCTTTTCGCTTACTCCACCCCAGTTCACTGCTGCCACACCGACACCATAGCGGTAAATCCGTGCAACACCCCAGAAGAACAGGCTATCGGCCATATCCTTATTGGTGGACTTCATGCCGGCGCCTGCCGCTGTCGAGATGCAGACTCCCTGCTTTGAAAACATCGATTCCTCAGGGCTGTGAACCATCCATGCATATCCGTAATGATCCAGAAATGCCTTCATTGAACCGGTTGCGTGATACACATAAACCGGACTTGCCAATATAATAACATCCGCCGCGTTCATCGCTTCGGTAATCGGTGTAAGCTTCCGGAAATGCGGGCATTTCGTTTCACTCTCCATAAAACACTGCGTACACCCGACACAGAACTCCCCGAAATCCCTCGGCAGAAAAAACTCCTGAATCTCGCCGCCGATTTTGTCTGCCAAATCACGTGCAATATGGTAGGTCGAGCCTTTATGATTTTGTCCGCAAATCAAAACTGTCTTCACTTATTCCTCCTCCAAAGGTTCACTTTCCATCTATATATTGTAAATATAGCGCTAATTTAGGGAATTTTCAGAAAAAAATCCCCGGAAGCCAAATGAAGCGACTCCGGGGATTGCTTTTTCTTATTTCAGAATCTTGATAGAACCGATAATCGGAAGTTCTTTTGCTTTTCCGTTTACTGCATTGACGATACCGAGAATGGTAAATCCCAAACAAACAAGCTCAAACAAACCACCAATAATTGCGAAAATCAAACCGATAACCGGAATGATTACAAGAATACCGAGTGCAATACCGCAAATAATTTCAACGATTGCAAGAACAAGACCCTGATTTGCATGGAAACGTGCAAACTTAGAATCCTTTGCTGCAAAAATCGGAACAAGTACCAACCAGGACAGGTAAGCAAGAACGCCCATAATCTTGTTCTGTTCGATATCTGCCGAATCCATCTGCTCGGTAATATCCTTTGTGTTGTTAAGCTCGTTGAACTTGTTGTTCAAATCATTCATGTCTGCCATGATAACTCTCCTTCTTTCCGAAACCGTAACGTTTCTTTTGATTGTTTTTTTCGTCTTTCCGGTTGCTCTCCCCCGGGAAAAACCATCTAAATAATATATACCATTCTTTCGCTTTGTTGTCTACAAAAAAATGCTCGGTTTTTCCACAATTATCATAGAGCTCGGAACGTTCCGCCTTCGGTCGGATAATATCACATCCACTTCTTCTTTTTGAAGATAATCAACTCAATGAGAATAATCAGGAGACAGATACCACCCAGAATCGGGTAGGCACTCTTCTGCGCCAGCTCCGGCATATATACAAAATTCATGCCGTACCACCCGGTAATAATCGAAAGCGGAAAGAAAATGGTCGTAATCACTGTCAGAACCGTCATTATCTTATTCTGCTTCACATCAACCTGCGACTGGTAAAGGTCACGAATCTGCATACTGTATTCGCGCAACGCCAACACCTGGTCACGGTAACGCTCCAACCGACTTGTAATCAGACGAAAATAGCGCAGATTCTCTCCGGCAAAGAAGTTATTTTCATTCTCTTCAAGTTCCTGCCCAAGGTCAATGAACTGCTCGTAGTGCGTCCGTAGCTCGAGAAGTTCCCCACGGATATCATTCATCAGCTCGATTATGTCCTCCGTATTATCGTGCAGAATCTCGTCTTCGATTCCTTCCAGCCGAGATTCGTAATTCTCAAGCATTCTCAAATCGTCGGAAATAATCAATTCAATGAAATCATACAACAGACGTTCAAGACTCGGAAAACGCCACTTCTTCGAGGCAGCAAGCTGTTTCATCAGCTCTTCGACATATCCGCTGTCATCAATAAATACGACGCCCTTCTCATCCAGTGCAAAGGCAAATTCCTTCCGTTTGCCGCAGATATCCTTACGGTCCGGAATCGAAAAACTGCCGGTCAGAGAATCATAATTAACCTCCGCCTTCGTCGTGTCGATTTCAGGAAGTACCTCCATATCGATTCCCATCGTAAAGCAGTCTCTTTCCTCATTCCACTTTTCCGTGGTCAGCACCGCCGCATAAGGAGCGGCATCCTTCAGGCACTCTGCCAGTTTCGCTTCGGTCAACGTCTCTTTGATTAAGTAATACATATTCGAGTATCCTTTCCATCCGCTAAGCCTTGATTTAACGCACACAACGGTAAAACCGAATTGGTTCATCCCGCGTCTATGGCGCATCTGCTACGCAGCCCTCTTCTATTAGTTTTTCAATAATCTGAGATTCCCGCTCCACCATCCGCTGTGCGTAAATCTTATTGGAAATCGTACCGTGCTCGTGATATCTGTTGGTTTCGATGGCCTCGCCGGAGCTTACCCATCGAAGCGTAAACTCCTCCTCTTGCTCGTAATCCTCCAGCTTCTGAGGCACGACGGTCTCCCCTGCCTTGCACAGATAAAAAAAGTTTTCCTGGATAAACAAGTCTTCAAAAAATCCTTTTTCTTTTCTTAGGACAAGCCCGTATTCCTTTATTGTTTCGGGTATCACTTCCAGTCCGAGTTCTTCTCTGACCTCTCGAATGAGCGCGTCTGTATGGCTCTCCCCTTCGTCGATACCGCCGCCCGGAAATGTATAATAATCGTGCTTTTCGCTGTAAACCATCGCGATTTTATCCCCATTTACGATGACTGCCCTCACGGAAGGTCTTCTGCCAATCGTTCCATCCATTCGATAATCTTTGTAATCAAACTCGTAAAGTAATCTCATCCTATCCCCTATTGTTTTTCTTTCAAAACCAACCTTGCAACACCTGCGACTACTGCGTAGAACACTCCGGCAATCGGCCATATAATCCATGTTTGCCCCCAGTCGTTGGTACTAAATGACCACGCAAGGTATATCACGGTCGCCAAAGACCAGTAAATTCCGGCAACTATCTCTATTTTGGCAGAAATTTTCTTCTCTTCCACGGCAAATTCACCTCTCTGTAAGAGCACTTCGCACGCTGTCTTCTCCGCAGAAAACACAATAAACAAAAATACGGCAATCGAAACTATGATAAGAAGAACAGAAACCATCGATACTACAATGTAACCGGGTGCATCTGCCACTCCGGTAATAATTAACGGAAGCGGGCAGATAATACACAGCAGCACACCGATTGCCGTCGCCAGGGTATTGCTTCCGCGGCCTTTACGAATGGTATTCTCTGCAAGACTTTCCGCTCCGTAATTCAAACGGAAAACATCCTCTTTCAAAAACTCATAATCACCGAGCAGACTTTCGGAGTAAATGAAAATGCATACCGCAGCCGCAATCAGGACAAACAGCGTGCCAAGACCGACTCCCACGGCAAGTTTTTCCGACAACATCCCTTCATCACTCAAGCCTGCAAGGAAAATCAAAAGTGCAGGAGAAAGAATGCACATCATTACGCCGACGGCGGTTAACAGACCGTTCTTTTTCGACTTGGTAATATAATCATTTGCCTGCTCCATTGTCACGGTTCGGCAATCGTCCGGTTCCCGGTAAACCTCTGTCGGCAAACGATTCGCCGCCGTGTCCTTTAATAAGTAATCAACACTCACACCGAAGATTTCGGAAAGCGCCATCAGCTTATCAACGTCGGGAATAGACTGTGCTCCCTCCCACTTGGAAATCGACTGTCTGGATACATTGACTTTCTCCGCAAGCTCTTCCTGCGACCAACCATTTTGTTTTCTTAATTCTAAAATCTTATCCGCTAACATATTCGGATACCTCCTTTTTATTTGGACATTCCTTCTGCCCTTTGTTAGCCGGAGAATAGCATTTTCCTTAGTTGCAGACCATAAAGCTGCCTTGGAAATTTGTCAACCAGCAGTTGCAGCCCGCATAAAATAAGGCATTTTTCGCTGCCATTCGCAAATCTCGGCGCATTTTCTCACATGGGAGAATTATAATCTGCCCTTTTGATATTTCAAAAATCATGTCAAATATCCGACTCCGATTCCTGCTGCAGCGGATAGAACGATAATCAGAATCGGGCTTTTCTTTTTCATCGCCAGAAAAAACATCACTCCAAAAATTGCCGCCGAACTCAAAAATGCCACTGAACGCAAAACCTCCGCCCCGAAGCCCTCCGGGAAAAACACGGTTTGTCCGGTCGAGATAACCGCCGCGCCGATCAGTCCGATAACCGCCGGTCGAAGACCGTTCATCACGCCCTTAACGGTCTTACTCTCACAAAACCGGTCGAAAATCCGGGCAACCAGAAGAATAATCAGAAAGGACGGCAGCACCACACCCAGCGTCGCACACAGCGCTCCGAACAATCCCGCCGTTTCCATTCCGACATAGGTGGACATATTGATGGCAAACGGCCCGGGTGTACTTTCGCTCACGGCAATAAAATCCACCAGCTCCCGGTTTGAGAGCCAGCCCTTTTGCAGTACCTCCGCCTGAATGAGGGGAAGCATCGCGTAACCGCCGCCGAAGGTAAACGCACCGATTTTGAAAAATGTCCAAAAAAGAAGCAGATAAATCACCGACTGCCTCCTTTCGACATCAGGAGCGTTCCCAGATATCCCAACACGCCGCATACAATCAGGACAGGCAACACCTTTGCATGCAATACTGCTACCGCTGCAAAGGCAAATGCCGCAATTCCGTAAGCAAGCCACGTTTTGGGGCATTTCCTGTACATATTGATTAGCGCCTTTACAATCAACGCCAGAACTCCGGCACGGATTCCGTCAAATGCATATTGCACCGGTTGGAATTCGCGGAACCGTTGAAGCACCAGCGATACTCCGATTATAATAAAGAAGGACGGAAGAACCACACCGGCGGTTGCACAGAATGCACCGAAAAATCCGGCTGTCCGGTACCCGATAAAGGTTGCGGAATTGATGGCAATCGGCCCCGGAGTGCTCTCTGCAATCGCAATAATATCCAGAAGCTCCTCGTCGGAAATCCACTTATGCTTTGTCGTTACCTCCTTCTGGATAAGCGGAATCATTGCATAACCACCGCCAAAAGTGAAGGTTCCGATTTTGAGAAATGTTGTGAAAAGAGACCCCGCCTCGCTCTTTTTTGATTTCCCTCCGGCATTTCCACCTGCCGTAGGCGCAGCCTCTGCCTCTCGGTTAACGGTCGTCCCCTTCTCACAGCATCCCGTTATGCATACCGCGCAGTTCCCGCCGCAGCCATGCTTCCCGGAGCGCATGTCTTTCCACACCTTAACAATCGCCGGAACAATGAGTCCCAGCAGTAGTACGGCTA
>DLOO01000034.1:0-9821 GCA_002479645.1 Lachnoclostridium sp. UBA7482 | reverse complement strand
ACCGATAGCAAAAACCAATCCTATACAGTAAAAACCCCACCGGGCTCTGCTCCGTCCGATGAGGTTTACAGGGGATTCATCGATCCCACTTGTTGCATAATTCAGTAATCTGGTCGGCGAATTTGGCCAAATCCTTATTGGCTCCCTCACGATTCTTCTCAATCACCGTAAGCAGCCTGCGGCCTGCAGCAAGCAAGCGGTCAAATACGGTCGTTGCGCGCACCGCCTTCTTCTTTTCAGCAGTATTTGCACGAAGCCGGCTGCCTTCTGCGATACGCTGACCGCTCATCAGGTCATAGCAATCGCCGCTATAGGGCGCCGCCGCACGCATTGCAAGCTCCGTCTCAATAATCGAAGCAAATTCGTCGCAGAGGACATCATTTCCGTGATTAACAAACACACGTCTGGGCTTCCTGTCCTTCATAGCCCCCAGCCAGTTCATCAGAATGGTCTGATCCGCATGACCGCTGATACCATCCATCTTGGCAATACGNNAGACGCGTGCTCTGGTGGAGAAGCATTTATCTGAATATCCTCGCCGAACAGCCGAATCTGCTCGGCGCCCTCAAGCACCACGCGCCCCAACGTTCCTTCCGACTGATAACCGACAAATAAGATTGTCGATTCCTGACGCCACAGGTTATGCTTCAGATGGTGCCGGATGCGTCCGGCTTCGCACATACCGCTGGCGGAAAGAATTACCTTCGGCGTCGGATCTTCATTGATTGCCTTGGAATCATTGCTGGTAATCGAAAGCGAAAGACCGGGGAAACGAATCGGGTTGATTCCTTTCTCCACCAGAGCACGCGTCTGTTCATCGCAAAAGGAAAGTATATCCTGCGAATAAATATTGGTCGCTTCAACGGCTAACGGACTATCGACCCAAACCGGGAAATTATCATGTCCCCGAACGCCTCCCTGCTCCTTAATCTCACGAATCAGGAAAAGCATCTCCTGCGTACGTCCAACCGCAAAACAGGGAATTACGACATTACCGCCCTTATCCAGTGTCGACTGGATAATCTCTGTCAGCTGTGTTGCATAATCCTTACGCTCTCCATGAAGCCGTGTGCCATATGTAGATTCAATTACCACGTAATCCGCCGGTTCCGGCATCTGCGGATCACGAATCAATGGCCGATCCACATTGCCCAGGTCACCGGAAAAGAGAATGGAGCGCGTCTCATCCCCCTCCGTTACCGTAATCTTATAACTAGCAGAACCAAGCAAGTGCCCGGCGTCCAGCAATTTAACCCTGACGCCGTCAAACAAATCATATTCTTTGTTATATTCCAATGCTTCAAACAGCGGAAGCGTTGCTGCAACATCATTGGTTGTATAAGCAGGTTCATACTTCCCGATGCCCGAGCGCTGTGCTTTACGGTTTTTCCACTCTGCCTCCTGCTCCTGGATGTGCGCCGAATCGCGAAGCATAATCTCACACAGACGCTTTGTCGCCTGTGTTGCATATATCGTTCCGTGAAATCCCTCCGCAACCAATGCCGGAAGCATACCGGAATGGTCAATATGCGCATGTGTCAGGAAGACGCAGTCAACCTCCGCCGGATTCAGGGGCATATCCACATTTTGATAAATATCAACCCCCTGCTCCATACCGCAGTCGATCAGTATCTTCTTTCCATTCGCCCACAGCAATGTTTTCGAGCCGGTAACCTCATGTGCCGCACCTAAAAACTGAACCTTCATATACACCCCCGCTTTCCGTCGCCTCAAATACTCTCCCCAAATTCGGGCAATTTGTTATTCCTCAAACGAAATCTCTCCGTCCGGAATCTTTTCACCGTTCAATACGCGAATCATCAAATCCGTTGCTGCCCAAACAGACTTCTCATGCAAAATACTGACACTAAGCTTCTTTGCGCGGTAAGAGGAACAGTATTCATACTGGTAAGTACCGGCCGCAGCATACGAAGTAAAATGCCACTCTGCACTGTCCTTGAGCTGCATACTTACCAAATCAGCAATCTGATTCATACTCATGTTCGTCTGAAAATTATCCTGAATCTCTGCAAGGAGACTCTGATAATTCATCAATACGGAGGTCGTCGTTGCCTTTGCAAAAATCGCCTTAACCAGCTCCAGATGGTGCTTTCCTCGGGTCACATCGCCTCCGGTAACCGTGAGACGTTCACGTGCAAATGCAAGCGCCTGGCTGCCGTTCATATGGTTATACCCTTTTTCAAAATGATAGTGGTGGAAGCGGGACGTAAACGTGTAATGGGAATAAGCATCTACACCGCCAAGCAAATCCACGATAGTTTCCATACTGGTAAAGTTTACACGGATAAAGAAGTCAATATTAATACCATACAGCTGCTCCAATGTGGCTGCGGAATACTCAACGCCGTAATTGCCCGCATGTGTCAGCTTATCGCGCATAGTTGTCGTCTTACCGGGAATCTCTACATAAGCGTCACGCGGTGTTGTTATCAAGGCAATTTCCTTCGTCTGCGGATTCACAACCGCAAGGACATTTACGTCGCTTCGGCTCTTGGTTGTAATGGAACCGTACACATCAATACCGCTGATATAAACAACAAAGGGCTGAACCGCCAGATCTCCGTTATGATCGATGTTAGTACCGTGGCCGATATCCGGTGCGGGACCTTCATTTTCGGCTTTGTACTCGATTTGCAGCGTGTGAATAATCTTCATCTCTTCAGAAATGATTCGATTCTCGCCGCGCATCTCCAGCTCCGCATCCATATCGTCAATCGTTCCTGCATCCAGGACAAAGGCATTGATTTCGCCCTTTTCATAGGCATTGAGCAATGCGGAAACGCTGTCTACCTCATAATACTTCAGCGTGCGCCCTGCCGCAGCATTTAACTTCTCAACGACTTCCTTTATTTCTTTCTCGTTATGCTCGTAATGAATACCAATCCGGTAATTATATACGTCCTTAATTGATTTCGCCGGGTCGTTCATATCCACATAGAGGTAGTATTCGACCGTATCAACCGTATTTCCCGCCTCTACCACAATCTTGTCGGCTTCCAGCTCAATGCTTCCGACAATGCTGGCAGCAAAAAGGATAATACTGCTGAAAAGTACCGCTGCAAGCTTTCCGACCGTCTGATATTCGCGGAACATATGCAGGAACAGGGTAATTGCCATCATGGTAACCAATGCCAGAATCACAAGGGTAAGCACCTGCTCCAAAGGTCTGGAGTTAATCAGCCGTGCAACAACACCCAGTACCTTGGTGGAACGGTTCAGCTGGTAGAACTTGAGCAATGTGACCGCTGCCTGTACCAGAATAACAGCAACTGCAATAATCAGATTAAGCTTCCGCTCTCCCCAGATGGAAAACAGCAGAAGAATCACACTGCAGGTATACATCAGGGCAATGCGCTTTACGGAAAACATCTCATTTTTGTAGAAAATCGAAACTGCAACAGCAAATCCGAGCTGCAATACTGCTGCCAGAGACATGCAGACCTTCCATGCGGTACGGTCGGTGCAATTATAAACGATTGCAACAAACAAAAGAACCACCAGCTGAATCAGCACCATGATAATCTCCCTGTTACCAAGCAGTTTATGCTGACTCAACTGATACAGACCGAATAAAAGAAAAATCCCCTGCACCCCCGCCAGTAAAGCCGAAGCTACATGGTTCATGGATGCAGCCTGCTTCCTGCCGGACAGAATAAGACTTTGCACAAAAAAGCCAACAAGCAGCACAGCCAATCCTATCGCCTGTGTTAACATAATCGGAAGCAGGGTCTTCGTAATATTTGCATTTTTGGTAATTGTCGAGTCGAAAGAAAAAACGATAGCGCCGACTTGCATAAGCAACAGGGTTGCCGCAAACACAGCTCTCTTTTTCATAGCATTCATAAAAAACTCCCATCTGTTCTATTGGAACATAAATCTAAATCGTTTCCTCTTATTATAGACTTCTTATCGCAAATTATCAACCCCCATAAACTCTACCATGTAGTCCCGATACCATAAAGGGCAGTGATTTTTTTGTGAACTATCGTTATGCCGCTCAGTAATTTCCGTAGTTTTGAAAAAAACCTTCCACATATTCTGATAATCGTCCCCTTTTTGCGCCATCCGGCGAAATACCTCCAATTCCTCCGCGAGTAATTCGCGCACATACCATACCTGTCCTGCCATATGCACGCCCGCTTTTCCGCGCTTTTCGTCGATAATGACAAAATTCTCCATCGACATCCGGTCGGAAAAATGCGCCATAAGTCCCGGCAGAATGTCATTTTTCGGTCGGTACAGCGCAAAGAGACTTCCGTTTTCACTCTCATGGAACCGTAAAAATCCAATCACCAAATGCAGCTCATTGCCGTAATTACGCACCATCTCCATCATTCGCATAACGCACGGCTCGGTCAGTTTGTTGATAGTCCGCGCACCCTCGCGAAATCCGGCAATCAAAAAACGATATACCGTATCGCCCTTGTCCGGCGCATCGCTCCAAAGTACACGCAGCACTCGCCCGGCTGCCTCCGCCGAAATCTTCTGATAAATGCTTCGCAGCACCTTTTCACTTTTTTCTTCCGAGGTTTCAACATAAACTTCCTCTGTAAACAGCCGAAAATTCATATCCTCCCGAAGCCCGCACACCTCAATACGGTTATGCTCGTGCCCGTGACGCGACGCCCACGCATCATAGATACCGCTCAGTACGCCCTCCACACTGTCCTCGCACACATAAATCCAATCCTGCGCCCCGTCGCCTGTCGTCTCCCTGCTCATACCACTCCCTCCAAACACTTCTCACTTTCGTGACCCACTCGCCCGCACATCTCCTCCGCGTCGCCGACGCTTAACCGAATCCCCGTGCCGCAACTGCGCCGCCGCCCGAAAGAACCAACTTCTCATCCCGCTGCAAAAGTCCCGTATCAAAAAGCGACAACTGCTGATATCCCGCACCGTAGCCTGCTAAATGCTTCGGCAGCTTCTTTGTGCCTTCTGCGGTCAGGCAGTTTACAATCGCATCTTCCGAAACATTGCGGCCGCCTTCAAAAAAACCATTACAGGTCACGAAAAATCGCGCTCTTTTCCATACAACGCCCATTTTTCGCAATGCTTCCACGGATAACCTGCCGCACCGTTNNCCGTCTGGCGTCGACGATTCGCTGCGCCGACTTCGGCCCGATTCCCGGAACACGCAACAGCGTAAAATAGTCCGCTGTTGCAACCTCTACCGGGAATAATTTCAGGTTCTGCACCGCCCAATCACATTTGGGGTCCAGAAAAATATTAAAGTTCGGCTTTTTTTCCGACAGCAGCTCTCCTGCCGTAAACCCATAGTATCGAAACAGCCAGTCCGCCTGGTACAGTCGATGCTCTCGAAGAAGCGGGGGGCCGCCCGGCAGATCCGGCAGCGTCGAGTCCTGATTCACCTTGACAAATGCGGAATAATAGACCCTCTTTAGATCAAACTGCTGATACAGCGATTCCGCTACCTGAATCAGCTGATAATCCGTCTCCTGCGTGGCTCCGATAATCATCTGCGTACTTTGTCCGCCCACCGAAAATCCCCGCGGAGCCGAACCGACCGACGGCGGTGCAAACTGCAGCCCCGTATGCCCGGGCAGCTGCCCTGTAGTTACGATTTCTCCGGATTCTTTTGGTGCTATCCTGCATTCCGCCTTCCCCTTACCCGCAGTTCCAATACTCCTCTGTCCGACTTCAACGCTCTTACTTACCGCAGCAATCCCGCTCTGCGCAGCCGACTGTCTGCCCTCAATCCCTGCCGCACCTCCACCGCCGAGCATAGCAATACCTTCTTTGTTCAATCGCTTACGCGTATGGAAAAATGCACTTCGGTTTCCGCCCATCAGCCCGAGCTGCTCGCGACTCTCGGATATGCCGTTTTGAATCTGCCGCATCGGCTTCAGAATGGTACCGCGCGTCTTGTTGGGTGCAAGCGTGCGAAGTCCATCCGCCGTGGGGAGCTCCAGATTCACACTGATGCGGTCCGCATACCAGCCCGCCATCTCAACCAGATCCGTCGGCGCCCCCGGGATGCACTTTACGTGAATATAGCCGTTAAATCCGTACTCATTGCGAAGCATGATTAAAGTCTTGCACAATAGCTCCATCGTATGGGCAGGCGTCTTCAGCACCCCCGAGCTTAAAAACAACCCCTCTATATAATTTCTGCGGTAAAACTGAATCGTCAGCCGACAAATCTCTTCCGGCGTAAATGCAGCCCGCACCACGTCGTTAGAAGCGCGGTTGATGCAATACTTACAATCAAAAACACACTCGTTGGTCATCAGAATCTTCAAAAGGGAAATACACCGTCCGTCGCCGGTAAATGTGTGGCAAATACCGGAGGCGCTGCAATTTCCAAGGCTTCCCGCGCTCCCGGCACGATCTACTCCCGAGGAACTGCAGGACACATCGTACTTCGCCGCATCTCCCAAAATCTCCAGTTTCTGCTCTATTGTCAAATCACTCTGAATAAACATTGTACCCTCTCAAATTATCGAACATTTGTTCTTGCTTGAGATTATTTTATCACAGATTTTACCTTTGTCAAGCCCCTAAGTCATTACCATCGGGAGAATATTTCCTACGGATAAGTATGTAGAGTTTCGCTCGCGAAACTCTCGCGCCGAGCGCGTGCCGATTTATCGGCTATTTTCCTTTCGCGTGAGTGCGCATCCATAGCGGAGCGTTATTGTTCCGTAGGAAATTCAAAAGAATTTCCTACGGAACAATAACAGCGCCCCCACGGTCAGTACCGTTTCCCATCTGAGATATGGGAAACAGTCCCTCGTGCGAAGGCGCCCTTTTATTCTGTCCGCTACTCCTCAAACAGGCAGGTTAATAAGCCATATTCCAATCGTCATACCCGCCGCCCGGTAATGAAAAATACTTCTCAATCTCTTCATTAAGCTCGTTGGGATCAAACTGACCGTCATCCGGCAGATCCGGTCCCACATCTGAGAAGTCGTTATAGCTGATTACCAGATAGTTCTTCTCGTCAACCGTATACGCTCCCCCGATATTCATATTACCGTTCCCTTCGTTAAAAGACTCGGCAATCGTATTCAGCACATAGTATGCCGCCGCCAGATTGTTGTCATCCACGCAAATCGACAAACCGCCGCTCGAATTTGCTTCAATCTTTTCATAAAGCATCGCCGGGATTTCTTTTGCGTTCTTAACTTCTGCCGCTTCCTTTACAAAATAGCAGTATTCATAGCTATCCGCAGCCGGGAATTCCTCCAAACTCCAAGGATAACCGCTCTGGGTTTTGATTTCGTCGGTTACGTTAAAGAACATATATGCCGGAGCAGAGCCGCTTCCACCATCAAACAGGACGTCCACATGATACCAGTTGTCGCCGATCTTTACAAGATTCCATGCATGCTCGCCTTCCCTGACGGAATGGATAATCTTACACTCGATATCCAGACAGGACATGAAAAGCTTGAAGGTCGTCGCCTGACCGACGCAAATCGCCTGATGAAATTTGAGAACGCCGTACGGCATGTGGCTGTAGCTGTCGGCGTCTCCAATCGCGCCGATTCCGCTGTCGTCATAGCTTGTATAACGTACCTGCCAGTCGTAAATAGCCTTTTCTTTCTCGTAGTCCGTCATGTCGTCGGTAATCACCTCGTCAATAACCTTCGTTACGGTCTCCAGAACGAAAAGATCCTTTTCATCGGTCAGCTTGCTCTTATCACCGGTGTGGTAAGCCTTTACCACCTCGGTATCGTCCCAAATCTCATGCGCGCCGTTGAAAAGTCCGAACAAATCCTCCCAGTTAAAGTCACCATCCTCCGGCAGCTCAAACCCGGTCATTTCCGACACGCCCTTGATGATATTCCTGATGGTCTTGTTTGTTTTGGAGGTTTGGCTCTGAATGTCCTTTAAGGTATCCTCGAAATCATTCAAATCCTCGGACACGCTGTCACGCGCCTTCACTTCCTTCTGCATTGCCGCCACATCCTTGGAGAGATTCCCCATCTTTACCACGGAAAAAATTCCGGTTCCGAGGATTGCCAGCATCAGCACTCCGGCTGCCNNCCTGCCGCCGCTGCTTTTTTCTTACTCATAACGCCCTCATTTCTGCATACCCGTTTATTTGTGCCGGATGTTCCTACCGGCAGAGCCTTCCCTGTCCGCATCCGGTATGCACGATGCGAAGACAGCTATTTACACCATCGGAAAAAGGCTTCTTCCACCTCGTCCGCGTGTTCACTGATAATCAATACGACAAAATGCCCGCTCTGCACAATTCGAGCATCCTCAAGCTTCGGCAGTTCCTGCGGCATATACCCGGAAAACTCCAGCGTCCGCCGCTCCAGGCGGCGCGTAAACATCTGCTTCACAGCGGAAGCATTTGCCTTGTCGTATACATAAATAATACTAATTTCCCCGGCATTTCCGTTTTGGAAACCAATCGCTCCGTCACTGAAAATCGTCGGGTCCAGCCCGGTTCCGTACAAATTCGGAAAGTTTTCGATGTAAAGCTCCTCGCCGAAGGACGTCTGATCATAGCCCTCACCGGCTGCTGCCAGCATTTTTTCAAGCAAATCTTTGGCAAAATACCCTTCGCCGTGATTTGTCGGCTCCGTAAGGAGCGGGTTGTCGATTTGTTCAGACAGCCCGAATGCGATACGCTCCACATTTTCATCCTGCGCAAATCCGTCCATTCCATAAAGTACAAGCACATCCGTAATCCGGCGGCGAATCAGATATTCCTTTACCGAGCCTTGGTAATATCGAAGATCCAAAAGGTCAATCTCCGCAAATGCCCCCGTCAGAAACGGTACAAAACAGTTTGCAAAGGAATCCTTGATAATCAGGAGACGCCGCTCCTGCTTTGTTCCCTCCTCTTCCTCGTCGTCATCACCCTCGCGCACAATCTGCACTTCTCCGTAATTGCCTCCGAGAAAATACGCGTAGCCGTCCGCATCCCGAACCTTCGTCTCGTCGTACAGCCCGGGCAATTCCCTGCCATCCGCCGTAACCGTAAGCCTCTGTTCCCTGGTAAATGCGGTAATCGTCTCCTTGGCAGCGGTCGGCAGCAGGGTTTTTCCGTAAAGCGTTCCGCGGAAATCCTCCCGCACCGTTACCTCCTGAAACCGACGCTTCTTATCCGCATCGATTCCCAGAGATTTGGCATACGCTTTGTACGCCTCATACGCCCCCTCCGTCGTGTAATGATGATCCGTGCGGTAGTAATGCTCCGATTCCGTAAGAACCTCCCGCAAATCTACGAAATTCTCACCGAACAGCTCTGCCGCCAGCGAAAGGTACGCCCCCTGCGGGTACAAATCCGCTCCCTGCGGCACACATTCCTGTAACGAAAATGCCGCCGACGGAACAAGCATCAGCCGAAAGGAAACTTTCTCTTCCGAAAGCATTTGCGCAAATGCCCGCAGAGCTTCTAACCGTGCATTCATCGCTTCAGGCGATACCTCGTCCTCCGTAATCTTGGCAAACAGGTAACCGTCACTGCCGATATATGCATCTCCGATTTCCCTTTTGCCAAGCGCGCACAAATACAAGCTGTTCATGGAAACCAGTACATTTCGTCCCGGAAATTGATCCGCAAGTGCCGTCTCCAATTTCTCCATGTAGGTTCCGTCTTTGATTCCTTTCGCGGTAACCGCCGGTATTTGTGCCAGAACACGACGCNNTGCGCGGAGAACTCCCTGCCTTGCCTCAATAGGAGCATTCCCGCGCCTCCGACCAGAAGCAGCAGGAACATAATTACAAGCGTCCACGCTTCCACCGGCTTCATTTCATCGGCTTTTGTCTCGGGGCCAAGACTCATTTTTTTCACTTCACTCATCGTCTGCCTCCCT
>DLOO01000065.1:89318-101989 GCA_002479645.1 Lachnoclostridium sp. UBA7482 | reverse complement strand
CTCCATGATCGTGGGTATTACCAAATACCTATTTAGTTGTCAAGGTACTAAGCAACTATTCACTATAAACTTATTATACGAGTGGAGAATAACTGGTGCTGTGAAATCCGCGTCTCCGGTAAGACAATAACCCTGACCCCGGCTGAATATAATGGAAATATCGCAAACGGTTCATCCCTCAGTGGCATCGGTTTCATTTTCTCGGCGCCTTCCGAAGTGAAAATTGTCAGCGTCAGCTGCAAATAATGCAAAACTTCGGCTAATTTCCTTTCGCTTATATGTATATACAGCATGTACATACAAGCGATAAAAAAAGGCTGGATATTTTATACAAGCTATGGTATAATTCAAGTTGGTGTAGTATTGCACCAACTTGTTTTGTATTCATAGGACAGTTCTATGAATATTTTATCTGTTTCGGGCAGCTGCGGAAACCGTTTTTCCCGTAACTACTGAAAAGGGCACAGAAACGCAGGCTGTACCTTTTTCAGTTGTTGCGGTAGTTTTCCACAATGCCGCAAACATGTCAACTGAGAATATGACTTGAGTCAAACTCAGTGTTCACAGATTCAGAGAATTTGTGAAAAGAAGAGAAGGCAGGCATATGTACACGCCTGCGGAATGGAGGTTTTATGTACAAAAGTTTTTCAATGGAACTTGCCGGCAGAACACTTACCGTCGATGTAGACCGTGTTGCCAAGCAGGCAAATGGTGCAGCGCTTATGCACTATGGTGACACCACCGTTCTTTCCACCGCAACTGCTTCCGAGAAGCCCAGAGATGGTATCGATTTCTTTCCTTTGAGCGTTGAGTACGAAGAAAAGATGTATGCCGTAGGCAAGATTCCCGGTGGTTTCAACAAGAGAGAGGGTAAGGCAAGCGAGAACGCCGTACTCACTTCCCGTGTTATTGACCGTCCGATGCGTCCGCTTTTCCCGAAGGACTATCGCAACGACGTAACCATCAACAACCTGGTTCTTTCCGTGGACCCGGCTTGCACTCCGGAGCTTACCGCTATGCTCGGTTCTGCAATTGCCGTTGCACTTTCCGACATCCCGTTCGACGGACCCTGCGCAACGACACAGATCGGCATGATTAACGGCGAATTCATCGTTAATCCGTCCCAGCAGCAGACCATGAACTCTGACCTGAAGCTGACGGTAGCTTCCACCAGAGAAAAGGTCATCATGATTGAAGCAGGCGCTAACGAGCTTCCGGAAGACAAGATGATTGAGGCTATTTACCTTGCCGATTCCGTAAATAAGGACATTATCGCATTTATTGACAAGATTGTTGCAGAGTGCGGTAAGCCGAAGCACTCCTACACAAGCTGCGCAATTCCTGAGGAGGTATTTGCGGCAATTAAAGAGATTGTTCCTCCGGCAGATATGGAAGTCCTTATGTTCTCCCCTGAGAAGCAGGTTCGTGAGGAGCGCATCCGTCAGATGAAAGATACGCTTGCAGAGAAATTTGCAGAGAACCCGGACTGGCTTCCTTTGATTGATGAGGCTGTATACCAGTACGAGAAGAAGACCGTTCGTAAAATGATTCTTAAGGATCACAAGCGTCCTGACGGTCGTGAGATTACTCAGATTCGTCCTCTTGCAGCAGAAGTTGATTTGATTCCGAGAGTGCACGGTTCTGCAATGTTCACCCGTGGACAGACTCAGATTTGTGATATTGTAACTCTTGCACCTCTTTCCGAGGCGCAGAAGCTTGACGGCCTGGATGATACTTCCGTAAGCAAGCGTTACATGCATCACTACAATTTCCCGTCCTACTCCGTAGGCGAGACCAAGGTTTCCCGCGGTCCGGGACGTAGAGAGATCGGACACGGCGCTTTGGCTGAGCGTGCGCTTTTGCCGGTACTCCCGAACGAGGAAGAATTCCCTTATGCAATCCGTGCCGTATCCGAAACCTTTGAGTCCAACGGTTCTACCTCCATGGCTTCAACCTGTGCATCCTGTATGTCCCTTATGGCTGCCGGTGTTCCGATTAAAGCTATGGTTGCCGGTATTTCCTGTGGTCTTGTTACCGGGGAAACCGATGACGATTATGTACTTCTTACCGACATTCAGGGTCTTGAGGACTTCTTCGGCGATATGGACTTCAAGGTAACCGGTACCACCAAGGGTATTACCGCGATCCAGATGGATATTAAGATTCACGGTCTGACCCGTCCGATTGTCGAAGGTGCCATCGCCAGATGTCGTGAAGCCAGACTTTTCATCATGGACACCTGTATGAAGCCTGCAATTTCCGAGCCCAGACCTACCGTAAATGCTTACGCTCCCAAGATTATCCAGATTCAGATCGATCCTGCTAAGATTGGTGAGGTTGTCGGTCAGAGAGGTAAGACCATCAACGCAATTATTGAGCAGACCGGTGTTAAGATTGATATTACCGACGACGGTGCAGTATCTATCTGCGGTACCGATGCAGAGGCAATGGCAAAGGCTCGAAAGATGATTGAAACTATCGTAACCGACTTTGAAGAGGGTATGGTTCTTGAAGGAAAGGTTGTAAGCATCAAGGATTTCGGTGCATTCCTCGAGTTTGCCCCCGGCAAGGAAGCTATGGTTCATATTTCCAAGATTGCCAAGGAGCGCATCAATCATGTAGAAGACGTACTCACCCTCGGCGATGTTGTTAAGGCAGTTTGCCTTGGCAAGGATAAGATGGGAAGAATTTCCTTCTCTATCAAAGATGTAAAATAATATTCACTAGGGAAAATGAAAAGGTGTCATAGGAAAGGGAATATTCCGGATATGGCACCTTTCTTTCCACAAAATATTTTTGCAGCAATCAATGCGAACCCAAATTTGACAATACAGGCCAAGCAGAAGTATTTGCCTGCAGCCTTTTATATAATGTGGAGGAGTTTCATGAAAAAACTAATGACGTACCATGAAAATCCGGCGGTGCTTCATGTTAACACCGAAGCGGATCACAACTATTTCATTCCGTTCGGAGCCAATCAGGATCCATTTGCCATGCGTGAGGAATCCGAACGTTTTCAGCTGTTGAATGGTGAATGGGATTTTGCTTTTTATGAGAGCTTTTTCGATATGGAAAGCTCCTTCCTTGAGCAGCCCTACGACGAGAAGATTCCTGTTCCGTCCGTAATTCAGCTGCACGGCTACGATAAGCCTCAGTATACCAATGTACATTATCCGATTCCGTACGATCCGCCGTATGTTCCTTCGGACAATCCGGTAGCGATATACCATCGTACGTTTGAATATACCCCCGGCATGGATGATACTTACCTTGTATTTGAGGGTGTTGACAGCTGTTTCTATCTCTTTGTTAACGGACAATTTTTCGGATATAGTCAGGTTTCCCATGCGACCAGTGAATTTCGCTTAAATGATGTGCTGGCTGCCGGAACCAACCATATTACGGTCGTTGTTCTTAAGTGGTGTGACGGCACATATCTTGAGGATCAGGATAAATTCCGCTATACCGGTATTTTCCGCGATGTTTATTTGCTTCATCGCGCACCGGAACATATCCGTGGTTACCAGGTAACCACTGCCGTTTCCTTTGAGGATAAAAACGTCCGTGCCGGTATCCATGTTCAGATTTCCGGTACAACCGAGGTCAAGGTATCCCTGTATGATCCGGAGGACAATCTGCTTACGGAAGGGACGCCGGATGCCGACGGATATTTTGATTACAGCATAGAGGATGCAAAGCTTTGGAGCGCTGAAAAACCGGTACTTTATAAGATGAAGCTCGCAACGCAAGCCGAAGTAATCGGAGAGAAAATCGGTATTCGTGATATTCAGATTGAGGATTCCGTATTTAAGATAAACCATGTTGCAGTGAAGCTGAAAGGTGTAAATCGTCACGAAAGTGAGCCTGCCACCGGAGCAGCCGTCAGCCGAGAGCAGATGCTTCGCGACCTTCAGATGATGAAGCAGTACAATATCAATACCATTCGTACTTCGCATTATCCGGATGCCCCGATTTTTTACCAGTTATGTGATGAGCTTGGTTTTTATGTCATCGATGAAGCAGATTTGGAGACACACGGTTCGGTAGAAGCTTACAGCCCGATTGTCAATCATGACGGTTACCATGGTATCAGCATGTTGGCATGTGATTCGCAGTTTACCGAAGCCATCATGGATCGGGAACGCAAATTGATTACCAGAGATTTTAACCGTCCCTGTGTTATTCTGTGGTCCATGGGAAATGAGAGCGGCTGGTCTAATCTGTTCGCTGAAATCGTTGAGCGCATTAAGGTTATGGATGTTACAAGACCGTATCACTACGAAAGCATGCATCACTCCCTGGAGCGTACCGATACGGGCATTCTTGATGTTTATTCGGTTATGTATCCGAAAATCAGTGACATGTATCGTTATATGAGTGATTCTCCCGAAAGACCGTATCTGATGTGCGAATACAGTCATGCAATGGGCAACGGCCCCGGAGATTTGGAAGATTACTGGCAGGCGATTTTCTCTGACGACCGCTTTATGGGCGGATGCGTTTGGGAATGGTGCGACCATGCGCTTGACCGAAAAAAAGGCGAGAGCGAAACGCCGGAATACAACTATGGCGGAGACTTCGGAGAATTCCATCACGACGGCAATTTCTGCTGCGACGGTCTGGTTTATCCGGACAGAAAACCGCATACCGGTTTACGTGAATTAAAGCAGGTTTACCGTCCGCTTCGTATTACCTGTATCAATGCGGAGGAGGGTCTGTACCTGTTCAAAAACACGATGGATTTTACGGCATACCAGGATGAATTTATCCTTCGCTATGAAATCAAAGATAATGGCGCTCTCAAAAAGGAAGGCGAAATTGCCCTTAACTGTTCCGCACACAGTCAGGTAACTCTTCAGGTTCCTGAATTGATGCATCCGGTTGGCGAGGACGTCTGGATACGTTTCCTGACACTGAAGAAGGGAACGGAGGATTTCCGTGAGGTCGGATTTGACCAAATGAACTTAATCGAGAATAAGCGCCGCTTCCGCCCTGAAAAGGTAAACCGCCGCTTCCTCTCCCTGAGTGCAGATGATTTCTATATCACGGTTGCAACCAAACGCGGAAGCTACCGTATCAGCAAGAAAACTGCAATGATTACCTCGATTATTCGCGACCATAAGGAGCTTCTTGTTAAACCTGCGGAAATCAATCTCTACCGTGCACCGATAGACAATGATTCGATTCGCTGGCAGTGGGAGAAGATGAACCTGCATCGGCTGCAGACAAAGGTATACAATCTTAAGTACATCGAGTCCGGAGATGAGATGCTGATTCGCGCCGAGCTGGCGCTTGCCTGCCCGACCTTTGAGCCTGTTGCGAGAGTACGCGTCGAATATCGTATTTATCCGGGCGGCGAACTTCATATGTTTTTAGATGCAAGCATTATGGAAGATTTGAAATACCTGCCTCGTTTTGGCGTACGTTTCTTCCTGCCGAAGGAGTTTGAAGACTTTACGTATTACGGCTATGGTCCGTTTGAGAGTTATATTGACAAGCATCGTGCTTCTTATGTCGATTTGTTCCATTCGACAGTTACCGGAAACCATGAAGAATATATCCGTCCCCAGGAAAATTCTTCTCATTACGGCGTCCAGTTCGTAACCGTTTCCGATGGCAGGAGAACCCTGACGGTACGAAGCGATGATGATTTTTCGGCAAATGCTTCGCATTATACACAAGAACAGCTTGCTAACGCAAAGCATCAATATGAATTAACGGAATCCGATATGACGATTCTTTGTGTTGACGGACAGATGTCCGGTGTTGGTTCTGCAAGCTGTGGTCCTGAACTCGATGAGATTTACCAGTGCTGCAATAAAGAACTTCATTTTGACTTTTGGCTGACGGAGTCCGGTGAAATTGAGGTTTAATTGCCGATAACGTAGCGGAGATTTGACATGAGCAAATTATTTTACAATCATAGCGCAGGTTGGGATTGGAACCAGGCTTTACCGGTTGGTAACGGCAAGCTTGGCGCCATGATTTACGGCACCGAAGAGTATGAGCGTATCCAGTTAAACGAGGACACGCTTTGGTATGGCGGTCCGATGGAACGTATCAATCCCGACGCGAATGAAAACTTAAAAAAGGTTCGGGAATTGATTTTTGCAGGTAAGATTCCGGAAGCGGAAGAACTCTTACTCCATGCATTTTCCGGGACTCCCGCCAGCGAGCGCCCTTATTCCTGTTTGGGCGAGATTTACATGAAGTACCATGGAATCAAGGGAGAATGTGAAAATTATCGCAGAGAATTGGATCTGGAACGCGCAATTCATACCGTAACCAAGACCTGCGGCGACACTACATACGTTGAGGAAATTTTTGCAAATTTTGAAAATAATGTTATTGTAATTAAGGTATCAACAACCGACGGCTCTCCGTTTGATTTGAGCCTGAATTTTGCAAGAATGTGTTTTTATGACAGCGGTTTCCATGACGACAATACCGTTTTCGCAATCGGTAAAATGGTTGGCGACAATTATCATTTTGCAGCCGGTGTGACCGGATTTTCCCAAGGCGGAACCATTACTCCGGTCGGCGAATATCTGGAATGTAAACAGGTGGAAAAGCTTTGCATTTTATTTACAGCCGCAACAACTTACCGCGAGGCAGATCCGTTAGAGTATGTACGTACAACCTTAAATCGTACGCGTTATATGACCTATGCGGAGCTTCTTGAGGAGCACCTGAAGGATTATCGCAGCCTGTTCTCCCGAACAAGACTGCGCCTTTCCGGAAATCCCGAATTGGAGGATATGCCTACCGACCAGCGTCTTGCAAGAATCAATTCCGATGCGCCGGACAACGGCCTGATTAACCTCTATTTTGACTTTGGCAGATATCTTTTGATTTCGTGCAGCCGTCCGGGTTCCATGCCCGCCAATCTGCAGGGCGTCTGGAACAAAGATATTGATCCGCCGTGGGGCAGCAAATACACGGTAAATATCAACACTCAGATGAATTACTGGCCGGCGGAGATGCTTGGTCTCGGTGAGTGTCAGCTNNCTGCCGTTATTTGACCATATGCTTCTTATGTGTGAAAATGGTAAGAAAACTGCAAGGGAAATGTATGGCTGCCGTGGAACGGTTTGTCACCACAACACAGACCTCTGGGGTGACACCGCGCCTCAGGATACCTGGATTCCCGGTTCTTACTGGGTTATGAGTATTCCGTGGCTTTGTACGCATATTTGGGAGCATTACCTGTTTACCGGAGATATGGATTTTTTGAAAAAAATGTATCCGGTTGTCAGGGAATCGGTTCTCTTTTTCCATGATTTTCTAGTCGAAACAGAAGAGGAAGCCATTATCTGTCCTTCCGTTTCTCCGGAAAATACCTATATTCTTCCGGATGGTGTGGAAGGCAGTACCTGTGCCAATTCTTCCATGGACGTTGAGATTCTGCGTGACCATTTTATACAATTTTTAGAGATGGCATCCTTGGTGGAAGAAGAGGATTTATCTTTTATTCTTCGCACAAGGGAACTTCTTGCCAAATTGCCTCCGCTGAAAATCGGCAGCTACGGCCAGATTATGGAATGGCAGGAGGATTACAAAGAAAAGGACCCGGGACACCGGCACATTTCGCATTTGTACGCGCTGCACCCGTCTTCGCAGATTACTGTCGACGGTACGCCCGAGCTCGCAGAGGCAGCCAAGGTAACCCTTCGCAGACGTTTGGCACACGGCGGCGGGCATACCGGCTGGAGCCGTGCATGGATTATGAATATGTATGCGCGTTTGTGGGATGGCGAAAAAAGCTATGAGAATTTGCTTGCTCTTTTCAAATCCTCAACGCTCAGTAATCTGTTTGATAATCATCCGCCGTTCCAGATCGACGGTAATTTCGGTTCGATTGCGGCAATCGGGGAGATGCTGATTCAGAGCAACGCAGGCCGTATCGTTCTTCTTCCTGCATTGCCTGCGGAATGGAATAGTGGTGAGCTGGACGGCGTCTGCACGCGCGGCGGCGCCCGTTTCACGATTCGTTGGAGCAAGGGCAGATTGCAGAGCTTTAGCGCAAAGGCAATGACCGGGGAATTCCATGAAACCGTACAGTATGCGGATAAGTTCTTCAAACTCGATATGCAGAAGGGTGAGGAAGCCTCCTTTGAAATTTATCCGGAGGAAGAATAGAAGTACAAAAAGCACCCGATATTACGTCGAATACAGCTTAACAGCGCTTAGAAAACAACACATAAAAACTGTCCTCCGAAGAACGTCCGATCTCAGGAGGACAGTTTTTTCCATATAGGATATCTAATTCCCGCATCCCTGCTTTTCAATCAGTTCCTTTAATTTGTTAAGCGCACTTTCAATTCCACCGACCTCATCGATAATTCCGCATTCGACAGCCTCCTTACCTTCCAGCAAAGTCCCGAGATCCTTTGTAAACATTTTCGTATTTAACATCAATTTTCTCAGCGCATCGGTGGAGATATCCGAATGCTTTACGGTAAATGTGATAATCCGTTCCTGAATCCGCTCCATATATTCAAAAGACTGTGAAACGCCGAGAATCGTACCGCTTGTACGTACCGGGTGGACGGTCATGGTACCGGTTTCAACGATAAAACTATAGTCGGAAGCAACGGCAAGCGGAACTCCGATCGAATGGGAACCTCCGAGAATCAGACTGACTACCGGTTTGCTGACGGATACAAGCATTTCGGCAATCGCAAGACCTGCCTCCACATCACCGCCCGCCGTATTAAGAAGAACAAGAACCCCGGCGACGGAAGAATCGTGCTCCGCATGAATCAAACGCGGAATCAATTCTTCATATCGCGTTGTTTTGCTGGATTTCGAGGCAATATCATGACCCTCGACTTCGCCGATAATCAACAATAATTCTATTTTTCTGTAATCATCTAAAATCAAAATATTCGGATTTCCCGAATAATCCACAGGGTGTCCCTGATCTGCATCCTTCATAATCAAACTCCGTAAATACCAATAAAAAATGACGTCACCGCAAACGCGTCGGGCATTTGCAGCGTATTTGTTCAGTATGCACAAAACAGCTTAATTTATTCGTTCTTTTCAGCGGTAACTTGAGTTTCTGTATTTTTTATGCGGCAGGTATTTTGCATAAAAATCAATCAATTTCAAAGAAATTTTACTGCCGGATAAAAATACAGAAACTCAAGCAGCGGTAACCGTTGAAATATTTAGCTATATGTGATAAAATGATAAGAGGAATGCATATTTTTACACGAGGGTTATATATTTACAGATTACAAAACTTTAAGATAGAACCGGAACGGTGTGTTTATCAGAAAAGAGGTTGTTTATGGAATTTCTGGAGTTTCTGAAAGTTATTTTACTTGGTATTGTCGAGGGTATTACCGAATGGCTTCCGATCAGCAGTACCGGCCACATGCTTTTGTTTGAAGAGTTCTTCCCGCTAAAGGCGTTTGCGGAGAATCCGAACTTCAAGGAAGTATTTATGGTTGTGATTCAATTAGGTGCGATTCTGGCTGTAGTTCTTTTGTTTTGGAACAAAATCTGGCCTTTTAAGAAAAGCGACCGCGGCGGCATTGCTATCCACAGGGAAAAATTCATTATGTGGCTCAAGGTTGCAGTTGCCTGTGTACCGATTGGAATTGTCGGCCTGCTTTTCGAGGACAAAATTGACGAGTTTTTCTATCAGGGAAATCGTTCCACGTTGACAATCGCCATGACTTTAATTTTTTATGGCATTTTGTTTATCGGTATTGAGAAGTTAAATCAGAACAAGACTCCTCGTTTTGCCAATCTGAATACCATGCCTTATCAGTTGGCGCTGTACATCGGTATGTTCCAGTGTCTGGCAGTAATCCCCGGAACCTCCCGCTCCGGAATTACGATTCTCGGCGCTATGATTCTCGGCTCCAGCCGCGTTATGGCTGCGGAATTTACGTTTTTCCTTGCCATTCCGACAATGGCAGGCGCCAGCCTTTTGAAGCTGTTAAAATTCGGTCTGAATTTCAGCGGTGTGGAATTGTCGATGCTGATGGTTGCGATGATTGTCGCTTTTGTCGTATCGTTTTTCTGCATCCGACTTCTGATGCAGTACATCAGCAAGCACAGCTTCTCCGCCTTCGGTTGGTACCGAATCGTACTTGGCATCGTTGTTTTTATCCATTACGTTTGCAAATATGTAATTGCGTAACTCACTCGGTTTTTATTTTTCTTCCCGGAGGTAATCTATGGCAAAAGAAGTGAAAAAAACTGCAACACAACATAGAGCTGCTGCCAATGCAAAAACCACGCAGACACACGGCAAAAAAGAAACGGCAAAGGAAAAAGAAAGCCGTCTCCAAAAGGAGCAGGAGCAGAAAGAGCGGCGTATTCAGGAGGTAACCAGACGTAAGGAAATTACCGATGATGTTGCTTTGATTGTAACTCTGATGATTTGTATCATTCTTTATCTGAGCTACTTCGGCATCTGCGGTAAGGTCGGAAGTGCGATTAACGTTGTTGTTTTCGGTCTTCTCGGCGGATATTTACCATACATATTTCCGATTGCGCTCTTTTTCCTTGTGGTATTTATGCGTGCCAATCCGGGCAACCCGCTTGCAACCAGAAAGTCCACCTTTTTTATCTTTGCATTATTTTTCCTTGCTTCCCTGATTCACATTATCTCCGGATGCGCCCGGAAATACGGCATTTTCCAGGCATTTGCACAGGGTTATAAACAAAAGGTCGGCGGCGGTATTTTCGGCGCGATTCTCGGAAAGCCGATGTACCTGCTGTTTGGCAAGGTTGCTTCCGTTATCATCCTTGCCGCTCTGATTCTTGTATGCGTTATTTTAATTACCGAGCGTTCCATAACCGCATATTATAAAAGACGCAGGAGGGAAAAACGTCAGGCAGAAGAGGAATATTTCGAGTACGAAACCGAGCGCAGAAGAACCGAACGTGAAATCAGCAGCATGACGCTTGATGAGATTCAGGAAGAAAACCGTAAGCGCCGTCTCGTCTTAGTCGATGCGGCTCCGGCGGCGACAGGTCCCGATTATGATTTTTATGAACAGCCGAAGCCGAAAAAGCCGAAGAAGAAGTCCTTCCTTGACCGTCTGAAAGAAAACGGCGGCAAGCAGCCGGAGGTCGAAGCTCCGACACAGGATATGCACGAAATCAGAAGACCGTCAGCTGATCCGAAGGATACGGAATCCGTTCCGGCTCCGAAAGCAGAATATCCGGCAGAACATCCTATGGATACGCCGACACAGACTTCTCATAGGATGCCGACGGCAGACGATTTATTCTCTGATATTACCATTACCAAAAACGGTTCCTACGAGGAGGATTCCCTTGATACTTCCGAACCGGCACACGATTACGGACGCAAGCCGGTCGTATCCGTCGCTGCAACCGCCGAGAGCGCACATGCGGAAACCAAAACGGAAAGTCCTGCGCATAAGGGGTCTTCTGCCGTTTCGGAATCATCCGAACAAGCTCCCGTCACAGAAGCAGACGAACAGGCTATTTTAGCGCATACCAAGGCGCTTACCACTCCGGTTGTTCCCGAAAAGCCTTATGTTTACCCGCCGCTTCGACTCTTGAATCGTCCGCAGGGCGTTTCCGGGGGCGTAAGCAACACCGAGTTAAAGGAAACTGCTGCAAAGCTGCATTCCACCCTTCGCAGCTTCGGCGTCAATGTCACCGTAACCAATATCAGCTGCGGTCCTACGGTTACCCGTTATGAATTACAGCCGGAGCAGGGAGTTAAGGTTAGTAAGATTACCGCCCTTGCAGATGATATTAAGTTAAACCTTGCCGCTGCCGACATACGTATCGAGGCGCCGATTCCCGGAAAGGCCGCTGTCGGTATCGAGGTTCCAAACAGCGAGAATTCCATGGTTTATCTGAGAACCCTTCTCGAGACCTCCGAGTTCCGGGACAGCAAGGCAAAGATTGCCTTTGCCGTTGGTAAGGATATCGGGGGCAGCAGTATCGTTGCCGATCTCACAAAGATGCCGCATTTGCTGATTGCCGGTCAGACCGGTTCCGGTAAATCCGTCTGTGTCAACACCTTGATTATGAGTATCCTGTTTAAGTATTCTCCGAAGCAGGTTCGACTGATTATGGTTGACCCAAAAGTCGTTGAGCTTAGCGTCTATAACGGTATTCCCCACCTGTGGGCGCCCGTTGTAACCGATCCGAAGATTGCAAGTGCAACCCTGAATTGGGCGGTTAAGGAGATGGGAGACCGTTACCAGTTATTTGCGCATCTCGGCGTGCGCAACATGGAGGGCTTTAACGAGAAAATTAAGAATTCCACAGAACCTGTTCTTGACAAGGAAGGCAATCCGCTGAAGGAGATGCCGCATCTTGTTATCATTGTAGACGAACTTGCCGATTTGATGATGGTTGCCAAGGGCGACGTCGAAGACGCCATCTGCCGTTTGGCTCAGCTGGCACGTGCCGCCGGTATTCATCTGGTGATTGCAACGCAGAGACCGTCCGTAAACGTCATTACCGGTTTGATAAAAGCAAATGTTCCGTCCCGTATTGCCTTTGCCGTTTCTTCTTCGATTGACTCGCGAACCATCCTCGACCAGATTGGTGCAGAGAAGCTTCTTGGAAAAGGTGATATGCTTTTCGCACCTTCCGGTGCTCCGATGCCGTCCCGTATTCAGGGTGCATTTGTATCGGATTCCGTCTTCGACGTCGCCCTTGGC
>DLOO01000065.1:0-89262 GCA_002479645.1 Lachnoclostridium sp. UBA7482 | reverse complement strand
GTTCTGCCGCCGGGGACGCCGCAGCTTCCGACCGTGACGAGTATTTTGAAGAAGCCGGACGATTGATTATTGAAAAAGACAAGGCGTCCATCGGTATGCTGCAGCGTATGTACAAGATTGGCTTCAACCGTGCGGCGCGGATTATGGATCAGCTCGCCGAGGCAGGCGTTGTCGGTCCCGAAGAGGGAACCAAACCTCGTAAGATTCTGATGTCTATTGATGAATTTGACGAGTACATGAGTTTATAAGTTACAGGAGGTGCGGCATGGGAAATGTTCGACTGTTGGATGCGGAAACGATCAATCAGATTGCAGCCGGCGAAGTTATTGACCGTCCGTCATCGATTGTAAAAGAGTTGGTAGAAAATGCTATCGACGCCGGTTCTACGGCTGTTACCGTTGAGATTCGCGGCGGCGGAATACAGCTGCTGCGAGTTACGGACAACGGCTGCGGTATTGACCGCGAGGACGTTCAACCTGCATTTTTACGGCATGCAACCAGCAAGATAAAAAATGCGGATGATTTGCTGCATATTGTAAGTCTTGGGTTCCGAGGGGAAGCATTATCGAGTATTTCCGCGGTCAGCCATGTGGAGCTTTTAACCAAAAGGCAGGAAGACATGCTGGGCACACGCTATGTCGTAAACGGCGGCGTGGAAGACGGTATTTCCGATGTCGGGTGCCCGAACGGAACGACCTTTTTGGTGCGGGATGTATTTTACAATGTTCCCGCCCGAAGAAAATTCTTAAAGTCTGCAATGACAGAAGCCGGATATATCACCGAATTGATGTATCGTCTGGCGGTTTCCCATCCGGAAATCAGCTTCAGCTTCATCAACCAGGGACGAACCGCATTGTACACTTCCGGAAACGGTAATCTGCGGGATGCAGTATATTCCGTATACGGTCGTGAAATTGCCCGAAATCTATTGCCGGTGGAGAAGCAGTGCGAAGGCTTTTCGGTTTCCGGTTATATCGGGAAACCGATTGCAGCAAGAGGAAATCGTGACAATGAGAATTATTTCCTGAATGGCCGATACATCCGAAGCCGCATAATCAATAAGGCGATTGAAGAAGCCTATAAATCACATATTATGCAGCACAAATTCCCGTTTACCTGTCTGATGTTTTCCTTTGAGCCGGACAAGATTGATATCAATGTCCATCCTTCCAAGATGGAGGTCCGAATCGAACAACAGGAGCTTGTATACGAACAGCTTTATCAAGTGATTTCGGACACCCTGCGCCAGGCTGTTTTAATCCCGGACGTATCGCTGAATGAGAAAGAGGAAAAAACCGCAGCGGTGCTTCCCAAGCCGCCGGAAGTCTATATGACGAAAAGTCGTCAGGAGTACCGGCAAAATGTCGCCAAAGAAATTCTTGCGGAAGCTTCCCCGTACCTGACCGGTAATCAGGAAACTCTGCCGTTATGGTCGGGGAGAAAGCAACCGGAGGAACAACGTAGCGAGGACGGTGCAAGCCCTTCGGAATCTGCGGTTTCTAAGCTTTCCGAGTCCGAGAGGGAAGAACCAAAAGGTTCGGCGGCAGACGCACATACCGTTTTCGGGGAAGCGTCTCCCAAGCTGCAGCCGGATATCGTTCCTGCTTCTGCGATGCCGGAGTACCGTATCATCGGTCAGGTATTCGGCACCTATTGGATGCTGGAAGTGGAAAATCAGCTCTATATGATTGACCAGCACGCTGCCCATGAGAAAATCATTTTTGAACGCATGGTGAAAGCCTGTAAAAACAAGCAGGTTATGTCACAGCAAATCTGCCCGCCGGCCATCGTATCCCTCAGTCTTCGCGAAGAGGAAACCTACCTGCGATATCAGGAGCGTTTTGAAGCATTAGGCTTTGAAATCGAACCCTTCGGGGGTCATGAGTACCGTATCAGCGCCGTACCGGTTGATTTATATCGTCTGGCAGAGGGCGAACTGTTTTGTTCTCTTCTGGATCAGTTGGTGGAGGCTCCCGTTTACGGTCCTGCCGACGTCATTCTGGAAAAGATTGCATCCATGTCATGCAAGGCCGCAATCAAGGGCAATACACGGATCAGCGAACTTGAGGCCCGCCACCTTGTGGAAGAGCTGATGACATTGGACAATCCGTTTCAGTGCCCTCACGGACGCCCGGTTATTATCACAATGTCCAAATACGAAATGGAAAAGAGATTCAAACGTATTATTTAGTTGATTATCAGGAAAGGGGAGCGCACATGGATTTCAGGAAACCACTCGTGATTCTGACCGGTCCGACCGCTGTTGGAAAAACGGCACTTTCCCTTTCTTTGGCAAAAGCAATCAACGGTGAAATTATCAGCGCCGATTCTATGCAGGTTTACCGGCATATGGATATCGGCACCGCAAAGCTTCCCGAAGCCGAACGCGACGGCGTTCCCCATCATCTGATTGACTGCCTTTCTCCGGAAGAACCGTTCAGCGTTGCCGTATTTCAGCAAATGGCAAAAGAGGCGATACGGGACATTTACAGCAGGAATCGGATTCCGATTCTTGTGGGAGGTACCGGATTTTATATTCAGTCTGTATTGTATGATATCGATTTTGCTTCCGAAGAGGAAGACGACAGCTATCGCAAGTACTTAGAACAAATGGTTACAGACGGCAAAGCGGCAGAATTGTACGCAGAACTTCTCCGTGTCGATCCTGATTCGGCGGACGGTATCCACGTCAATAACGTCAAGCGCGTGATTCGTGCCCTGGAATATTATCATTTCCACCAAAGGCCGATATCGGAGCACAATGAAGAGCAGAAGCAGCGCGAGAGCGCTTACAATGCCGCCTATTTTGTGTTAACACGCGATAGAGAAGAACTATACAAACGAATCAATCAACGTGTGCTGGAAATGATTTCCGAGGGCTTGGAGCAGGAGGTTCGGAATCTCGTCGCTCTTGGTTACGGCGGGTGTACCGTAGCAATGCAGGGGCTTGGCTATAAGCAGCTTCTGATGCATTTGCGCGGTGAGATTACTCTGGACGAAGCGATTCACCGAATCCAACAGGAAACGCGCCATTTTGCAAAGCGCCAGCTCACCTGGTTCCGCCGCGAAAAAGACCCTGTCTGGTTTGATCGGACAAGTCTGTCCGAAGAAGATATTTTACGGCAAATGCTTGCTGTTTTAACGCAAAAGGAGATTTTTCATGCAGAATAAATTATCGAAAGCCTATGAAGAAATGGGGATTCGCAAGGAGGTACTTGCTTTAGGCGACAAAATCCTGTCGGAATTGAGCGAACGATTTCAGAACATCGACCGGATTGCGGAAATCTGTCAGATGAAGGTACTTTCTGCCATGCAAAAGAACAAAGTGTGTGAACAATGCTTTGAAAGTTCTACCGGTTACGGCTATAATGATTTGGGACGAGAGACTTTAGAGGCCGTATATGCTTCCGTATTTCATGCAGAGGATGCCCTTGTCCGTGCACAGATTACCTGCGGCACCCATGCATTAACCATTGCCCTTGCTGCCAATACGCGCCCCGGCGACGAGATTCTTTCTCCCGTCGGCAAGCCTTATGATACCCTGGAAGGAATTATCGGCATCCAGCCTTCCCCGGGTTCCCTGTCCGAATACGGCATTACTTATAGGCAGGTAGATTTGCTTTCGGACGGCGGATTTGACTATGACGGCATCCGCGCCGCAATCAATGACCGTACAAAGCTGATAGAGATTCAGCGTTCCAAGGGATATCAAACCAGGCCGACGCTGTCTGTCGCGCAGATTGGCGAGCTGATAGCATTTATCAAAGGAATCAAGCCGGATGTTATCTGTATGGTAGATAACTGCTACGGGGAATTTGTTGAAGAAATCGAACCTACGGATGTCGGGGCAGACCTTTGTGTCGGTTCCCTGATTAAGAATCCGGGCGGCGGACTGGCTCCTATCGGCGGTTACATTGTCGGCAGGAAAGAATATGTCGAACAGTGTGCCTACCGCCTGACAACCCCGGGTCTCGGGAAAGAGGTAGGCGCTTCCCTTGGTGTGAATCGTGCATTTTTTCAGGGACTTTTCCTTGCGCCGACCGTTGTTGCAGGGGCGCTGAAGGGCGCGATTTTTGCTGCAAGACTGTATGAGACTCTCGGTTATGCGGTTGTTCCGGGCGGAACGGAAGAACGACACGACATTATTCAATCCGTAATACTCGGAAATGCGGAATCGGTTGTTGCTTTTTGCCGCGGTATCCAGGCGGCAGCCCCGGTTGACAGCTACGTAGTTCCGGAGCCTTGGGCGATGCCGGGATATCATTCGGACGTGATTATGGCGGCAGGAGCATTTTATCAGGGTTCCTCCATTGAGCTTTCCGCCGACGGACCGGTAGAGCCTCCGTACGCGGTTTACTTCCAGGGCGGACTTACCTGGTATCACGCAAAGCTCGGCATTCTGATGTCTTTGGAATACCTGCTTCGTGAAAATCCGCTTGCATTACCTTGTAATGACGAGGAAACTGTGCTATGATTCAAAACGTGCTTAACTGCTGACCCCGGAGAGAGGGAAAGGCTTAAGTATGCAAAAGAATATGAAACAGCTTCCGGACGGAGAGCGACCGGACCGGAAGGCAGAATACTATGGAATGGAGAATCTGTCGGATGCAGAGCTATTATCGATCATAATTCGGACAGGCACCAGAGAGGATAATTGTCTCGACCTGTGCAAGCAGATTTTATCCCGTCTCGGAGGCAGCATCTCCGGACTCGCAGGCACAAGTCTTGCCGAACTCCGAAGATTTCACGGCGTCGGCAAAGTAAAAGCGCTGCAATTACTTTGCATCACGGAATTATCGCGCCGCATATGGAAAACAAGGGAAGAACATACGCTTTCTTTTCTGTCACCGGAACGAATTTTCCTGCATTTTCGTGAGGATTTTCGCTTTTTGAAGCAGGAGGTTGTTTTTTTGCTTCTTCTGGACGCCAAATGCCGGCTGATTAAGACCGAAGAAATCTCACGCGGTACCATAACTGCATCATTGATTTCACCCAGGGAGATTTTTCTGCGTGCATTGAATGCCAATGCTGTAAACATGATTTTGCTTCACAATCATCCGAGCGGCGATCCGAACCCCAGCGGCGAGGACATCCTTGCAACGAAGAGAATCTGCGAATTGGCAAAAATCATGCAATTACCACTTATGGATCATATTATTTTGGGGAATAATAAGTATTATAGTATGAAAGAGTCCGGGGTTATCTGATACCGGATGAGAGCGAGGATAAAATGGCTACAAAGATTTTCGGAATTGATTTTGGAACAAATTCCCTAAAGATATATCGAAAAGGTGAAGGAATCATTTTCAACCAGAAGAGCGTTATTGCAATTAAGGGCAGGAATAATGTCATTGCCATCGGTGACGAGGCCTTTGAAATGTACGGCAAATCGCCCGAATATATTCAGGTAGACTTTCCGTTAAAGCACGGTGCAATTGCCAGTCTTTCCAATATGCTTTCGCTTCTGAACTGTATTTTTCTGGATTTGTCCAGACAGTACGGTAAGTTTCGGGGGGCGGAATTTATCATTGCCACCCCGTATGATATTACGGAGGTTGAGAAGAGGGCATTTTACGATTTGGTAGACAGCAGTATCGTGCGTCCGAAGAGGCTGCGTCTTGTGGAAAAGCCGATTGCGGATGCCATCGGAGCCGGAATCAACATCAGCAACAGCCAGGGTGCGCTGCTTGTCAACATCGGCGCCGATACTACCGAGATTTCCATCCTTTCGATGGGTGGAATTGTTTTAAGCAAATTACTGCCAATCGGCGGAAATCAGTTTGACGAGGCAATTGCCGCAGCCGTACGTAAAAAATACAACCTTATGATTGGTCAGAAAACAGCGGAATCCATCAAACGTAATTTAGTGGATTTCAGTCAGGAAAGCGACCTGACCTGCAAAGCATACGGACGCGACGTCGTAACCGGCCTTCCGCGTGAGCGTGAGATTACCGCGGCGCTTGTCAATCAGGCAGTCCTTGAGAGTCTCAACTCCATCGTGGAAGATATCCGTACCATTCTCGAGAGAACCCCTCCGGAAATCGCGGCAGATGTATACGCTAACGGAATGACAATTACCGGCGGTTCTTCCGGGATTCTCGGATTGGACAAGCTGCTCCAGTCCACAACCGGCCTTCAGGTCAGTCTGTGCCCGGACGGTGCGCTTACCGTCATCAATGGACTTTCCCACATTCTTGAGGAACCGGAATACAGCGCTTTGGCGCAGCCGCTTAAGGAAAGCTATTACAACGATAAGTAAGACAACGGAAAGGAGAACTCTATGCGACGCGGAAATAGTCAAAAGTATGAAAGCGACCCGAAATATATGCTGATGTTGTGCTCCTTTTTGTGTATTTGTCTGATTTTCTTCTCATACAAATTCGGAAATGTATTTCGTCCGATTCAAAGTGCCGTTCACGGACTGATTACACCGATGCAGAAAGGTATTTCCGTTTTGGGAACCGGAGTAAATGATTTCTTTGCCCGATTTGATGATGTCGAAAAGCTTCAGAAGGAAAATGCAGAACTGCAGGAAACCGTACTGGATCTGAAATCCCAGATTGATCTTCTGAAGGCCGACTTATATGATTATGATCGATACAAGCAGCTTCTGGAGCTTGCGGAAACTTATGTGGAATATCCGACCGTCGGGGCGAATGTCATTGCAAAGGACACCAGCGGCTACTACGCAACCTTTACGATTGATAAAGGAAGCAGGCAGGGGATGGCTGTCGACATGAATGTCATTGCCGACAATGGTCTGGTCGGAATTATTACCGAAGTCGGAAAAAACTACTCGGTGGTACGCTCAATTATTGATGACAAGAGTTATGTCAGCGCTTCCATTCAGAAAACCTCCGATAACTGCGTGGTCAGCGGCAATCTGGAGCTGCTCGATACCGGCTTTATCGAGGTTAGGGATATTTCGGTTAATTCCGAAGTAAAGAACAACCACAAGGTATACACCTCGGTGCTCAGCACCAAGTATCTGCCCAACATACTCATTGGATACATATCGAATATACAGCTGGAATCGGATGGGTTGTCGAAGAAGGGGTACCTGACCCCGGTTGTTGATTTTGAACATTTGAATACCGTACTGGTGATTACAACGATTAAGGAGTCGCCGGTAACAGAAGAAGACGGGGAGTAATATGTTTACTGCTTTTATTATCGCAATTGAAATTATTGCCGGAATATTGCTGCAAACCGCAGTATTTCCATATATTGAAATCGGAGGAATTGCTCCCGATTTACTGCTGATGATTACCGTAGCTGCGGGATACCAAATGGGAAGAAGCGCCGGTATGTGGACCGGACTTGTGTGCGGGCTTATGCTTGATTTTACCAATGGCGGAGTCCTTGGCGCTTACGCACTTTTTCTCATGTTTATCGGCTACCTGAACGGTTATCTGAAAGCATATTATGTTCCCAACGATACCCTGTTCCCGATGCTTTTATTAGGCGTCAGTGAATTTGTATTTGATATATTGATTTATCTCTTTGAATTCCTGATTCGCGGAAGACTCAATATCATTTTTTTCATCCGCAGAATCATGCTTCCCAAGGTTTTGTATACCGTGGTTGCGGGAATTGTAGTTTATATGATTTTGGATATTATCTACCGGCATCTGATTTTAACACATCAAAAGAAGCTGGAGGAGCAGAAGCAGTAGGAGGCAAACATGTCGGAAACCTTTTGGGACAAACTTAAAAATCTGACTTCCAATCGAATCCTTCCGGTAGGGATTATCCTGTCTTTGGTAACGTTTGTTATCATTGCACGTCTGTTCCAGATGCAGATGGTGGACAACGAGGTTGCCAATGTCGAGGATGGCTCCACGTCCTATAAGCATACCGTTCCGGTTTCGGCAACCCGCGGGGAGATCTATGATAAGGACGGAAATCTGCTCGCCTATAACGACCTGCAGTACAATCTGGAAATGTATGACTCTGCCTTGCTTTCCACCAATGCCCAGAAAAATGACGCCATCTTTTCCCTTGTTCAGCTGCTTCGCGATTTTGGATATAAGCGAGAATTCAGTTTTCCGATCGTCATTGATGAAAACGGCAGCCTGCAGTTTACTGTTTCCGGAAACAGTTTGCTGCGTTTTAAGAAAAATGCCTACGGTCACGCACGCGTGGAGGAGCTTACCGAAGAAGAAATTGCAGCAACTGCACAGGAAGTATTTGATTTTCTGCGGTATGGCAGCAAAAATGTCCGAATGTTCCAGATTGACAGCAAATATAATCTCGAGGACGCCCTGGAAATCATGGCCTACCGTTATCAGCTGTTTACTCTGTACCCCAAATACCTTTCCTTCCGCATTGTCAGTGATATCAGTGATGAGGCACGCATTTCCTTTTATGAGAATACGACAAAGGTTCCGGGAATCGAAATTACCAAGTCTTCCAAACGTGTATATAACAATGCTTTGTATTACGCACACATCATCGGCTATGTCGGTTTGATTAACGAGGAGGAGCTGACCCGGTTAAACGAAAGCGAAGCCCGGTATAACGAGTCAAGCATTGTCGGTAAGCTCGGCGTAGAAAAATCCTACGAGCCGTATCTGGCAGGGATTGACGGCGAAGCAACCATTATTGTAAACGAACGAGGACAGGTTGTCTCGAAGACATTGACGAAGGAGCCGGTATCCGGCAACAATCTCTATCTGACAATTGACTCCGATATGCAGATTGCATGTTATCACATTCTGGAACGAAACATTGCTGCAATTCTGCTTGCGCAGCTTGTCCCGACGATGGATTACGGGACGAAGGGCGAAGATGCAACCGATATCAAGATTCCAATCTATGAGGCTTACTATGCACTCATTCACAATCATGTCATTGATACCGGGCATTTCCTCGAGAAAGACGCTTCCGCAACAGAACAAAGAGTTTTGGAACTGTATCAGCAGGAAGAGGAGAAGATTTGGAATCGTCTGATGGAACTTCTCAATCCCGAAAATACCGTCACGAATAAGGATGCCGGTGATACCATGCGGGAATATCTGGATTACGTATATCAAAAGCTTGGCAGCGATGGTTACGGAATTTTGCTGAATTCCGAAATCGATACCGACGATGAAAACTACAAGGCCTATATGAATCAGGAGACAAGCCTGAATGCGTTCCTGCAATATGCAATTACGCAGAACTGGATTTCCCTTGATAAACTCAATATCGGTTCGGATTATTACGAATCCGCCGAACTGTATCAGTTCCTTTACGAGTTCCTTGAAAAGAATCTTCGTTCCGACGAAAGCTATCAGAACAAGATTTATCGTACTCTGATTTTCAACTATACGTTGAAGGGCCGGGATTTATGCCTGATTTTATTCGATCAGAAGATTCTCGCGGAGGATACCGAAAATTATCAGCGGCTTCAAAACGGAAGCCTCTCGGCATACGATTTCCTGACGCGTAAGATTAAACTTCTGGAAATCACGCCGGCCATGCTGGCGCTTGAGCCCTGCAGCGGCTCAGTCTGCACGACGGACCCGAAAACCGGTCAGGTCATTTGTCTGGTTTCTTATCCAAGCTATGACAATAATTACCTCACAAACAGTGTGGATATGGAGTATTATCGCAGGCTGCTCGGCGATACGTCCTACCCGATGGTCAATCGTGCAACAACGTCCAAGACGACAACCGGCTCCACCTTCAAACCGCTGACATCCATTGCGGGTCTTGGTGAAAAGCTGATTACGACGTCAACAAGAATCGAAGATAAGGTCAAATTTGAACCCATTGTACCTTCTCCGAGCTGTTGGAGCAAATATTCTCACGGACACATTACGGTTACGGATGCAATTAAGTTTTCCTGTAACTATTTCTTCTACGAAATCGGCTATCGCATGTCACTGAACGACCGTGGAGAATACGATGACGCCAAAGGCATTGCTACCATCAAAAAATATGCGTCTTACTTTGGTCTTTCCGACAAATCGGGCGTAGAAATTTCCGAAGCACAGCCGATTATTTCCGGTCAGGATGCGGTTCGGACCGCAATCGGTTACGGTCACAGCTTTGCTCCGATTCAGATTGCAAGATACCTGACGACACTGACGAACGAAGGTACCTGTTATAATCTGACCTTGCTTGATCGAATTGTGACCCAGAATGGCGAATTGATGCTTTCCAATGCTGCAACCGTTCACAATCTGATTACCAACGTGGATCAGTCCTCCTGGGATGCCGTAAAGCTCGGCATGTACCGCGTGGTAAACGCGGACACCTCCTCCCTGCGCAAGGTCTTTTCCGACCTGAAAATCAAGGTGGCAGGTAAGACCGGTACTGCTCAGGTAAGCTTGAACCATCCCAATAATGCGCTGTTTATTTCCTTTGCTCCGTATTCGAGTCCGGAGATCTGCGCAACTGTTGTAATTCCGAACGGCTACGCATCGGCCAACGCCGCATATGTATGCCGCGAAATTTATGGATTCTATTTCGAGGACGAAAATCGCGAGGCGCTCCTCAGCGGTAATGTATTTGCCGGAACGGTACTGGATATCGAATTGGGAGACTAGTGTATTGACACATTCATAATTTGACGGGTGTATCAATACACCAGCCGGTTTCCGATAGAAACATAGTCTGCTGACAAAACATAAGAAAAGAGGATTTTTCATGGATACTTCTGTGGTAATCAAAGGATATAAGAACGGCATTATTTTACAGTTAAATAATGAGCTTCCGTTTGCTGAACTTCGTAAAAGAATCCGAGCCAAATTTCAGGATTCCGCCAAATTTCTCGGCGCTGCCAAAATGGCGCTGACCTTTGACGGCCGGATACTTTCCAATGAGGAGCAGAAGGATGTTCTTCGGATTATTTCCGAGACAACCGAATTGGAGGTCATCTGCGTATTTGATAATAATCAGGACAACGAAGCTCTTTTGAAAATGTCTCTCGATAATATGATCAGCTGTCTTTCCAACCAGACAGCACAGATTTTCAGCGGCGTGGTGCAAAGAGGCAGGAAGCTGGAATCCGGGAGCTCCATCGTGGTTTACGGCAATGTAGAAGAGGGTGCAAGCGTTATCTCCGGCGGAAGCGTTGTTGTACTCGGAACATTAGCCGGAAAGGTTATTGCCGGCAGGAACAATACAGCGGATGCATTTGTATTTGCCTCCCGCTTCACCCCTGTACACCTTCAAATCGGCGATGTGATTTACGAAGAAGAGGAATTAACAAAGAAAGAACTGAAAAAGAAACTCAAGTTTGAAAAGAAGGAGCATTTGGAAAATGCATCCAAAATCGCACGCCTCGAAAATGGCAGCGTGCTTATTGAGACGATTCAGGATGATACCTTTGCAATGGCATCGGAGCTTTCAGAGGTTTTATCATAAAGCAATTTAAGAAAAAGGCATTTGCCCAAAGAACAAAAGACAGGAAAAATGTGATGTTATCGTAAGCAGAGAGCTTACAGAAATGAGAGGTGGAACATGCACAAAGTTACTGTCGTAACATCGGGAAAGGGCGGTGTCGGTAAAACAACAGTTGTTGCCAATTTGGGCGCCGGTCTTGCCATGGCGGGGTATCAGACCCTGTTAATTGATATGGATTTGGGGTTGAGAAATCTGGATATTGTTCTCGGACTCGAAAATCGCGTAATTTTTACGATTCTGGATGTCATTTGCGGACGATGCCGTATGAAGCAGGCATTGATTCGAGACAAGCGGTATCCGAATCTGTATCTGCTCGCCGCATCGCAAAGCGCGGACAAGGATGCCATCGAACCGGAACAGATTACCAAACTAATCTCTGTATTACGCGAGGATTTTGATTACATATTGATTGATTGTCCCGCAGGAATTGAAAAAGGCTTCCGAAACTCCTTAGTCGCTGCGGACAATGCCGTCATTGTGGTAAATCCGGAGGTTTCCTCTATACGAGACGCCGACCGCGTAATAGGGCTTCTGGACGCCGGCGAGATTAAAGAACGTTATCTTGTTATTAACCGTTTGCGAAACGATTTGCGCAGGCGACACAAAATCATGTCACCCGAAGACATCTCCGAACTTCTGGGGGAAGAGGTTCTTGGGGTTATTCCGGAGAGCGATTCCGTGGTTCTTTCCACAAATCGCGGAAATCCTGTCATTGGAGAACACGGAAAGTGTTCCAGGGCATACGGGGAACTCAGCAGAAGATTCCTGAATGCCACCTCGTCACTTACTGAAGAACAGAAACGTCAGGTTTTCTTCCGAACAACATGACATAGAGAGGAGTATCATGTTCAAACAAAAGGGATATCATATCAGCAATTACCGCTTTTCTGTAGTCGCGATTGTTATGCTTTTGGCTGCAATCGGTGCAATCCTGATTCAAAGGCTGCAGGATTCGGACGAACGTCAGTTTGAAAAACAGATTATCGGAATACTTGCCGGATTATTTATCATGGTTTGCGTATCCCTGATAGATTATCACTTTATCTGTAAACTGTATATTCCGTTGTATCTCGTCAATATTCTGCTGATGCTGATATGCAAATACGTTACTTATGACCGTTTCCATCTGATTTACGGATGGAAACACTATGATGCACAGCGATGGATTAAAATCGGCGGCGGCGGGCGGCCGGGAGCCGGATTTGAGTTCATGCCTTCGGAGATTACAAAGATTGTATTGATTATCGTCATGGCAAAATTGCTGGATTCCTTTGGGAAAAAAATCAACACCTTCTGGGGGCTTGTGATTACTCTGGCGGTAATCGGTGTTCCGATTTTACTCGTATTTACCCAGCCGGATCTTTCCACCAGTATTGTATTGGTGTCCACATTTATCGTTGTGGTATTTGTTGCCGGACTATCTTACAAGATTGTTACCGTGGCTCTATTGGTCGGTATCCCTTCCTTTTTGGGCTTGTTCTGGTATGTACAGCAGGATTATCAGGCGCTGCTTCAGTCCTGGCAGCAAGACCGAATCCTTTCCATACTGCACCCGGAGCAATATCCGGATCTGATGTATCAGCAGAACTGGGCGNNCGCCGCAATCGAATCCGGCGGAATGTTCGGCAAGCTGATTACCGGAGTGGAAGGAGCTCGCGTAACCAACTATGTTCCTGTCGTAGAAAGTGACTTTATCTTTACCGCTGTTGCCGAGGAATTCGGATTTATCGGTTGTTTCATTGTCGTCGGTCTGTATATTGCCTTTACCTTACTGAGTTTCCGTATTGCCATGCAGTCCAAAGACCGTCTCGGCAGTCTGATTGCAATCGGTATCGCAATCCTCATTATGGTACAGGCACTGGTAAATATCGGCGTTGTTATTTCCCTGCTTCCCAATACGGGGATTCCGCTGCCGTTTATGAGTTCCGGTCTGTCCTCCCTGATGACCAATATGATGACGGTCGGCATACTTCTGAACATCGGAATGCAGACAAAGGAAAGCGTGCAGGACAACTCCCTGAAATTCGATTTTGATTTTTAATTTACGAGGAGGAATATCATGAAGCAGCGTGTTACGGGAATCATTCTGATTATCATTCTTCTGTTCGGATTGGTCGGATGCCGGAGTAAGGATACTTCTCTGCTCGGAAATTACCGTGCGGCGGACAATGTGATTCATTCCGACGTTGGGGCATTGGTTACCGCAGATTTTGCCCCCTTAACATCCCAGTGGTTTTTATGTGATGTTACCGAAGAAATGCAGACAGAGGAATATGTGTTTGATTCGGAAAATCCGGAACGGGACGGAACTGCATTTGTTATCGATAAAACAAATAACAAACTGCTGTTGGGATATCGCATGTTAAACAAACGTTATCCGGCAAGCCTTACCAAGCTGATGACCGCATTGCTGGTTCTGAAGAATTGCGATCCGCTCGATACCATTACGATTACTCCCGAGATTGCCGCATTAAAGCGTGGTTCTAATGCCGTATTGGAAGAGGGCGATCAGATTACCATTTCCGCGCTGTTAGGTTGTCTGCTTGTTGTTTCAGCAAATAACGTCGGCGTCGCGCTGGCAGAGTATCTGGCCGGTTCAGAAGAAGCCTTTGTCGAAATGATGAATGCCGAAGCTAAGAAACTTGGTCTTTCCCATACCCAATTTGCCAATCCGCACGGTATGCATGACGATAAGCATTATACAACTCCTTATGATATGTACGTTGTAATGCAGGAGTGCTTCAAATATGACGAATTTGTCAAATGGTCCGGTGTAACCAAAACGAGTTATGAATATATCGACAAGACCGGTTCCACCAGAACACGTGTAATCGAATCGACGAACCAGTTCAAACTGGGAAATTATGAATACCCCGAGGGAATTACCATTTTAGGCGGCAAAACCGGTACAACAGCTCAGGCCGGTTACTGTTTAATGATGTATGTAGCAAACGAAGAGGGCAGGGAATTCATTCTCGGCGTTTACCATGCAGCTACCGAAGAAAAATTATATAAAAAAATGAATGAATTGATTACATCCTATTGTTTTCCATAAAAAAATCATATTTATCGGTTGTTATTTTGTTTATTTTGTAGTATAATGAGACCATAAAAAAGGAAATGAGGATTTGAAGTTCATTACATACGGATTCAACCTGTATTTCAATTACCGGTCACGGCCTGCACAGAAGGTGCAGTGGCGGGACTAAAATTATAACCATGAAGGAGGACACAGTTATGGTTCAGATCATTGCTGGCGAAAAAGGAAAAGGTAAAACTAAAATTTTGTTAGATAAGGTGAATTCCGATATCGAAGTATCGAAAGGCACGATTGTATATTTGGATAAGAGCAACAAGCATATGTACGAACTGAATCGTAAGATTCGTCTGATTAACGTTGATGACTACTGCATCGATTGTGCATCCGAGTTTGTCGGTTTCATCTGCGGTATTATTTCCCAGGATCACGACCTTGAGAAGATTTATCTCGACAGCTTCCTGAAGATTGCTCGTATGAGCTCTGCCGATATTGACCGAGTTATCGAGAAGCTTTCCATGGTTTCCGATAAGTTTAATGTAGATATCATCATCAGTCTTTCCGCAGATGCTGAGAATCTTTCCGAGATTACCAAAAGCAAAGTTATCGTTGCTTTATAATAGAGCGGAGCGTTTTTGTTCCATAGGAAATTCCCTGTGATTCCGAAGAGTAAAGCCCGGAAGTCGGTTATTCTATCGACTTCCGGTTTTTTACCATTTTAAGAAGCTTTACTCTGCCTCGTTGGCAATTCGGCCAAAGTAACTGAGAGCATACAGACCGCAAATTCCTACAACTGCATAAATGATTCGAGACAGCATCGTCATATCTCCGAACAAAATACGAATCAAATCAAAGCCAAAGAAACCGATCAAGCCCCAATTAATAGCGCCGACAATAACAAGAATCAGCATTGTGTAATCCAAAGTTTTCATGATAATTACCTCCTTTTGCTTATAGAGTGTCCTTCGGTCAAAAAAATATGCAAGTGACGAAAAAAAAACAGGAAACCCTTTTCATATAGAGAAAAATATAGTATAATAAACGGAAAGTGTACGAAAGTAAGTGAGGATATATGACAAAGAGAAAGAAAGGCTCTAAAAGTCTTGAAATATCAAAACTGAATATCGGTGTGGTTATATTTTTAGTGATTCTTTTATTTTTCGGAATTCAATTATATCAATACCTGACGAAGACGCATCTTTCCATTTATGAAGTGCAGGCCGTTTCCCTTGCCCAGAACGATCAAGCCGAGGCCGTTATTATCCGCGAAGAAACCACGGTAAAAACCGAACGTGCCGGCTACGTGAATTTTTATCAAAAGGGCGGTACACGAGTAAAGAAAAACGAAACGATTTATTCCATTAACGATAATCACTCTCTGTATGATATGCTTCCCGGAGACGGGGAAGGTTATTCCCTTACGGAGACAGATGTAAAGAGCATTAAAAAGACCATCCGTTCTTTTCATGACAATTACGGAACCGGAAATTATCGTGAGATTTATTCTCTCAGCGAACAGCTGACCGCAAAGATAAAAAACATCTCCGACAGTTATCTGCTTGAGAATTTGCAGGAGATTTTAGATCAAACCGGTGTAAGCACAACGCTGGAGGTATACAAAACACCCGCTGCCGGAGTCGTTTCCTATTTTTCGGACTCGCTTGACTCCATCACGGTTAATGACGTCAATCCCGAAACCTTTAATAAGAAAAACTACAAGGTACAAAACCTTTTCGGAACAGACATCAAAGAAAAAGACAGCGTTGTGTATAAGCTTTATACGAACGAGAACTGGACTCTGATGATTCAGCTTACGGAAGAGCAGTACAATCAGATTTCCGGCTACAAGCGTCTTCATTTCTGCATAAATCAGGATCGTTTGTGGATTGTTCGGAATGTCTCGTTTATGAAGATCGACGATGGATATTTTGCCAGAGTTGATATGGACAAATACCTTGTCCGGTATCTTGATAACCGCTTTTTAAGTATTACGATTGATATGCAGGCGGAAAAGGGATTAAAGATTCCGAACAGCGCCATTGTAAAAAAGGATTTCTATATGATTCCGATTTCCTATTTTACCAAGGGCGGAAACGGCAATAAGGACAATGTTTTGATTACACCGTCCTTTAACTCGCAAAAAGGCGAATTGGAATACAAAATGGTAGAAACCGAAATCTACTACGAAGATGAGCAGTACCGTTATATTGCAGATACAACATTTCCGTATGGCGCTTTCATCTATAACGAAAAGACAGAAGAACAATTCCAGGTATCCCTGGTCGGTCAGCTTGAGGGGGTTTTCTGTGTCAATAAAGGTTATGCCCAGTTCCGCAGAATTGAGCGCCTTTATGACGGCGACGAATACTCTGTTGTCAAAGATGCCGTTCCCCTAAGTATATCCGAGCATGACCACATTGCTCTTGACGCAGGTAAAATTGATGAACTGCAAATTATCTACTAGCGAGGTTTTGGCATGGAATCAATGATTTATAACAATATGCAAACCGTTCGTAAGAACATTTCCGATGCTTGCAAACGCTCGCAGCGTCCGATTTCTTCGGTTACGCTTCTTGCCGTGAGCAAGACCAAGCCGATTGCCATGCTGGTTGCGGCACACAAAGCGGATGCTACCGAATTCGGTGAGAATAAAGTGCAGGAGATTGTCGAAAAATCGGCGGTACTCGGAACAGAAGATTACCACTTCCATATGATTGGGCATCTCCAGAAAAACAAAGTGAAAAAAGCAGTTTTGCTTTCCTGTCTGATTCATTCTGTAGATAGTCTTGAACTGGCAGAGGTGATTCAAAAGGAAGCCGAAAAAATCAATAAAGTGCAGGAGATTCTGTTAGAGGTCAATGTCGCGGAAGAGGACAGCAAATACGGCTTGTCACTTTCCGACGTCGAGCCGTTGGTTCGGAAAATCGCAGCTTTTCCGAATATTCGCGTCCGTGGTTTGATGACAGTTGCCCCATATACGGAGAATCCGGAAAATAACCGTATATTTTTTAGAAAATTGCGGCAATTACTCATTGACATCAATGGGAAATCCATTGATAATATATCTATGGACATTTTGTCTATGGGAATGACAGGGGACTATTCCGTTGCCATCGAAGAAGGCGCCACACATATACGTGTCGGTACAGGTATTTTCGGGGAACGGGATTACAGTACAAAGGATCTAAAATAATTCACGCAGAAAGGGATTTTTGAGATGGCATTTTTGAAAGATTTTCTTGACACATTAAGATTGTCCGATGACGATGACTTTGATATGGATGATTATGACGATTACCGCGAGGCAGAGTTAGAGAAGGAACGCAAGAAGGCTGCTAAGGCGAAAAAGAAGGAAGAAGCCAAGGCAAGACGAATGGAGGACGATGATGACGAACCGGATGACGAACTGGAAACCGAGCGGAAGTCTTTCCTGCGTCGTCCGGCCGCATCGAAAACTTCCGCTGTCAAGACCTCTACTCTCGAACCGGTAGAAACCAAGCCTGCAACCAGAGCCGGTTTCCGCTTTGCACAGCAGAACAGAAGTGCGGAGGAAACGACAAGCACACTTTCCGCCCCTGCAAAATCGATCCGTCCTTCCGTACCCCGTTCCACACAGCACAGTCTTCGCGAAGTTCGTATTATGCGTCCGACCACCTTTGAGGATTCTCAGGACATTTGCGACGCGTTGCTGTCGGGCAAGCCGATTATTGTAAACTTGGAGAATTTTGATATGGATATGGCTCAGCGTGTCATGGATTTTGTTTGCGGCTGCCTGTATTCCATCGACGGAAAGCTGCACCAGATTTCCGGTTACATTTTCATCATATCTCCCGATGATGTTGACATTTCCGGTGATTACCTTGCGTTAATGCGTCAAGATGGTTTCGGCGTTCCGACCTTCAATCGCAAATTATAATAGAACGCCTCAAGCGTCTGAGAAAGAGAAGAAAAATGATTAAGAAAAGAGTTTTATGGCTTCTTTTCCTTGTATTAACCGTCCTTGATCAGGCAACAAAATACTGGGCGCGTCACTCCCTTAGCGGAGGACGCAGCATTTCCCTGATAAAGGGAGTATTGTCCTTTTCCTATGTAGAGAACCGTGGAGCAGCCTGGGGTATTTTTCAGGGCAAATACATGGCACTGGGGATTTTGACAATCATAATTGCCGTCGGCTTGGTATGGTTCATTTACCTCATACCACAGAATAAACGTTTTAACTGGTTACAGATTACGATGGTTCTCCTTTTAAGCGGAGCAATCGGTAATTTATTTGACCGATTCTATTTCCAGTTTGTAACGGATTTTATTTACTTCGAGCTGATTGATTTCCCGGTATTTAATGTGGCTGATTGTTATGTTACGGTTTCTGCCCTTTTCCTGATTTGGTTGTTCTGCTTTTATTACAAGGATGAAGAATTGAAGTTTATTCCGTTTATCGGAGACTGAGTATTTGATTTGATTTTTTTGATAACGATGTTATAGATAAGAAAGAATTATTGGAAAATTTCATTGAAGTCGGTAACGCAGAATAAAAGTGAGAAAATATGAAGAAGTATAGTTTAATGATTATCCTGGGAGTGCTCCTATTGGGCATGGTTGGTCGCGCGCAGGAGAATGCGAAGAAGCGGGAGGCGATAATAACACCAAACGAGGGAGCGGGAGGTACCGCTGCGCCCACTCCGACGAATACGCCGACAGCTACTCCTACTTCGGGCGAAATAAGCAGCATCCCCACCGCTATTCCGAATGAATTCAACGTAGAGGAATGTCTTGGTAGTATAGCGGCAGCCAAGGAAATAAAAATATATATGCACCCGGCTACCATGCATGAAAACGGAAAAACAATAATTACAAGCGGCGAATGCTGTTACCGGACGCAGGACGAAGAGGAAATCAAGCGGATTGTTTCTATGTTTGATACCTGGAATGTGAAGGCGAATAAAGTCGGTGAAAATGAGATTTGGGATTTGTTATGTCCCGTTTTTATGACCTTTGACGATAAGGTAGTGATAGGCTATCCGGAGTATGCAGAGGATAGCGAAGTAATTGTGAACTCGCTTGGAAATCATTACGGATATATTGAAGATAGGATTTTTTATCTGCCGGCAGGGGTGGGAGAGTATATTAGGACACATACTTCCGATAGTTTAACGCAAAAATAAAGTAGTTTATCACAAGGGGGCTGTTTTTACAGCCCCTTGTTGTAACCTTTGTTTTCAAAATTGTACGAGATTGGTGCTGAAAGATGATAGTAAAAATTGATGCTGAAATGTCCGGCAATCGTCTGGATAAGGTCTTGCCCGTAATCTGTGACGGAATCAGCCGCAGCTACGGCCAGAAACTGATTGAACATGGTGCGGTAGCTCTAAACGGCGCACCGGTAACCCAAGGCAAAACGCCCGTATCCGAAGGAGATGTCGTCGAAATCGAGCTTCCGGAGACAGAGGAGCCGGAAGTCCTTCCGGTTGATATTCCGTTAGATATTGTCTACGAGGATGACTGGCTGCTTGTTGTCAACAAACCCAAGGGAATGGTTGTTCATCCGGCTCCCGGCCATACGGGCGACACTTTGGTTAACGCCTTATTGTTTCACTGTAAGGAATTATCCGGAATCAATGGCGTAGCAAGACCCGGAATTGTCCATCGCATCGACCGCGACACAACCGGATTGCTTGTCATTTGCAAAAACGACGCAGCGCATCAGTCCATTGCCAGACAGCTCGAGGAACATAGCATTACACGCCGATATTATGCGATTGTAAAGGGAAATATCAAAGAAGACGGAACGGTAGACGCCGCCATCGGCCGCCATCCCGTGGAACGCAAAAAAATGTCCATTCAACTCAGAACCGGACGGCATGCCGTAACGCATTACCACGTCCTCGAAAGCCTGCAAAACGGCCGCTATACCTACATTGAATGTCGCCTGGAGACAGGCCGTACCCATCAGATCCGCGTGCATATGGCAAGTCTGCATTACCCCTTGCTCGGTGATACTGTTTACGGCTCCGAGAAGCAGCCGTATGATACCAAAGGACAGGTATTGCATGCCGGCGTTTTAGGATTTGTCCATCCGAAAAACGGTGAATACATGGAATTCTGTGCCCCTTTGCCGGAATATTTTCAACAACTCTTAAAAAAACTGGGAAGTGAACAGGTATGATTCGAGAATTGGAAGACAGTCTTACAATCGAAGTAAAAAATGGTCGAAAACTGATTTTGAGCGGCATTTCCGGTGTGGGAAAAAGCAGTCTTGCACAGAAAATTGCCCAAAACGGCGGGTATCGGTTTATTTCCTGTAATCTTCGTTTGGACAACTGGTTGAAAGAGCAGCTAATGGAAAAGGATTTTTATACGGTATTTGCCGAGATGCTCGGAAAACAGCCGGATACAACAATGATAATCTTAAACGAGACGGCAGCGCTCGGAAAGGAGTGTCTCAACTCCCTTTTACATCGTCCTTGTCCGAGACAAATGATAATTCTATGCAATCATCCGGAATGGTTCGGAGGGGAAGATCCAATCCGACTTCCGGAGGATTTTCTGAATATTCCGGTGTATCCATACAATTTTGAAGAATTTTTGCGGGCAACAGACAATTCCTGGTATCTCGATGTGATTCATGCGCACCTTCAAAACAAACAGCCGATTCCCGACCTTGTGTTGGAAGAGTTAAACGAGTGTCTGTTCGATTATCTGTTGGTAGGTGGTTTTCCAGGACCGGTAAAGGCTTACACCGAACACAAGGGGGATATCGAAGAGATTTACCGTGCCCATAAACAGGTGTATAGTTCCTTGCTGCAGGACTTTCTGGAAGAGGCGGCTAGTGATGACACGTTGAGTCCTTATCGATGGAACCAGCTTCTGAATCTGCTGGCGGATTCCGCCGATAAGAAGACCGCTCCGAATTTCAGCCATATTCGCAAAGGCGCAACGCAGAAACAATTCCAAAAAGAATTGCAATATTTATTGAATACCGGGACAATATTTTGCGTAAATAAAGAAAAGAAGAGTTTCCGGTACGAATTTGCCGATGCCGGAATCTTACGCTATCTGAAAAACGACTATGAAGTTTTTTTACGTTTGGAGGAGGATCTGTGTCCAAAGTATATTCTACAGCAGTATGTTTATTCTACAATGATACGAAATGGATATGACATAACCTGCTGGCAATCCAAAAGAGGCGCTGCGGTAAGCTATGTTTCTTTCAAAGACCACATTGCAATCGACTGTGACAACAGCGCGCAGGGATATCGCCGAAACCTGAGCTCCATGCAGGCGGAATATCCGGATTTTATAATCCTCAGCTGCGGACTGAATCAGAAAACGGACGATATTTTATATGTTGCAATCTGGCAGATTTTATCAAAGAAACCTCTTGACGAAATTACTCTATGGGTGTAGAATGATAAAAAATACGCATGAAAAGTAAAGTAGGGAAGATATTATGGGTGACAAAATCAGATTACATGAAGGCGAATTGAATGTAATGGAGTTATTATGGTCCAATCCGAATTTGGCCGCAAAGGATATCGCCAAAATTATAAAAGACTACGTCGGTTGGGAGAAAAATACAACTTACACCGTTATCAAGCGATTAATCGATAAGGGTGCCATTGTTCGTGAAGATCCCGGATTTATCTGCAAATCGAACATTACCATTTTATCATTCTACACCCATAGNNGGAGGTTCAGCAGATTGAAACCGATGTATTATTAACCAAGCTTTTCAACGGAAATTTATCACAGTTCTTTGTTGACTATCTGGCGAACCAGAAATTCGGTCCGGAAGAAGTACGTGAATTAAGACGTATTCTGGATGTACAATATCGTAAGATGTTATAATATACGCGAAGGCAAAAGTGAGGGTTCCGGAATAACCAGGAATATCATGCTTGCATGAGGATTCCTGGTTGTTTCGGAAACTGAACGCGCACGCGAACGAGAAAACCGGAGGTTTTCGAGTCTTTTGCCGAAGCGTGCCATATCTGAAAAACATGGTAAAATAATTATTTTTAATACAAAACCAGATATTGCGTCGATTGCGAAATAAACACACCATGGATGGTAAGACCAGTCTCTTCCAACTTGACAGATAAACAAAGTTATGGTATCTTTCCTATGACAGGATGGATTATGTTTTATAATAGTGCTTCATAAAATGAAACAAAAGGAATCCTCTGAAAGGGATTCCTTTTTTACTAAAATCCGGAGGTTTTTCATGGGTAAGTATTTTGGTACGGATGGCTTCCGCGGGGAGGCTAATAAGTCCCTGTGCGTCAATCATTCATTGGCAATCGGACGTTTTCTCGGAATATACTTTTCTCATAACAAGAAGGAATCGGTTCGTGTCATCATCGGCCGCGACACAAGACGTTCCGGCACAATGCTGGAGTCTGCTCTTGTCGCAGGATTAACGGAGATGGGAGCCGACGCTTACCTTTTGGGTGTTACCACAACACCTTCTGTTGCCTACTTGGCAAAGATAGAACAATTTGACTGCGGTATTATGATTTCCGCAAGCCATAATCCGTATTTTGACAACGGAATCAAGCTAATCAACGGAAACGGAGAGAAGATGGAGGAATCCGTCATTTCCCTGCTGGAAGCTTATATTGACGGGGAATATGATAAACTCGGTATTCCTGCCGAGGAATTATTACCGGCTGAACAGAAGAATATCGGTCGTGCCATTTCTTATGCCGGCGGGGTAGAGCGTTATGCGGATTATCTGACCGGACTTGGCAAACCATTAACTGGGATGCGCATTGCGCTTGACTGTGCAAACGGAAGCGCATACTCCGTCGCGGGTGAAGTATTTGCCCGGCTTGGTGCAGATATTTCTATTATCAACAATACCCCTGACGGCGTCAACATCAACAACAATGCCGGTTCCACCCATATCGAGGGTCTCTGCAACTATGTCGTTGATAACAAACTGCAGGCCGGATTTGCTTATGACGGCGATGCAGACCGTTGTCTCTGTGTGGATGAGGATGGGAATGTGATCGACGGCGATTTGATTCTGTACATCTATGGTTCTTATTTGAAAGAGCAGGGCAGGTTAAATGCCAACACAGTTGTCACTACAGTAATGTCCAACTTCGGTCTTTACAAAGCATTTGACGAAGCAGGGATCGCATACGCCAAAACAGCCGTAGGAGACAAATACGTCTACGAATATATGGTTGCAAATGACTGTGTTCTCGGCGGCGAACAGTCCGGACATATTATTTTCCGTGATTATGCCTCTACCGGCGACGGCATCTTAACAAGCCTTAAGATGCTTGAGGTTATGTCCGAAAAGAAACAATCCTTAAAAGAACTGGCAGCAAAGGTTGCCATTTATCCTCAGGTACTGACCAATGTCAGAGTCCATGACAAGGCTGCTGCGAAAAATGACGGCGATGTTCAGGCGGCCGTTGCCAAAGTTGCTGAGATTTTGGGGAATGACGGTCGTATTCTTGTCAGAGAATCCGGTACGGAACCGATTATCCGTGTAATGGTCGAAGCAAAAGACCATGCGCTTTGTCAGGAAATGGTTCATAGGGTAGTTCAAGTTTTACAAGAGAAGGGTCATGAGAAAAAGTAATTATCGTTTTATTTTCGTATGACATTTTGCGGTTATTTCATACAATAGTATCGATAAATTCTTTTCTCAGAAAGGAGTATTCCCATGTGTGGAATCGTTGGATATATCGGAAATCAGCAGGCAGCTCCCATCCTTTTGGATGGACTTGCGAAGTTAGAGTATCGCGGTTATGATTCTGCCGGAATTGCTGTACGAAACGGCAATAATGATACGGAAGTTGTAAGATCCACGGGAACTTTACAGGTTTTGGTTAATAAAACTAATGCAGGGCTTGCCGTCTCCGGTACTTGTGGCATCGGACATACGCGCTGGGCAACGCACGGTGAGCCGTCAGAGGAAAATGCACATCCTCACAGCAGCGACGACAGCAACGTAATCGGTGTACATAACGGAATTATTGAAAACTATCAGGAGCTTCGTGAGAAACTGTTAAATAAAGGGTATCAGTTTTATTCGCAGACCGATACCGAGGTTGTCGTAAAGCTGATTGATTACTATTACAAAAAATACCAGATTGGTCCGATTGACGCACTTGCAAAGACCATGGTACGTGTACGCGGTTCCTATGCACTCGCGGTTATGTTCCGGGATTGTCCCGGTGAAATCTACGTTGCGCGTAAAGAAAGCCCGATGATTATCGGCGTCAAGGAATCCGAAACCTTCGTAGCATCTGATGTTCCCGCCATTTTGAATTACTGCCGTAATGTTTATTATATCGACAATTTGGAAATGGCCTGCCTCTCCGCAGGCTCCGTTGTTTTCTATAATTTGAACGGCGATGTTATTGAGAAAGAACTGACCGAAATCAAATGGGATTCGGAGGCAGCAGAGAAGAGCGGATATGAGCATTTCATGATTAAAGAGATTCATGAGCAGCCCAAGGCCGTGAAAGACACGTTAAACTCCGTACTCCACGACAACAAATTGGATTTTTCGGCAACCGGTCTTACCGATGAGATGATTAAAGGAACCGGCCGTATTCATATCGTAGCCTGCGGCTCCGCATACCATGCAGGCGTTGTAGGGCAGTATGCCATCGAATCGCTTGCCCGCATCCCTGTGCGTGTCGAATTGGCAAGTGAATTCCGTTACCGTAATCCGATTTTGAGTAAGGATGAGCTGGTTATTATTATCAGTCAGTCCGGGGAAACCGCCGACAGCCTGGCCGCATTGCGCGAAGCAAAGAACCAAGGGATTCGCACCCTGGGAATTGTTAATGTGGTCGGAAGCTCCATTGCCCGGGAAGCCGAGCATGTATTTTACACCATGGCCGGACCGGAAATTGCCGTTGCGACAACCAAGGCATATAGCGCTCAGTTAATTGCCTGCTATACCCTTGCGCTTCATCTGGCAGCGGTAAAGAATACCATTACAAGTGAGGAATTGACTTCCGCACTCAAAGAGCTGGAATCTCTTCCCGATAAAATCGCAAAAATCATCGATGACAAGGAACGTCTCCAATGGTTTGCTGCCAAACAAGCCAATGTCAAAGATGTCTTTTTCATCGGACGCGGAATTGATTATGCCATCAGTATGGAGGGCAGTCTGAAGCTAAAGGAAATCAGTTATATTCACTCCGAAGCCTATGCGGCAGGAGAGCTGAAACATGGCTCTATCAGTTTGATTGAAAACGGCACTTTGGTCATCGGTTTGCTTACCCAGCCGGATCTTTATGAGAAAATGCTCAGTAACCTTGTCGAGGTCAAGAGTCGCGGCGGCTACCTGATGGGAGTAACCGGTTATGGTAATTACAACATAGAAGATACCGCGCATTTTACCGTTTATGTGCCCCAGACCAATCCGTTATTTATGGCCAGTCTTGCCGTAATTCCCCTGCAATTATTGGGGTATTACGTCAGCATTGCCCGCGGACTTGACGTTGATAAGCCCCGAAACCTTGCAAAAAGCGTAACTGTCGAATAGCTTTGTCGATAAATATCTTATCAGTATACAGAATTGAGGGATGATAATGTACAGTAAAGGACATCAAGGTATATTTAAGCATATTGACTTTCTGATATTTGACTTAGTGTGTCTCCAGTTCGGATTTCTGCTTGCTTATTTCATTAGAAACAGTGTTGAAAACCCGTATAATATTGATGAATACCGCAACATGTCAATATTTTTGAGTATTGCGGACATCATGATAATTGTATTTTACGGTTCCCTAAAAAATGTTCTGAAGCGCGGTTATTTTAAGGAATTAACTTACACAGTGAAACATACCGTCATTTTGCTTTTCTGCGGAATTACCTACCTGTTTCTGATAAAAAATGCCGGTCAGTTTTCAAGAATGGTCTTAATTTTAACCGGCATCTTTTACATGATATTTACCTACTGTATTCGAGTTTTGTGGAAGAGATTTCTTCGCCGTCATTTGCACTTGAGCGGTTCTCGTGCCATGCTGGTTGTTTCCGAAGAGGCACATATCATGGAGGCACTCGAAAATCTCAAAAATCATAACTACGAACACTATAAGGTCAGCGGTCTTGTCATTACCGATAAACAAATGACCGGTCAGATCATTGACGGCATTCCGGTTGTCGCCGACAGCGAAACGGTATTTGCCTATGCAAGTAAGAACTGGGTTGACGGGATTTTCCTGAATTTCCAGCCAAATAACCCGGAACTCGAAAAATATGACCGGAGATTTCAGAATATGGGTATTGTAACTCATATCAAACTGTTCTCCTATGTCGATTTGACCGATTCTGTCCACATGACAGAAAACATGGGAAATTATACCGTACTTACCAGTTGTATGAACATCTTAACTCCGAGACAGTGTTTCCTAAAGAGACTCATCGACATCTGCGGCAGTTTGGTAGGATGTCTCATCACCTGTATTCTGACCATTATTATCGGACCGATTATTTTTATCAAGTCTCCCGGACGGATCTTTTTCTCACAGATTCGTGTCGGAAAGAACGGTAAGAAATTCCGTATCTACAAATTCCGCAGTATGTATCCGAACGCAGAGAAGCACAAGGCGGAACTTATGAGTCAGAACCAGTATGCAAACGGTTTAATGTTCAAGATGGAATACGACCCCCGAATCATCGGTTGTAAACTCAGAGCAGACGGAACAGTAAAGAAAGGCATCGGTAATTTTATCCGCGACTTTAGTTTGGATGAATTTCCGCAGTTCTTTAATGTACTGAAGGGCGATATGAGCTTGGTCGGAACAAGACCGCCTACCGAAGACGAATGGGAGCAATATGATGAGCACCACCGTAAGCGTCTGGCAACTTGGCCCGGCTTAACAGGCATATGGCAGGTTAGCGGCCGAAGCGGCATTACCGACTTTGAAGAAGTCGTTCGACTGGATAACCGGTATATCCGGGAATGGACGATTGGATCGGATATCAAGATTATTCTTAAAACAGTTGTTGCAGTCTTTTTACGCAAGGGCGCCATGTAAGGGCAGAAGAGAGGTGTATTGTGAAAAAAATTCAGGCCTTTTTTCCTTCGGTTTTCATTGTTGCTATGGTCTTTGTTCTGGTTTATCTTGTTTCCGTCAACAAAAATGAAAAGGAAAAAGATACTCCATCCGATCTTCCGGAAAATAAGGAAAATGACACGGAAATTTCAGACGGTGTTACCTCCGTCACGGCAACGGAAAACTATACCGAATACGGAAAAATGGTTTCAAAAATGAACAAGGAATTGCAATCTGTCAAACCAATGAGTTTAGAAGAAACCGCCAAATGTAAACTTTTGGTTCATGCCAAAACTGAGATTGATTTAGGCGGCCATAAACCGGTATGGATTGTCCAGGGTCCCGACTATCATTACACGCTTCAATTTACCGACGTTGCGTCTGCGGAAGCGGCGCTTAAATGGCTTTCCAAGCAGACAAATATCATTTATGTGGAGCAGGACAGCATTATCACATTACGTCCGTAGCCGACTGACAAATTATAAAATGCATGAAAAAACAGGTTCTTTTTAGGATCTGTTTTTTTCTATAGGAAAGTTTTTTCCAAACTCTATATTATATTCCCGATGATTGACAAAACAAGGAATATATACTATGATATTCTTGTAATTTTATGCATGTTTTTAGCATAAAAATCATTTTATTGTCCGGGAGGAGAGCACATGAAAAAACGCAAACAGATTTTCGCTCAGATTTTGGTTCTCGTAATGGTTCTTACTCTGATTCAGCCGGTTGCTATGGCTGCAGAGACGTCGAGCCCTGACGAAATCGTATTGGGTGAAGATTCCAATATCAATTTATCAGAATCCAATGCTGATGAACATGACGAAGCAACCGACGGTTCTTTTGATATTGGCACAGAAGACAATACTTCTTCATTTGCCGATATGCAGGTAACCAATGACTATACCGAGTATAGCATGGCAGTTTCCGAAATGAATCAGAAGCTGACGAATGAAATTTTTGCAAATGAATCCATGGAAAAGCTTGCAGAAAGTAAGCTCTTGGTTCATACAACAAGCGCCATCCATTTAGGGGAATATACACCTGTTATGATGGTTAAGGGTCCGAATTATCATTATACCATTCAGTATCCTGATGTTGAAACAGCTAAAAAAGCGATGGATTGGCTGTTAAAACAGGAGAATACTGTTTATGCGGAGCAGGACAATATTGTTGAATTACCTGACACGCCTTCGATGGAAGAGAGCGGCATTCATTGGACTCCCTTTACCTCTTATGCATCCGGCACATCAAATTCTCACATGTCCTGGGGTATGTCTCATTTAGGCGTTGACGAATATGCCGCATACGTAAAGACAAAGACAACTTCCGGTATTACTGTAGCTGTAATTGATACCGGTGTTAGTAAGAATAACCCTTATTTCAGCGGAAAACTTGTCGCCGGATATGACTTCTACGATGATGACAGTGATCCGGATGACTATGAAGCCGGTAACTGCCATGGCACCCATGTTGCCGGTACCATTATTGACGGGACACCCGGATTAAATGTCAAAATTATGCCGGTTCGTGTACTTGGTCCTAACGGCGGATATAACTCCGATGTTGCAAATGGTGTTATTTATGCTGCTGACCACGGCGCTAAAGTCCTTAATATGAGTTTAGGCGGAACCCATAGTTCCATGCTTGACGAAGCGATTCAGTATGCTTATGAAAAGGGCTGTACTCTTGTTATTGCATCCGGTAACGAATCCGCTGATGTTGATGATACATCTAGTCCGGTATGCCCTGCACATTGTTCTGATTATGCAATTATTGTCGGCGCCTTGGATCAAACCGAGCAAGTTACAGACTTTTCCAATTATGGAACGAGTCTCGATGTAATTGCACCCGGTTACAACATTGTAAGCTGCAGTTATACCGGAACGAATGCCCAGAAAAGTGGTACATCTATGGCAACACCGCATGTGGCTGCTTTAGCCGCTATGATAAAGCTTGCCAATCCCGGCTATACACCTGCAAAGGTTGAACAGACCTTAAAGAGTGTATGTAGAGATCTCGGTCCCTCCGGTTACGATATTGATTACGGCTATGGTATCCCGGACTTGCGTAGTCTTATTAACAAGCCTCTTTATTCCGGTGGTCCGACAGCAACTGCTCCCAAACCGGTAACCATCACGGATTACCCCGAATATTGGTCTTCCTACGATGCAGAATATATTAGTTGGAACGCTGTTTCCGGTGCGGAATATTATATTCTTTATCTCAAAGATGCAATAAGCGGCAAACCGCTTAAGCAGGTTGATGTTGATACCACTTCGTTTGCTATTATAAATTACCCGTCCACAAAATACATCGATACCTATCCTTTCCGTGATGGTACGACATATTATTGGCAGGTTGCAGCCATTAAATCGGACGACACTTACACTCTTTCTCCGATTTACGTTAAAGTATACGGCAGTGGTGATAGCTACGAATTTAAGGACGTTCCCGCAAAGCCTACCGGTCTTGTTGGCGAAAGCCTTACCGGTGGTATCCAGTTAAGCTGGAATCCTGTCAACACAGCAACCTCCTACAATGTATACCGCAAAGTTTCCGGCGGTTCTTATTCCAAGATTGGGACGTCCACCGACGGTACCTATTATGATCAGAATGTAACAGCCGGAACTTCCTACATTTATGCTGTAACTGCTGTGAATTCTTTCGGCGAGAGTGCAAAATCCGCAGCAGTTGAGGTAAAATATCAGATAAAGCTTGAGGTTCCTACCGGTCTTTCTGCTCAAAATACTACGGATGGTATTTATTTAACATGGAACAACGTTCCTTTTGCAGACGGTTATTATGTATATCGTAAGGTTAACGGCGAGAGTAGTTATACCAAGATTGGAACAACGGCCGAATCGAAATTCCTTTGTTACCACGATGACGATGTAAAAGACGGAACAACCTATTATTATTATCTCAGAGCATTTAAGGGAACTATTGTAAGTGCATCTACTTCTTCGGTAAAGATTACATGCCTTACCTCACTTGATGCAGCAACCGGTCTTAAAGCAACCAATACGGTTGACGGTATAAAGCTCAAGTGGAATGCTGTTAAAAAAGCAGAGTCTTATTATGTACTTCGTTCTGACGGCAGCACAACTTCCGAACTGTATCACGGTTCAGATACCGAATTTATTGATACAAAGGCGAAGCATGGTTGTACCTATACGTATTCTGTTGTAGCCTTCAACGGCGGCGTTTTCGGAGAATATGCAAATATTGAAAAAACCTGCGTATTTCACATGGATGCACCTGCCGATTTAACTGCAACAAACACAACCGCCGGAATGGTCTTGAAGTGGGCTCGTGTAGATCATGCTGTACAATATAATGTTTACAGAAAAGTTGCCGGTTCGACAGCATTTGAGAAAATTGCCAATGTTGCTGCTCCTACCTTCAAAGATACAACTGCTGAAAGTGGTAAAAACTATTATTATTATATTACCGCCGTAAACGGTTCTATTAGCAGTAAACGTTCCAATGAAGTCCATCTGCTTTGTGTAACAACGATGGCTGCACCTTCCGGAATTACTCTTGAAAATACAAGCAAAGGTATTTCCGTTTCCTGGAAAGCAGCATCCAATGCTACACAGTATCAGATTTATCGTAAATTATCTACAGAGACAGAGTATACCAGGATTAAAACAATGACCGGAACCTCCTTTATAGATACTACGGTTGAAATCGGTAAAACCTACAACTACAAACTCAAGGCCGTCAATGGCAGTGTAATCAGTTCGTATTCATCGATTATAAGCCTTAGACATATCACTGCATTAAAAGCGCCTGCTGACTTTAAGGCAAATAATACCGCCTCAGGTGTTGAGCTTTCTTGGAATGCTGTAAACGATGCAAAAGAATATGCTGTATGGCGTAGACTGGCATCCGAAACGACCTATACCGAAATCGCTCGTATTACAACGACATCTTTTAAGGATACTTCTGCAGCCGCCGGTCAGACCTATCGCTATACGATTAAAGCTGTAAACGGTCAGATTCTCAGCAGCGGATCTACCCCCATTGAATTAGTTGTATTGCGCACTCTTTCTGCACCTACCGGACTTAGTGCGTCCAACACCGGTAGCGGTGTTAAATTAACCTGGAGTACCTTAAAGAATGCAACCGGTTATTATGTATATAGAAGACCTGCCGGTTCCTCGGATACATTTACACAAATTGGGAAAACAACTACTACTGAGTACATTGACTCTACCGTAACGAGCGGCTCCTATGAGTATACATTAAAATCTTATAACGGTAGCGTTAAGAGTGTTTATTCTTCAAAGGCTTCCCTTAAAGTTGTACGTTCTTTAAGTATTCCCGGAAATGTAACCGCAAGCAATAATACAAATGGTATTCGGATTGAATGGAATTCTGTTGCTAATGCGGAAGGCTATTATGTATACCGTAAGCTTTCTACGGAAGCTTCTTTTACAAAAATCGCAACCAGAGCTACCACTTATGATATTCTTGACAAAGATGTTGTTGCCGGAAAGACCTATATCTACAAAGTAGTTGCCTATAATGGCTCGGTTAAAGCTAATTCCGCGGAAGTCACAATCAAATGCGTTAAATCACTTTCCGCACCAACAACGATTGCAGCAATAAATACAAAGTCAGGTGTAAAAATAAGCTTCAGTACGGTAACCAATGCGGCAAAATATGAAATTTATCGAAAGACTGGGTCCGGGTCTTATAGTTTGCTTACAACAACGACTAAGACGTCCTATACTGATAAATCTGCTGTAAGCGGAACATCTTATTCCTATTACATAAAGTGTATCAACGGAACTGTAAAAAGCGCTAATTCTACCAGCAAAACAATGAAATGTATTACAGCATTGAATGCACCTAAAACAGTTACGCCAAAGAACACTCCGGACGGTATTATGATTACTTGGGATAAAGTAACTAGTGCGGAAGGCTATAACATTCTTCGTGCAAAGACTGGTGAAGACAATTATACGCTGATTGGTAAAGTAACCGGGACCGCATTTACAGATACCACTGCCGTTAACGGTACCTCTTACCGCTATAGAATCCAGCCTTTCAATGGAAGTGTATTAGGTTCTACCCTTACAGCCGCTTCCATAAAATGTTGTAAATCATTAAGTGCGCCTACAGAATTAAGCGCCAAAAATAGTACAACAGCGGTAACATTAACATGGAAGAGTGTAAGTAATGCAACCGGTTATAAAATTTATCGTAGATTATCTACGGATACTTCGTATACGCAAATTGCAACCAGAACATCTTGTTCGTTTAACGACACTACTGCGGTACACGGAAAGACCTATCTCTATAAAATTGTTGCATACAATGGTACTGTAATTGCATATTCTTCACCGCTTACCATAAAATGTGTGAAAGAACTCATTACCCCTGAAAAACTTACTGTTTCAAAAAAATCCAACGGTTTAGTTTTAAGCTGGGAGAGTGTACTCAATGCAACCGGTTACAAAGTATATAGACGTCTTTCCACTGAGACCACCTTTACATTATTAGGTCAAAGAGAATCTGCTTCCTTTACAGATACTACTGCAAAGACCGGATTAACGTATATTTACAAGGTAATCGCATGGAACGATTCTGTTTTTTCACCGGGCGCAATCGCAAAATACGAATATAAGTAGTTGAATTTTTTGTAAGAAAAGGCCTCTGTCATTTTATCTTAAAATAATAGAGGCTTTTTTCTTATAAGTGTATATTTGACATTCCTTCCTTCCCGTGCTATACTGATGCAAGTGTTTTTCAAAGGAGATGGATTTAGATGAAAGATAATAAAAAGCCATTGCCGGTCGGCACATTTTTTGCCGGTTTATTGATTGTTATGCAGCTAATCGCCTCTGTGCTGTTGCTGGTTGTTTTGGTGCGATTCCCCATATTGCCATCCAAGTATTTTATCCCATTATGTGTGTTCCTTCTGCTTTTCCTTGCACTGGATATTTTCTTACTTTTCCAAAGGAAGAAGGCCTGCTACACGTCGGGTATCATTATTTCGATTCTTGTCTCTGTATTAGCCTTTACCGGTTTCGCTTATTTGGAGAAAACAAGAGACACGATCAAGGGAATTACCGGAGAGCCTGCCGATAGCATTGAACTGACCGAAAATATGGTAATTGTTGTTTTGAAAGACGACAAGGCTCAAACGATCAAGGACACGGTAGCTTATCGGTATGGTATTCAAAATGAAGTTGATTATGAAAAATCGTTATCTGCTGTTGAATACATCAATAAAACAAATAATTGCCAACTGGCCGTAACCGCCTTCAACAGTTACAGCGAATTGGCCGGTGCATTACTCGACGGCACAGTTCAAGCGATTATAATGAATGAATCCTATGTTGAAATCGTAGGAGAGTACGAAGACGGTTTTGAAGAGAAGGTGCGCGTTTTTGAGCATTTGAGTTTTGAACAGACAACACCAATGCTTTCCATATCACCGACGCCGACTTTGACGCCTACGCCCGAACCCACACAGGCACCGGATGCAACACCGACGCTGACACCGACGCCGACCATTACACCGACCATGGCGCCGATTGAGATGCCGCCCCGTACCGATAAAAAGGATGTTACGGGAAATTACTTTACTGTATATTTCAGTGGTATTGACGTATATGGATCTATCGGGAAGAGAAGCAGAAGTGATGTTAATATTGTTATGACTGTTAATCCGCTGACAAAGAAGATTCTGCTTGTGAGCATTCCCAGGGATGCATACGTGACAATTCCCGGCGTTTCCGGTGGAAATTATGACAAGCTTACGCATGCCGGTCTGTACGGTGTAAACGCATCGATGAAAACTTTACAGAATGTATACGGCGTCACACTCGATTATTACGTCCGCGTTAATTTCTCGAGTGTAGAGAAATTTGTAAATCTTCTAGGTGGTATTGATGTTTATTCGCCGGCAGATTTTATATCCAAGCACACAAAAACACACTACGTCAAGGGTGTAAACCATATGGATGGTCCTATGGCTCTGGAATTTGCCCGTGAGCGTTATGCATTTGCCGCAGGCGATGCACAGCGTGGTAAGAATCAGATGGAAGTAATTAAGGAGATTATTAAGAAAATGTCCAGTCCGGTAATGCTTACCAGGTTCTCAGACATTATGAACGCAGTATCCGGTAATTTCCAGACAGATTTGTCTATGGAGCAGTTAACGGCAATTGTTCGTATGCAGCTGAATGACGGCGCTTCCTGGAATATTGAAACATATTCCGTAAAAACAACCGGTGGCTCTGCATATTGTTATTCCTATCATGGCAAAAAGCTTTATGTCGGATATATCAATTGGGATTCCGCTGCAGAAGCCGGACGCAGGATGCGCGCAGTTATGGAGGGAAAGTAATCATCCATTTACTAATCTGAATATTTTTGAACTATTATACGATGAATTAGTCTCAACAACGAAAAGGTACGTCATGTTAAAGTGACGTACCTTTTTTATAGTGAACGCATATTCACTTATCTATGATGAGGAAGTCTGCATCATAGCAATAGCAGAATAGTAGCTTTAGGGGCTTTAGGAGAATAGTAGTTTTTGCGTATCTATATTATTTCGCTAAACACAAGTTTAGCGAAATAAACGCTTGCAAAAAAGCAGTGAAATATGCTATAATATGCCTATACAGTCATTCCATACTTATACGAGGTGCAAACTATGTCAGATTCGATTTCCAAAAAGACATATCATGAACAACAGGATATGAAAAACAATCTGCATCTGCGCGAACTTCTCGAAGACCTTCCGCGCTTTTGCAAAACTTTTTTTCGCGGTATTGAACCCAACACTGCATCAAGGACACGAATTGCATATGCAGTTGATCTAAAAGTTTTTTTTGAATTCATTTCAGCGAACAATCCAACCATTTCCGGTAAATCAATAAAGGATATCCCGATTTCGCTTTTATCGGAATTAACGGCTCAGGACATCGAGGAATATCTCGAATATCTCAAAGTATATACGGATACGGACGGCCATATTATTACGAATAACGAACGAGGTATCAAACGTAAAATCAGCTCCTTAAGATCCTTTTATAATTATTTGTACCGTAATCAATTTGTTACGGCCAACCCTGCAATCCAGGTTGCCGTACCAAAACTGCACGAAAAGGCAATCATACGTCTTGATTCCGATGAAACCTCGGAATTACTAAAACACATTGAATCAAACGAAAGCGCAACGAATTCCTCTAAACGTAAAGAAAAATTCCGCGATAAAAATAAAACTCGAAATCTGGCCATTGTAACGCTTTTACTTGGTACCGGTATACGTGTTTCTGAATGCGTCGGCTTGGATGTAAATGATATTGACTTCAAGGAAGACCGAATTAAAGTTGTCCGAAAAGGCGGTTCCGAATCCTTTGTATATTTCGGTTCCGAAGTCAAGGACGCCCTGCAGGATTACCTGATTCAGCGCAATAAGATACTACCTGCCACGGGTCATGAACAGGCTTTATTTTTGTCATCCCGAAAGACACGAATGTGTGTACGTAATATCGAGATTTTAGTCAAAGATTATGCACAGGAGTGCGTCAAGCTTAAGAAAATCACTCCACATAAACTGCGAAGCACCTACGGTACGTCGTTATATAAGGAAACAGGCGATATTTACCTTGTAGCCGACGTATTAGGTCATAAAGACGTAAACACCACCAGAAAGCACTATGCCGCCTTAGACGAGGAACGTCGGCGTATGGCCAAGGATATGGTTCATCTTCGCAAAACGGAAACTACAGATGACACTATTTAATATTTCAGTGTCAGATAAATTCTTGATTTACGTGAAACCATTTTCCTAGCCTCTGTAATGAACTTTTTGAACTGTACAGTGCACCATTGTAGGGTTTCTTTATCCAGACTTTCATTTCCGAAGCTGGCTCGCTCAATATTGCGGCGATACTTAGTAATATCCTCCTCGTTCATCTTGAAGCATTGTACTAAAATACGTTCCATCTGTTCATGGTATATGTTATTTTTTTCGCTAAACCCATATCGCTTTATTATTTGGGTAATTGTCTGATATTGCTTCACAAGTCGTTTGTTATCAGCCCGATAATACAAATGATACATACGCACCAGCCGTCTGCCATACCAAACCATGATTACTCCGAAATTTATAAAAAGAAAACCCAATAGAAAATACGGTGTCGTTTTTTTCAAATTCGTAGTAATTCGCTGAATAGGTGTCTCATCCTCGTCGTCACTTCCGCCAAAGAAATTACTGAACCGACTCCAGAATCCGCTTCCCTCTCTCTCCGGCTCCTGTCTGGCTATGGTAAATTCCACAGGAATCCATCCAAATCCATCCTTATATACCTCTACCCATGCATGTGCGCTTGCATCGGTAACATCCACGGAAAGAACCTTTTCCTCCGAAGAATTATCGGTCAAATAGGAATATCCCTGATACCACTCTTTTGCCTCTTCTCCTGCTAAAACTTCAACATCTGCTGAAGAATCCGGGGAAAAACAATAACCCTCTACATATCTCGTCGGAATCCCCATGGCTCTTAGCAGCATTGCACCGGCAGTAGCAAAATGAGAGCAATATCCTCGCTTTTGTTTTTTCAGAAAATACAAAACAAAATCTCGATTATTCGGCGTTTTTCCCGGATTAAGCGAATACAGATATTCTTCATAAAACTTTGTTTTTATCTGTTCAATAATCTCATCGGAATCCCCATGAAGCTTCCAATCCTCACATATTTGCCTTAATTCACTCTGAATACCGTCCGGAATCCTGAGATAATTTTCATAAACATAGTTCCTGTATTCCGCCTCATACTCTCCCTGATACATTCCCAACGCGTCAGCATTCAGAAGAGGGAAGTAATTAACGGTATAAATCTGTCCGATTGGCGTGACGCTGACAATAATATCACCCTGAAACAATTCCATCTCACCATTACGGTACATCATATTGGAAGAATCGACCTCTGCATAGTAGGGAACATAATAATATCCGGTATCGGCGTCAACATTCGTAATCTGCATTTTACCCTTGCCGCTGAATACTTCCCCGGATTCATAGATGCACCTTAATGCCGCTGATTCCTTGTTAACCAATTTTGAAAAATCAACAAAGTAATACGGGAACTCACTCAGTTCGCGGTAAGTCCTCCTACGGATCCATTCCGAACCGGTATACTCCTCTCCTACATATCCCTTTAGGTATATCGGTTCTGTCGAATAGGGCACATAGGCAACGATTAAATCCGTTTCAAAATCCATATAAACCTGACGAACTCCGCCAAGCTTACCGCCGCTCATACCACCGGTAGCCTGCATCGTATTAAAAAAGCCAAGAAGACCGTTCATGGCAAATTCACCCATAATGCGATCCGTTCCCGCTTTCATCGGCGAATGATTATCCCGCCAGGAGGAGGGCATAATTTTAGCGATTCCAAAGGAAATAAAGAAAAAAACAATGCCGAGAACACAGGCCATAATCGAAATATAAGAAATGGTATTTTTTATATTATCATTACGATACCGAAAATGCATTCCATCACTTTGAAATACCAATTCTTTTTTTGAGCTCAATACGTTTCGATATCTGCGGCTTCTTTTTATCAAATACACACTAAGCCAGCAAATTACAATCAATGCAACATAGAAATAATTTACCTTGTCATCAAGATAAAAACAAATCTGCATGATAGGAAACATTTGGAGCGCAAGATATGTGGGGCTCATGTAACTCGAAATCGATGAATTCAAAAAGCATACTCCCAAAAAAGAAAGAAGGATCAAACAGATGGTAATTGTCACATAACTGTTCTCAATCGTTTCGGTATACTCACGATAACCCTCCAGATTCAATTTTTGGTCAATTAAGGACATTACTCTGTTCATTATTGCATTAAATCCACTGTTCGCATAGACCATAAAATAAAATGCAAAAAAACAGAAAACAAGAAAGAAACCGATATATCCGATATTAAATAGCCATTTGTGATAATAAAGAAGTGCAATAATCATGGAGATAACAAACTCAACTAAATAAATGATTACCTGATTGCACGGCAGTTCCAAACTGGTAATCACTAATCCCGTAAGACCCAGTAACCCCATGAATATCAAAAATCCGCGGAACAAACAGATAAAAAACCGCTCAGAAGCAGAAACTTCCTTATACATCGACGGAAAGGAAATTCCGGTACTCATACGGAAATCATCCGCATACTGTATCTGTTTTGCCTCTTTCTTCTTTGCACTCATACTAACCTCTAATTCCTGTTTATGCGGTAAATACGCACAATTCCCTTATAAAGCATCACCTGCTCGCCGGAATCATTCCGATAAGGTCGTGTCGTTAATAACAATATGTCAGAATATTCCTCATCCGAAGCAGGATTTAATGTTAACGAGGATGTATTCTGTCCCGGTTTCTCATAAAACAACTTCAAAAGAGCTTCAATCAGCTTGCTTTCATCTGTAATTTCCAGCCAAGGCTTTGCCTGTCCGGAAGAAACAGACCAGGTAATTCGGAAATTTATTTTTTTCTCCAACAAATAAAGCGACAAGGAATATAACAAATCAAAGAAAGTATCGAGATGTCGAATGTTTTGAAAATTATAATCAATAAACAGCCGGAAGGAATTTCCGGTAATATGGGCAAGCTCCTTGCTCATAAGTTTTTGTTCTTTTGCACTTAACTTCCAATGAATCGACTGCAAACGGTCCCCTTGCCGATATTCGCGTATATGAATAATTTCCGTCGGATCATGTCCGACCTCAAGGGACTCAATTATTTCTTCCTCTTTCTTATCCTTTTGTACAAGATCCGGTTCCTCTTTTAAGGAAACCTTCTGCGGTAAAACAACAATCTCACCGTTGGACTGCAAAATAATCTTCTTAGATGCAAAGCCTGTAAAATCCCATAAAGTCAAAGATATGCTGCTTGCATTATAACAGCCGCAAATTCCAAAGGTTAACGGAATCGTGAATATGCGTTCGCTATGCGCAGGCACATCCAATGTATATTCATGCTGAATATCATTGGAAATGAAATTATGTTTCACATTGATAATCCATTGTAAGCGCGTAACCGGATAATAACTGTTGTTTTTGATACACAGCAAAAGATTCACACTCTGATTACGATTGATCATATTCCGCTCAAACCCGATCTTTTCCTCCATTTTTTTCACACTGCTGTAAAACCAAATGATGGAAAGAACCGGAAAAAGTACCGTCATAATTAAAATCATGAAAGTAACCATATGACTGTTGTATAGATGTAAAAAACAAACGGCAGTTAGAAAAATAAGATACTTAATTGTCAATACAATACGCTGCTTCATCGAAATCAATCCAACCATTTCATAAACAAATCACCATACGGAACTTGCCGTCAAATCTTAGGAGCACGAACCGTGTCCAACAATTTTTTAAGCACCTGTTCTGACGAAACATCCTTCGCTTTTGCGCGAGAACTCAAAATAATTCGATGTCCGACAACCATGGGAACCTGGTTGACAATATCTGAAATTGAAACAAAATTACGAGAATCTGCAAACGCGCTGGCTTTGGCTATCCGTAACAGAGACTTACAGCCTCTGGGGCTAAGTCCCAAATCAATATAATCGGAATTCCTTGTAGCTTCAGTAAAATTAACTGCAAACTCATAAACGGAATCCTCCACATATACAGACTTTACCTGTTCCTGCAAATACAGCAATTCATCCAAATCAATCACCGGTTGAATCTTCTGCGGAGCATTATCCGACTTCAAAATATCAATTGCAGCATCATGGTCGGGATACCCGACGGTCAGCCGGATCATAAAGCGGTCAAGCTGTGATTCCGGAAGTTTTTGTGTCCCGGCAGAGCCATAAGGATTCTGTGTCGCAATAACCAAAAACGGCTTCGGAATCGTACGTGTAACACCGTCAACGGTAATCTTTCCTTCCTCCATAATTTCCAGTAATGCGGATTGTGTTTTGGGTGAGGTTCGGTTGATCTCATCTGCCAAAAACAAATTACAGAGCGCAGCCCCGGGATGATATACAAACTGATTTTCTTTCTGATTATACATCGTAAAGCCGGTAATATCACTCGGGAGAACATCCGGTGTAAATTGAACACGTTTATATTTTAATGACATCGCTTCGGCCATCGACATAGCCAAAGTCGTCTTGCCAACCCCGGGAATATCCTCCAGTAAAACATGCCCTCCGGCAAGTAAGGCAAGCAGAACCTCATAGGCAATGTCATCTTTGCCCTTAATATTCTTTTTAATTTCTGCAATAATCTTATGAACCTGTATATTCAACGTATCTTCCTCCGTTTACGAAACAATACCATATAATCATCTTATCATAAAAATACTTTCTTTTCTACATGTTTAAGTTATTTTTGCGATAAAGTTTCTCTGACACTTATTGCAAAGTCATCTTGCATTTCGTATAATATGTTCAGCATTTTCGGGAGGCGGACATGAAATTACAGCAATTATTGAGTTATACCAGAAAAGCAATTGATGATTATAAGATGATAGCCAAAGATGATAAAATAGCGCTGGGAATCTCCGGCGGAAAAGACAGCCTGGCTCTATTGTATGCTATGCATGGAATCAAACGTTTCTATCCGATTCCCTTTACGTTAGAAGCGATTTCGATTGACCTCGGCATTGCAGAAACAGATTACTCCAGGATTCGTGCACTATGCGAATCTATGGAAATTCCTTTTCATGTTGTGAAAACGCAAATCGGAGAAATCATTTTTGACGAGCGAAAAGAAACCAATCCCTGTTCGTTGTGTGCCAAGATGCGCAAAGGGGCTTTTAATGATAGGGCAAAAGAATTGGGGTGCAGCAAATTGGCATATGCGCATCATAAAGATGATGTTATAGAAACCTTACTTATGTCTTTAATATTTGAAGGCAGATATCATTCCTTTTCCCCGGTTACCTACCTGGACAGAAGCGACATTACTTTAATTCGTCCTCTGATTTATGTTAATGAATGTGATATTGTCGGATTTAAGAACCGTTATGAACTTCCAGTATTCAAAAATCCGTGCCCTGCCGACGGATATACCAAGCGCGAATATACGAAGGACTTAATAAAAAAATTAACAGAAGAAAATCCCGGACTTCGGGAAAGATTATTTCATGCGGTAACGGACGGTCCGCTTCCCGCATGGCAAAAAAATCCGCAATAAATCAGCGATAATACGGAACAAGAATATAGTTACCGGCAAACAGCGTATCATCCTTTAAGCCGTTTGTTTTACGAATCTCGGAAACATAGTCCCGAAAATCGCCGCACTCTTCCGTATAGAAGTTCTCAGCAATGCTCCAAAGGCTGTCGCCTTCCGAAATACAAACCGACTTGACAGTCTTGCTTCTGTCTGATTGACCGTTAACACGATTAACAGACGCCAACGCAACCAATAGTATAATACAAATAATACCGAAAACCAAAAGTAAAGATTTTTTCAAAGTTCTGTTTTTCATAATCCTGTCTCCTTGTCGAACACTTGTTTGTATATTTTTATTATATCGAACGCGTGTTCGGATGTCAATAAAATATCGTTCGTCAAAATAAACAAAAATTTGTTCGATTTTTCGGCACATTTCCGAACAAATGTTTTTGCATCTCCCATGGATTTATGCTAGTATATTCTTGTGGGTATACTTTACCCCGGTAACGCAGCATGGATTGACTTTATCATTTTATATATGGAGGTTCTTATGCCCGGTAAAATAACATCCAAGCAAGAAGAGATTCTTGAGTTTATTAAACAACAGATATTACAGAAGGGATATCCGCCCTCGGTGCGCGATATCGGCGAGGCAGTTCATCTCCGCTCGACATCTTCCGTACATGCACATTTGGAAACCCTGGAAAGAAACGGCTATATTCGGCGCGACCCTGCCAAGTCACGTACAATTGAGATTGTTGACGATGAATTCCAGCTGGCTCGCCGTGAGGTCGTGAATGTTCCTATGATCGGTACCGTTACTGCCGGCGTACCTATTTTAGCAGTAGAACAGGTGGATAATTACTTTCCTATTCCGACGGAGTTTCTCCCTAATTCGCAGACCTTTATGTTAAAGGTTCGCGGAGAAAGCATGATAAATGTCGGCATATATGACGGCGACCAGATTATTGTCGAGCAGCGTTCCACCGCCAGAAACGGTGATATCGTCGTTGCACTGATCGATGATTCCGCAACCGTTAAGACGTTTTATAAGGAGAATGGGTATTATCGCCTTCAGCCGGAAAATGACGCCATGGATCCCATTATTGTTGATCACGTTGAGATTCTCGGCGTCGTTATCGGTCTCTTCCGATTATTTTAGGCTTTTTCGGAACAAAAAGCGGTACAAAGATTGGTATTCAGATAGTTTTAGAAGTAGAAGCAAGTAGAAATTCAACAAGGGAAAAGAAATTCAATGAGGATAAACAATATAAAGAAAACATATCAATTATGTGTAATAGGATGTATGCTGTTTTGCATGGCTATGCTTGGCGGTTGTGCTGGTAAGATAAAGCCGATTTCAGATGCAAATAGCCCTACCAACCAGCCGGAGATATCAACAACAGAGTCGGAGACAACAGAAAATTCTGCGGCGAAAATAACGCTTAGTGGAAAACCGGATGACATTTTTGTTGCTGAGGCTGATTGCTATACAGAAAATGATGAAATTGTAATGTACTTCCAGAAGGGTATTACAATAAAGGGAGATATGTTAGAAATTGCAAATAAAGTAATGAATGATTTGTGCGAGACCACAGGCTTTAATTTTAACAAAAATTACGATTCTGACGAAAAATATGAGTTTATGGATATGTATTTTGCATCGGGAATTTTTACGGAAATTAATTCTGATAAATCCAAGATAAATATATTAGTAGTGAACCTTGGTGATGCGGTTGAATGGGCAAGTGATAATAATGCGATACTGGATCAAAGTGATTTTGATTATGATACTAGTTTTTATGCTACTCTTTATCATGAGCTGTCTCATGTTCTCCAGTTTAGAAACGGTGTTAGTCTCGGCAGTATGATGGCCGAGGGATTTGCAACTTATATCGAAAATAAAACAAGACTCAGCCATAATATACCGGCATGGACTGCTGCTCAATATTACTTTCCTGCTTCTGGAGGATTTGATGAAACGCTGATTTCACGAGGAAAAGAAACCTTTCGCTATATGTTTGATGATATTGACACAAACTATCAATATGGCTTCAGATTTGTTACATTCCTTTATGAAACATATGGCGAAGATATCTATGCTGATATTCTCGCCGAGGCAAAAAAAAGCAAATTTGATGCCAGTTATAACGAAAATGATATGGAAGCTTCTGTAAAGGAGAATTCACAACAGCTGTTGAAAATTATATATTCTGTAACTTCAAAAAATGTCTTATCTGATTTTAGCCAATGGTATGACGATAATTGGGAGGCATTAGCACAGAAATACATGGAACAGGTAAATGCACTTGGACAATGATAAATCGACCCTGCATTCAATGATACGAAAAGACAAATGTAAAATGTGTATTTGCAGATTGGTGGTGTGTCCGGAGAAAATGGAATTTTCGCATCTCTATCATTCATATTCTGCTTGAATGCCTAACCCATTCTTTCGTATTTCATCCAATTGACCAGCACTTAACGTTCCAGCCCGATAAAGCAATAGGTACTCGTTTTCGATTGAGCTGTCAAATATCAGCAGGTCATCGGTATTGATTGTAACCTTAACTCCATTCTCATACAGTATCTTAATAGGGTGATCCTTATATCCTGTTGCGTATCCAAGCATTACATTACTGCTTGGGCAAACATTCAGCTGTATCCGATTATCTGCGAGAAATCGCATGACCTTCTCCGAGGCAGCCGCGTTTATCCCATGGTGAACTTCACTAAGCCCTAATACTTCAACTGCCCGCATTACATCCTCTGCCGACCCGCTTTCACCTACATGCATCTTCTTGGTCAGATGATATTGTTCCGCTTTTCTATACAATGGTAAAAAAGCCTCAAATGGCTGCACATTCTCACCGCCACATACATCAATCGACTTAAAAAAACCGCAGGAAATATAACGATCGATTTTCTCAGCTTCCTGTTCGACATTGCAAGCTGAAATATATGTAATCTCAGGTTCAAATACTGTGCTGGGACAATATTTCAAATGAAAACCTCCGATAATGGATTTGAACACATCCATCCCACCAAGCAGATCAATCTCTGAAGCCCCAAAATTCATCGAAAGCCTCTTGATATTATTTCTCCTCGCTTCCGTAAAAGCTCCTTCCCATCTTATGAGCATCCCCTCAACATCCTTGCAATATGGCTTGATAGTAACTGTAAACCATTCCTGCATTCCACTGAGACCGTCAAATCTGTCGGGCGGTTTGGGAAAACTGCGTTTCAAGTGCTCTTCCAACCAGGCTCTCCTGCATCCTTTGGTAGAATGAATATGGATATCACTCTTTGGAACCTCCAGCAATTTGACTATATCATTCTCCAGCAGACCCTCACAAAACAGGTTTTGCATATCATCGTTCCTTTCATATTTGTCTTCACAAATTGAAACCGTCTTTTAATTACATCAAATCTTCCCTGCTTACCTGCTTTCCGTCTCTCCACACACGTTCCAAGTCATAAAACTTACGATCCTGCGTAGAAAAAACATGTACGACAATGTCACCGTAGTCCATCAGAATCCAGCCATTGTTGCGATTCCCCTCCACACGCTTGGGATCACTCCCCAACAAGTGAAGTTTCTCTGAAACAGAATCCACCATCGCCTCTAACTGTGACGAACTGGTTCCGTCTGCAATAATAAAATAATCGGCAACCGGGGAAATCTCTCCGATTTCAATTACCTTAACATCCCCTGCCTTCTTATCTTCCAGTGCATCCAGCACAGTTAATGCCATTTTTCTGCTATTTGTTTCCATTTTTTCCTCCGTTCCTGAGATATTCCTCTTCAAAACACTTCTCTGTTAATTGCTTCCTAAAAAACTACTCTGCTTCCGTTAATTGTGAATAATAAGCATATGTCTCCTGCGTCGTCGGATCAATGGAAGCGCCATTCGTACGCAGATGCTTCAAAATTCCTCCTGCAATGACTGCGGTTGCCTTGTCAATATCAACAAATGCCAGCTGCCGAATTTCCTTTAGCGGCGGAACGGTCTGCATATTGCGTGACGGCTCAATAAAATCCGCAACAAAAATAATCTGTTCCAGCAGGGACATCTTGGGACGCCCTGTCACATGATACGTGATTGCCGATAAGACATCCTGATTGGAAACTGCATATCGTTCCTTTGCCCAACATGCTCCGACCTTACCGTGCAGCAACGGAAGATTCTTTCTCTCCGCTTCGGTAACTTCTATTCGGTTCGCCAGGCAAACCTCCAACAATTGCTCCCCGGAATTTTCTTTTGCATTATCATGGAGCCAGCCTGCCAGCAATGCGTCTTCCATCACGGCTCCGTACCGCATAGCCAGTGCCGCTGCCGTATACGCAACCCCCTCCGTATGCAGAAATCTTTTCTCAGAGAGGACGCCCTTCAGAACCGCTGCGGTTTCTTTCAGGGAAAGCGGTCTCATACGGTCTGCCGATAACGGGCTTCCATACAATCCGTGTTCGTCAATATAGCGCCGAACCTGCGGATGCAGCTCCCCCTCCGTGGATGTTCCTTCTGCCAGATGCTTACGAATATCCGTGGAAGAAACTAAAATTCGGGGCATTTCTATCACATGAAAATGCTTTCCCAGAAGCTGTTCGCATACATTTACCTGCTCCCAAAGTTCCTCGCTTTCCGCCGATGTCCTTGGCGCCACTAAAATATCGGCATAGGATACAATTTGCTCCGGATGGTACCAATGCGGGAAACCTTTCAGCGAATCCTCCCCCATCAGATAATAAAACGAATGCTTCGGATATTCCTCTGACAGCAATTTTAATGTCTCCGCCGTATAGGAAATTGCATTTCGCTCAAACTCAAGGGTGCATACGCGAAATCCCTGCCGGTTCTCTGCCGCCAGCCGCAGCATCGCGGTGCGTTCCTCCTCCGAGGCGATTTGCTTATTTTGCTTATGCGGCGGAATCTTAGCCGGCATCAGCCATATTTCATCCAGTGAAAACTGTTTTTTTGCCGCCTCCGCCAACTGAATATGTCCCAAATGTACGGGATCAAAAGTTCCTCCGAGAATACCTACTTTCAACATGTCCTCGATTCCGAGCATAAATCTCTGCGATGAACCAAAGAGAATACTGCTCTATTCTACAGGCTTATTTTACAGGTAATTCAATCTTCTTTTTCTTCTTCGATTCACGATACAATACGATCTTCTTTCCAATTACCTGTACAATTACGGAATGTGTTCGTTCCGCCAGAACATCCGCAAGCTCCCTCGGATCCTCCAGACAGTTATTCAGAACACTGATTTTAATCAATTCCCGGGCTTCCAAAGCCTCATCAACAGCTGTTGTCATTTCCGGGCTGATTCGTCCCTTGCCAATCTGAAAAATCGGCTCAATTTTCATCGCAAGCCCCTTCAAATAGGCTCTTTGTTTGCTAGTCATACGACACCTCTTACTTGTAATAATCAAACTGTAAACCATACATACGAACCGTATCGCCGTCCCGGATACCAAGCGCTTCCAACTGTTCCAGGATACCATTGGTCTTCAGGAAATTCTGGAAAAATTCAAAGCCCTTTTCCGAATCCAAATTCGTGTAACCGAGCATACGCTCAATACGGGGACCTTCAACAACATACATGCTTGTCTCCATATCAAATTCAACCGTATACGGTTCCTCTGCCATATCGAGGGTATCCGGAAAATATTCCTGCTCAAAGGTAATCGGTTCCTCCTTTGCCTGCTTCAAAAGCTCGTATGCCGCATACAGAAGTTCTCTGATTCCCTGACCGCTGACTGCGGAAATCGGGAACATCGGAACATCCTCCCCGAGCTCTTCCTTTAACAGGGTAAGCGCAATCTCCTGCTCCTCAGGAGTGAAAATATCCATCTTATTCACGGCGATAATCTGCGGTTTCTTTGCCAGTGTCTCGCTGTAGCGTTCCAGCTCCTGATTGATCTTGGCAATATCGTCAGCAGGCTCGCGACCTTCCGTCGATGCACCGTCAACCAAATGAATAATGACCTTGCAGCGTTCTACATGCTTCAAAAATTCATGTCCGAGTCCGACGCCCTCCGAAGCGCCTTCAATCAATCCGGGGATATCCGCAATGACAAATCCGTCGGTTCCTTCCAAATCAACAACACCGAGATTCGGATTCAGGGTTGTGAAATGATAATTGGCAATCTTCGGCTTTGCATTGGAAACACGGGACAGCAGCGTAGACTTACCGACATTCGGGAATCCTACCAAGCCAACGTCGGCGATTACCTTCAATTCAAGCAAAACCTCAAGCTCGCGTCCCTTCTGACCGGGCTGTGCGTATTTGGGCACCTGCATGGTAGGCGTTGCATAATGCTGATTACCTTTACCGCCCCTGCCGCCTCTCAAAAGCACCGTACGTCGATTTTCATGCGACATGTCGGCAATTACCTTGCCGGACTCTGCCTCTTTAATTACAGTGCCTTCCGGAACTTTAATGACCATATCTGCGCCGTCACGACCGGAGCAGTTGTTATTCCCTCCGTTCTGCCCGTCCTCGGCACAATACTTACGCACATAACGAAACTCATTCAAGGTATTGAGGCCTTCGTCTACCTCAAACACCAAATCTCCGCCGCGGCCGCCGTCGCCGCCATTCGGTCCGCCTGCCGCAACAAAAAGCTCACGTCGGAACCCGACATGCCCATCGCCGCCGTTACCGGAACGAACATATATTTTTGCAGTATCTGCAAACATAATTTATCTCCAATTCTAATAAGTAATCCAAACACATACATTGTAGCATAGAAAAATAAAAAAGGCAACTCAGTATCTCGCGTCGCACGAACGCCGAATACAAGGGTTGCCTTTGTCATACCAGGTTATTTGCTGATTACTCAGCTACAGGATAAACACTTGCCTGCTTCTTGCCCTTTGCTTTTGTCTCAAAACGAAGGGTACCGTCAACGAGTGCGAACAGAGTATCGTCTCCGCCGCGGCCTACGTTTACGCCCGGATGAATCTTAGTACCACGCTGTCTGAAAAGAATATTGCCAGCCTTAACAAACTGACCGTCTGCACGCTTAGCTCCTAATCTCTTAGACTCGGAATCTCTACCGTTCTTTGTGGAACCAACACCCTTTTTATGAGCAAATAACTGAAGGTTCATTCTTAACATGACCATTTACCTCCTAAAAATCAGTGTTAAATCAACTAACAATCGTTACCTTGACATATTGGGAACCATATTCGTTCTCAATATTCTGCAGCCCTAACTGCAATGACTGCATCAGAAGCTGCGCCTTAGGACATTCCGTGTTCTCCAATGTAAAATGAATCCGCCCATCCTTTTCTTCTACCCAGAAGCGGGCGTCTGAAAAAGCTTCTATCGAATTCACCGTGTTCAATACCAGTGCAGAAACCGCTGCGCATACAATATCGCTGCCTTCTTCCGCATACTCGGCATGTCCTACACAGGAAAAACTGCCGATTCCGTCCTTTTTGTTGAAAATGGATACTCGAATCATAGCTCGTCACCATCCAAGATTCTCAGAATTAAGCGTTGATTTTCTCAATCTTTACCTGAGTGAAAGCCTGTCTGTGGCCATTCTTCTTATGATAGCCGCTCTTTCTCTTGTACTTGTAGACAATAACCTTCTTAGCCTTACCGTCTTTCAAAGCGGTAGCGGTTACGGTTGCTCCAGCTACATTGGGTGTTCCAACAACCAGTTCTCCGTTGTTAACTGCAAGAACCTGATCAAAGGTAACGGTCTCGCCTTCTGCTACTCCAAGCTTCTCTACTCTAATGATATCGCCTTCAGCTACCTTATACTGCTTACCACCGGTTGCAATAATCGCGTACATCCTGGCACCTCCTATTATCATTACTCGCCAATTACGGTGATGGGAAATCCCATACTTAAACCCCACTGTGCGGCATACTTGAAAAGTATATCATGTCAACAACTCAATGTCAACAGGATTTCGCATTTTTTACAAAACGATTTTTTACAAACCCTTTTTTCGGAAAATGCCGATAGGAATTACTGCTGTTTGGTGCCGCACTGAGGACAGAAAGCTGTCGAAGAAGGAATCTTTGCTCCGCAGTTTCCGCAGAACTTCATTGCAGTTTCTTCTTCAGCCGCCGGAGTCTCGGTTGCAGGAAAATTATATCCGCATTTTCCACAGAATCGAAGATTTCTGGAGGACTGGTTACCGCACTGAGGGCAAACCTGAATATTTTTCAATTGATTTATCCTGGCCTGATTTTCTTCGATTTTACTCATCTCTGCGGCAATCTGAGCGCACAAATCGGCAAGCGCCGCATCCGGGGTACCGCCTTTTTCTGCATAATACGTTTCGCCCAATGAATTGTAAAGCGCCGCAATTTTTTTTCTGGAATCCGAAATGGCCGTATTGATGCGGCTAACCTCCATCATCTCATTTGTTTTTTTATTGATATCGTCAAAAAAGCCCATTGTTTTTCACAGGAATCTCCCTGTCTCCTTTCGTATTTTGATTGTATAAAACAATTATAGTAAATCCCCAAATACCTGTCAAGGTACGCCGCGCACTCAAAGTCCGATTTCTCTCATCTGTTCAGCCAACGGCTTGAGTACCTTTGTCCGCGTAATCTCAACAAGATGCAGCCGCGTCATATCCACAACCGTTGTCTTAATCCGGTCGCTTGAAACATACTCTCCCATCGCTTCCATCAGGCGCCGGTTATCCTCATCCTTTTTCATATCAATGAAGTCAACCATAATAATACCGGACAGGTTCCGAAGCCGGATTTGTCTCGCAATTTCCTTAGCCGCCTCAAGATTGCATCGCCAAATGACGTCTGCGCGTCTGCCGGAATCCGTCGCTTTTCCGGTATTGACATCAATGACCGCCATAGCCTCCGTCTGCTGAATCACCAGATATGCCCCGCTCTTCAGCCATACCTTTTGGGAAAGAATATCGTTAAAATGCGCCTTCATATTATAAACGGATGCTAACGGGCAGGTACTTCCGTCATACAACGACAGTGCCGGCAGCAGCTCCGGCCGACTCGCTGCAAGATACTGCTTGATCTCCTCGTGAATTTTTTCATCATCCGTAAGAATCCTGTCGTAATTCTGCTGATAGGTATCCCGAAGCGCGCACAAATATCTCGGAAGACCCCTATACAAAAGAGTTCCGGATGTTCTTGTCTTTGCTGCCGAAACAATCCGCCGATATTCCGACTGCAAATACCGCAATTCCCGCAGAAGCACATCCTCCGCTGTCCCCTCGGCATTGGTTCGAATCATAACAGCATAGTCTGCATCCGATTCCATCTCCTGACGAACCAGCCAAATCGCGCGGTCAAGAAATTCCTGATTGCTGATTTTCGATGAACGGTGAACCCCCGTTTTTCCGTGCATCAGCACAAAATAACATCCCGTCAGTGAAAAATCACCGATTGCCGTTACGGTCTTATTTTTACCGGCTTCCTTTTCAACCTGCACAAGCATCCGGTCGCCTGCATGGAGCAAACCGTCAGCATGTATCGGATCGGCAATTACCTTTCGTGATTTGTCAAACGGCAGATACCAATTTTCCTCTTCTCCCGGAATGCGGATAAAAGCCGCCTGAATCCCCGGAATAATTTTTTCTACCCGGGCAATGTATATGCTGCCGGGAATTACTGCTCCCTGTTTCCCGGAGACTGCAATATCATAAAGCGCATCGTCCCGAAATTCCGCCGAAACAACCGCTTCCTTTTCCCGATAAACTATAAGACGATTTTCCATAACGGTAACACACTTCCTTCTGCTTTGCCGAAAAGCTCCATACGATGGATATGGTAATCCGACGAATGATAAGGTATCCCCGCCAGACGGCTCACAGCCTCCGCACACAAATCCGCAGATACGTTTTTTTCACTGCCGGCATCCACCAGACATACAAAACCGGTTGCGCCTGCCTCGCGCCTGCAGTTCTTCATTCCCATCTCCCACAGATGCCCGTCAAGTAAGGTTGTTTCCCTGCCGAGAAGCATTTCAGGCTCTCCATCCGTCAGCCAGAGCTCACGGATACCGGTCATCAGGTCATATTCCTTCTCGCCGGACTTGGTCTTTCGCATCATCGAAAACTTTTCACACGCAGCCAGCATACGGATATGTTCTGCCCTCACGGCCGCACCGGGCTTTGCCTCAATATAATAGGCCGCTGCATGAATCAGGGACATACCGGTTACTTTTTTTGTATGTTTTATATAGTCATTCAAACGTGTTACATGACTTATTTCAAATTCCGCCCCCATCGCGGCGGAAAGCTTGGTAAAAATCTCTTCTTCCGAATGTTCCGTCTTAAATTCCACATCAAAATATTCTCCGTCACTGGTAAGTGCCAGGGACAGCGGCTGTGCAAAACTCATAATCTGATGCGGATGAAATCCCTCCGAATAGCACACATCCAAATCCGTCCGGCGAATTGCCTTTTGAAAATATCGCATGACGTCCAGGTGTCCGAGGTACTTCATACTTCCGAATTTTGAAAAACGAATTCTGGTTCTCATTGCTTGTATACTCCTGTCTGATAATCAGCCTGCACTGTCAGGGCTTCCGTCATAATAGATACTGCTTCCGTCGGGCAATCGTTCCTCAAAACAGACGCCGGCGCCGAATTTGGCAGCTCCGCAGCCCATACACTTTTTACGGCAGTTCGGTGTTGTCTCTTCCTTTTTCGCCTGTTTGTACTCGCGGTACAGGAATTTCCTGGAAACGCCGATATCGATAAAGTCCCATGGCAGCAGTTCCTCCCTGTCACGTTCGCGCAGATTATAAAACTCGACGGTAACTCCGTTTCTTTCAAAAACCTCCTGCCAGATGGCATAACGGAAATGCTCCGTCCACGCATCGTACAGACATCCGGCACGATACGCCTCCTCGATGGACTTTGCAAGCTTACGGTCCCCTCGTGCAAAGATACCCTCCAGTTCACTTGTCTCCGCATCGTGCCAATGATAGGAAAGACTCTTGTGATTCAACTGTTCCTTCACGGTTGCCTGCAATAACCGCTGGTGTTCAAGGAATTTTTCACGGGTAATCATGGGAGCCCACTGGAACGGAGTAAACGGCTTCGGGATAAAATACGAGGTACTGATCGTAACCCCCACCTTACCGTTTCGCCTGTCCTTTGGAATTGTATAATATTCTTCTGCAATACGTTCGGCAAGATATGCGATTCCCTTGACGTCCTCCGCTTCCTCCGTCGGAAGTCCGAGCATAAAATAAAGCTTCACCCTGTTCCAGCCGCCGCGGAACGCATCCATGGCTCCAGTAAGGATATCCTCCTCCGTCAGACCTTTATTGATTACATTCCGCATACGCTGCGTTCCGGCTTCCGGAGCAAAGGTCAGACTGCTTTTATTGATATCCTGCACCTTGCTCATAACATCAAGCGCAAATGCATCGATTCGCAGAGAAGGCAGGGAAATGTTGATGGATTTGTCCTTATAATTATCAATCAGATAGTAAACCAGTTCCTGCAATTTAGAGTAATCGCTCGAACTGAGGGAGCTCAGCGTAATCTCATCCTGCCCCGTCGACTGCAGCATCACGTCGGCAAGCTTCTTCAAATACTCTACGGAACGTTCCCGAATCGGCCGGTAAACCATACCCGCCTGGCAGAACCGGCATNNGCGAATACATCCTCGCTGAATCTCGAGTACTACGCGGTCCTGGACGGTCCGCAGATAGGGAACCAGCGGTTTTTCAGGATAAAAGGTGTCGCTCACATTGACTTCAACCTCTTTTAAGATGCGGGCAGGTATCCCTTCTTCCACCGGTTCAAAGGACGCCATTGTTCCGTCTTCCTTATACGTAACCTCATATAAGGACGGCACATACATTCCCGGAACCTTCGCTACGGCGCGAAGATATTCCTTACGGCTCCTCCCCTCTGCCCGGAACTGCTTGTACAGGTCAAGAATCTCGTAATACCTGGTTTCTCCTTCCCCGAGATAAAAGAAATCAAAGAATTCGGCAATCGGTTCCGGATTATAACTGCAGGGGCCTCCGCCTACGACAATCGGGTCCTCTTCCGTACGCTCCGACGCATGTAACGGAATCTGCGCCAAATCAAGAATCTGCAACACATTGGTGTAGCACATCTCGTACTGCAGGGTAATTCCCAAAAAGTCAAAATTCTTAATCGGTTCCTGGGATTCCAGTGCAAAAAGCGGAATCTTCTGCTCCCGCATAATCTTGTCCAAATCAATCCACGGCGAATACACGCGCTCACACCAGGTATCCCCGCGTCGATTAAACATATCGTATAATATCTGTATTCCCAGATGCGACATTCCCACCTCATAAACATCAGGGAAACACATACAGAACCGGATATCGATATCCTCCGGATTTTTCATCACCGTATTAATTTCTCCGCCAATATATCTGGCAGGCTTTTCCACCTGAAAAAGGATATCCTCCGAAAGAGCAAGTTTTCTCATATAGCCTCCTGTAAGCATAGTAAAAAAGGTTATCTTTTATATCATAGCATAGATGAGAAAAAAAAGCAAAAAATCTTGTATTTCTGTCTTTCGTGAATTAAAATAAATTTCGTATGGAAAATACATCCGTTCCGAAAGCACAAAAATAAATTCATCAGTTACAGGAGGATTTCACATGGGATTTTGTCCGAAATGTAAAATGGAATACCAAGAAGGAATTACGGAATGTTCCGACTGTCACGTTGCTCTGGTTGAGCGCCTGACAAACCCCGATTATGTCACACTGCTTCAGGTAAAGAATCCTGCTGTTGCAGAAAAATTCAAACAATACCTGGAATATTCAAAGCTTCCCGTTTCTTCTGAAGTATTTCAGGACGCAATCACATTTTCCGCCCTGCCTAAAACGGAACCCAAAATTCGTTCCGCATGGAGCGCCTTTGTACTGATGGAACTGAGCGGCGAGCTGGGTTCGGAAATCAGGGAGGAGGAAGAGGCATTTGACATACTGCACTCCGCTCTCCCCAAACAGCTGCAGAAGGAACTGCAAACGCATCACATGGAAAACATTTCGTCCCGGACGCCGGAAACGGTTATCAATAACAGCGAAGAGACAGAGCTTTCCGCAGAGGAGGAAGCCTCCATTGAGGAAATCACCGGCGCCCTGCTCCGTTCTCAGGGCGGGACCTACGAATCCATGGGCAAAAAAGCAGAAGACTCCTACGGTTCCGCCATTATGCTGATTGGATTCGGATTTTTCGGAACACTATACACGGTTCTTAATATTTTCGGGGTTTTCAAGCACTTTCAGGGATTATTTTCTCTTGGCATACTTCTTGTTTTCTTCTTAATTTTGTTTGTTGTCGGAATCTACACCTGGAAACAATACAAGACTTACAGCCAAAATGCGATTGAAGAAAGTGACCGGAAGGTACAGATTTCCCAATGGCTTGCCGAAAACTGCCGCTTGGAAAAAATGCCGGAAGAGGCGGAAACTATCTCCCCCGAAGAGTTGGATTTGCTCCGCTTAAATTGGATTACGCAGGAAATATTAAACAATTTTTCGGGGCTTAGCGAGGAAGCTGCAACCGAATATGCCGAGGAATTTTACAATTCTTTGTGATTTTATTAAAAAAATGTTCATTTTTTCTTCATATTTTTGTAAAATCGACGAAAATATGATTGAAATTCTTTCGCTTTTTGTATATAATTGGTTGTATTAACGGAGGGAGATATTATGTCAGTTTGTCCAATTTGTAAAACAGAATATCCGGCTGATGCAACAACCTGTCCCAACTGCAATGTTGCATTAACAAAGCCGATTTCAGAAAATATGGTTTCCGTATTTTCACTTCAGCAGGAATCCGCCGCACAGGCATTTATTGATTATATGCGTGAGCAGGGCGTTGAAGGTACTTATGAGTATTCTTTTCGTGAGGATACCTATAAGATTTATGTTAATAAGACCAATTCGATGCAGGCCATCAAATTATTGCGTATGTATATGATGGCAGCAAAGAAACAGCAGGCTCTTGAAACACCGTCTTCCGAGAATACGGACGCCGCAGCTGCTCCTGTAAATAATGAAGCAACTGCTTCTGAGATTTCCGAAGCAACTGCCTCGGAAACTTCCGAAGAACCTGCTTCTGAGGCTTCCGAAGCTTCCGCCCCGGTTGTTGAAGAAAAACCGAACAAACCGGAACCCGTACGGGAATCCAAGCCCGAGCCGGTCAAGGAACCGGAAAAGCCTAAGAAAGAGGAAAAACAAAAAGAAGAAAAACAAAAAGGCTCTTTCTTTAATCGTTTGAAGAATTCCATCCCTAAGAGGGAAGCTCCTTCGGGTGTTAACCTTGCCCTGTTGTCCGGTTACGACGATTCACACAAGACCGTGCCGGCTGCCAGACCTGTTCCCAAGAAAAGAGAAGTTGTTCCGGAAGTCCCTGTCGTACATGAGCCGACACTGGAAGAACAGATGGCAGCGTTTGAGAATTCCATTGAATCTCCTCTTGAGGCTTCTCCTGAAGCCCCGTTGGAATCCTCTTTGCATACCATGGAAATGCCGACAGAGGAAACAAGCTTTGAAGCCCTATTGAATTCCGAGCCCGAACCGGAGCCTGTGCCTGNNCTGTGCCTGCACCCGAACCGGAACCCGAACCTGCACCCGAACCTGAACCTGAACCTGAACCGGAGCCTGAACCTGAACCGGAGCCCGTACCCGAGCCGGAACCCGAACCGGTTATCATCGAAGAAGAGGTTGCTGCCGAATCGGATGCGGAGCCCGAGCCTGAAGAACCGGTGGTTTCGTCCGCTCCTATTTTTGTTGAGGTAGAACGTATTGAAGAGATGGATTTCGATGACTCTTCGATTATTGATGCTCCTTACGAAGAAACAATAGAATATGCCAAACCTGAGGTTGAGGTAGAACCGATTACGCCTGAGGCCGACGCCGAAGAAGACGATAACATGAGCAGTCTTTTTGCCGAGGCTGCCAATGCAACGGAAACAATTACCGAAGAAGATGATGAGGAAGACGAGGATGCTTTCTCCGCATTCCTTTCCAATTTCAAGATGGCTTCCCTTTCCAAGGCACAGAAGATGGAGGAAGCCTCTCCTATCATCGAAGAGGTTTATCCGAATTCCGCCGCAGAACAGGAAGCACGTCCTGTGGAAGAAGCTGCTGAACCGGTGGAACCGTTTGAAAGAAAGATTAAGGTTCCTGCCGAAGAAGAAATTATTGAAGCAGTCGTTGATCCTTCTCTTTCCGGCAACCGCAGTTCCTCTGCACCTCACAAGTTCGATGCTTCCAAGTATGCAGATGATTTGGATGACGGCCCGAAGGGATTTGTTCCGGACTACTCTATGAGCGGAGAATCTGAGACAGAAATCGATCCCAATACCGAAGCCCTGCTTGCGTTCCGTCAGCAGGTTGCTGCACGCCGCGAAGAGCAGACTCGGATTCTTGCGGAAGAACGTAAGGAGGCTTCTCGTCAGGCTAATCTTGTAAAAGAACTGGCCAATGGTCAGAAAATTGTATTTGAGGATACGGAGGAATTGGATAATTATGCAGGATTTGTTCCTGACTATACCCCCAACACCACCAACGAAGAAGAATTTTCCTTCTATAAGCCTCGTACGGTTTCTGATTACAGCAAGTATAAAAAGGGCAAGAACGGCAAGGATTTAACCGGTGCACCGATTGCCGAATCTCATATGCGAGTTACCAGTGCCAATGAGGTTGAGCAGGTATTCAAGGGTAGGATTCCGGCTGATGTCAAGCGAAACATTACCGCTTCCGATGTCAGGGATACCTCCTTTATCGTTTCCATGACCGGTGCTCAGCTTACCAGGCTGTTCAACAGCTGGATGATGATGAACGTCACTTCTGTATCGGTTCGTGCATATGAAACTGCCGGCGCTACTGCAGACGAGAACTTTAACGCCAAGATTGAAGGAATTAAGCGTTTGTTATGTGAGAACTTCGGGCGTTTGGACGAGACCTTCCTGGATACGATTGTCAGAAAGTACTACAACAAATACCTGGATGACTAATCCTTAAGAAAACAAAAAAGCGTACTCCTTGTGATTCTCCCCGCGAAGGGATATGGCAAAGAGTACGCTTTTTTAATGCTGTTATCAATTCAGGAAAAAATATCTGCCAGTTCTTCTTTGGTAAGCGAACCGAGGAAATCCATTTGCTGCGAGATAACCGAATCCGCAAGCTTTTGTTTTTTTTGCTGGAGACGATAAATCTTCTCCTCAATTGTGCCGCGGGACAACAACCGAATGACATGCACATTCTTTGTCTGTCCGATACGGTAGGCACGGTCGGTTGCCTGGTCTTCCACCGCCGGATTCCACCAGGGATCTACATGAATCACCATATCCGCACCGATCAGATTCAATCCGGTACCGCCTGCCTTTAGAGAAATCAGAAAAACCGTTCGTTCTCCGTCATTAAACTCCTTTACACTCTGCATTCGCTCACTAATCTTCGTTGCACCCTCAAGGGAAAAATAGGGAATCCCCATCCGATCCAACAAGTCACGGATAATTGCAAGCATCGATGTAAACTGCGAAAAAATCAACACGCGATGTCCGTTTTCGACTGCATTTTGAACCAGCTGCTCCAGCAGCTCCAATTTAGAACTTCCACCCTCGTAATTCTCCATAAAGGTCCTCGGATGGCAGCAAATCTGACGCAAACGCATCAATGCGCTCAGAATCTGAATCCGGTTCTGTCCAAAGTCATCGTCCGAAAGCAATTCGCCCTTGTAATGTTCAAGGTATGCCGCGTATAGCTTTTTCTGTTCCTCCGAAAGATCAACCAAATATTTCTCTTCTACCTTATCCGGCAATTCCCTCAGCACATCCTTCTTCATTCGGCACAGAATAAACGGCTGAATGCGGGCATTTAACATGTTCAAACGGTCTTGCCGCCGGTCGTGAATCGGCTTCTCAAAGAACTTCGCAAATTTGCCGTGTCCGAACAGATATCCCGGCATCAGGAAGTCAAAGATGGACCAAAGCTCCGTCAGGGAATTTTCAATCGGAGTACCTGTCAGTGCGAATCTGCTGTCTGCAACCAGTTTCTTTACGCTTATTGCGTTCATAGACGTCGGATTTTTGATATTCTGCGCTTCATCAATAATCACTGCATTGAATGCCAAATGCGTATAGAGACTCAAATCTCTGCGTAATAACGGGTACGAGGTAATCCACACCTCATTTTCTCCCATACGAATCAGCTCTCTTCGCTCCTCCGGGGTACCGCAGATAATCCTGCTCTTAAGTCCCGGCGCAAAATTCTCGAGTTCGTCCTTCCAGTTGTACATAAGGGAGGACGGGCAAACAACAAGCGAGGGCTTTTCCGACCCGTTTATGGAATTCAGGTACATAATCGCCTGAAGCGTCTTTCCGAGACCCATGTCATCTGCCAGAATACCGCCAAGCTTATGCTTCTGAAGGTTCTTCATCCAACGATAACCGGTCATCTGATACGGTCGTACCTCGGCCTCAATACCATCCGGGCAAGGCAGTTCTTCCGGATTGCGCAATTCCTTAAGAAGACGGAAAAGGGAACTGTCCATCTTGAATTCAGCGCCGTTCGTACGAAGAATCTCCTCCAGATAAGAAATCTGCGAGGAATGAATGGATATCGTATTTTCCTTCATCGTACGGATCGAACCGTCCAGTGACTGGATCAGATCAAGAACACCGGTATTCTCTTCCGAATCAAGTAAAAGGAAGTTGCCGTCCTTCAGGCGGTAAAACTTCTTCTTAAGCTGGATGGACTGCAGGATATCACGAAGCTCTTCCTTCGGTACATCCTCATAGGAAATCTCCAAAGTAAGGAAATCCTCGCCCGAGCCTTTACGGATCCCGTAGGATACCTTATGGCTCTTTCTTACCTGAATCTGCTTAAAGCTGTCGGAATAGTAAATCGTTACACTCTCTTCCAGTTCCTTATTGCCGCCGGTAATCAAATCAAATACCGCCTCATCGTCACGAAGCAGGTAATAGCCCGGGTGCGGCTCAAAACCAATATGGACTAATGTATTCACAATGCTTTGCTCTTTTTCACGGTCACGCAGCAAAATGACGCCTCGCGTAGCCGGAGTTTCAAAGTTATTAAAGGAATACTCGCCGTAACGGTATTTTAACACAGCCTGCACATTACCATATACATATTCCAGATACAGTTTTGCCTCCAACGGATGGGAAACATAACGCTCCTGCAAGCTGTCGGGAATCTGTAGGTTCATCTGCGATGCCAGGCGCGGAAGCACCTCCTCAAGGAAACGGGTCGCATGTTCCCCGCGAAATACAATCGGCTGGTTGTCCTTTCCCAGGCTGTTGCAAATCGGCAGATAATTTCGTGTAAACAGATGGTCCGGCTCATAAATAATACGATTATAAAAGATTAAGTCACCGGAAGCGCTCAGCGGAACGACACGCCCATGCTCACTGTACGACATAGAGATATATTCATCAAGAACGTCAATATCATACGAGATAAACGGATTGCCCTTCACAAAGGTCACACCCTCATATACACGTTCCCCGGCGATTAACGTAAAGGAATCTCTTCCAAGGCGATGCAGAACCTCCTGGAATCTCCGCTTGGAAAGAATCATTTCATTTTTCTGAAATACCGAGCGCTCACCGCCCAGATCATAGCGATTCTCCATCTCCAAAAGCTCCGAAAAATACGAAAGAATCGCTTCCCCGGTACGGTCAAATTCCGTAATTCCGACGCGATACGAAAAATCACGTCCAAAGGACATATTCTGGCCGGAGTTTATGCATTCCAGCAGCTTACGTATGCTCTGCACCTTGTAGAGCTTCTGATTTCCGATCGTCATGCGCATACGAACCGCATCCTCCGGCTTTCTCAGGATGCCCTGATAATAAAAAGAAAGCGACAAGTGACAGATATCCGTCTGAGACAGGGATGTCTCCAAATCAGCATAATAATCAAGAATCTGTACGGAGCGGTACTCTTCGCTGCTTAACGCCTCTCTTCGGCCGTTTTTGTTCAAAAAATGCATCAAAAAAAGAAGGGCTGCCACAACATGCTTGCATGCCCCGGAATGCTTCACATGCGAGGAGCAGTTACAATTAAACTCCACATTATCGTCGCTTAAAATTACCGAAGCCTTATAGGTAAAATTTCCTTTAACATCAAACCGGAAAACCCTTTGATCGCGGGAAACCTCGGCATGCGTAACACGCCCGTTTTTATAATATGCAAATCCATCGGCATAGACATTTTCACTGACGGCCAAATTTCTGATATACTCTCTGGTTAAGGGAAACATACGAAGTCCATCCTTTCGTAAACGTACATGATATCATATCACAAAATAAAAAAAAAGAAAAGAGGTTCGGTCTGTTTTTCGCATATTTTGCATTCTCAAAAACCGGAAAGCATCCGGATTACGGGCAAAATTTACAGAGTAAGCGGGAAATATCCTGCGAAAACTCGTACTCTTCGATGTCCTCTCGTGAGATTACGGGAATCGTCATCAATGTACGCCGGTCAATAAGAACCTCGGCATACCCGATAACAGCACCGCTTTTTACCGGCGCCGTCAGAACCTTCGGCACCTGATATCGAACAGCAATCTCCTCTTTCGCAGCAAGCATACGCAGAGGAACGTCCCCCTCGGTTGTTATTTTCACAAACTGCTTTGTCCCGTTTTGTACCCGGAGGCTTCCCAGTTCTTTTTGTTCTATCACATACTCCTGCATATCATAGTTTTTCCTGACAAAATTTACAAGCGCCTTCGTGTCCTGCCATTTATAGTTCTTATGCGGCGGCCATCCGCTGCCGAGGACAACCGAAATCAATATCGTGTCTTTATACTTCGTTGCTCCGACAAAACAGTAACCGGCTCCGCCCGTAAACCCGGTCTTTATCCCAAGGGCATCCCCATCCATATACAGGTACCGGTCAATATTTTTCAGAAAAAAGCTTCGCTTTCCGTTCACCTCGGTAATCTGCCTCGTTTCGGTTCCGACAATCTTCAGAAAATCCGGATTTTTGACCGCATAGGACGCAATTCGAGCCAAATCCACGGCGGTAGTATAATGATTTTCCCCGTCTAACCCATTCGCTGTTTCAAAATTTGTATGCATTGCTCCCAGGTCTTTTGCTTTTTTTGTCATCAGGATGCAAAAATCCTTCTCCGTTCCCCCAATGTGTTCGGCAATGGCAACCGCAGAATCGTTATGACTTTCCAGCATCATAGAGTATAGCAAATCCTCCATTCGGTACTGTTCTCCCGCACGGATATTTAACTGTACATCCGGCATACCGGCAGCATGTGCGGAAACGGTAACAACATCCGACAGATTTCCGAGTTCAAGTGCCAAAATGCAGGTCATAATCTTTGTCGTACTCGCCATTTTCCGTTCGGTCTGTTCCTCTTTCCCATATAAAACACGAAAATTATCCGCATCCATAATGCAGGCCGACTGCGCCTGCAGCCGTTCGGTAAACGCCGTCTCTTCTCCGTTCCGAAGCACCTCTGTTCCGGGATTTATCCACAAAGGGCCGGCCTCCTCCGGTACAGTCTCCGGAAATGACCGGTTCCACCCCCATGCGCACAGTCCAAGCAAAAGAAGCAATCCCGCAATAACCTTCCCTCTTAATTTTCTATCTTTCATGGCTATTTCATTTCCGCCGTTATCTCTATTTATCTATGCAGGGAAATCAAAAAAAGAAGAGGTTTTCGTTTCCGGCGGACTTCCCCTTAAGCCAACCTTAAGGAGAAGCCCGTCCGTTTATACGGGAACCTCTGTTTCTTCTTCCGCCTCATGGCGAAACTCTTCCATTTTTTCTGCCTGAATCACCGGCAGTTCCTCCAACGAGCTTACCCCAAAGCTTCGCAGGAAATCGTCGGTCGTACCGAACAGTATCGGCCGCCCCGGAGCATCCATTCGCCCCAATTCACAAATCAGATGATATTCCATCAATTTGTTAATTGCAAAATCACACTTTACACCGCGTATAGCCTCAATATCCATGCGGGTCACCGGCTGCTTATATGCGATAATGGAAAGTGTCTCCAAAAGGACATCGGTAAGCACATGCTTCTTCGGAACATGACAGAGCCGAATCAGTGTCTCATATTGTTCGCTGTTTGTGCACATCTGATATTTGTCGCCGAGCGCAACGATCAGAATGCCTCGTCCCGCCGCCTTATATTCTTCCATCAGTTCCTTCAGCAGCGCATCCGTTTCTTCAACCTCAAGTTCGATTGCCGCAGCCATCCGATCCGTTTCTACCGCATCCCCCATAGCAAACAGAACCGCCTCCAACGCCGCTTTTTTCTTTGCCTTATCTTCTATCATATGCCCCTCGTTTCTTCGCCGTATCACCCATATACGTTGTTACAGATACTGTTCAATCGGAACAACATCGTCTGCCAGGAACTCAATATCAAAATCCTCGAAAAGCTCATTTTGCGAAATGACAACTCGTCCCATCCGAATCAATTCCAGGATGCCGAGGAACGTAACAATTACCTCCAGCTTATTGCCCGCCTTTTCGAGAAGTCCGCGGAATTTGCACCTGCGATGTGAAATGCCGTATTCCTGAATCGAACGAACCTTTTCCTTGAAATTGACCTCTTCCTTTTCAATCCTGCCGAACTTGCTGCGAATCGGGTCGATTTTATTCTCCTGACGCTTCAGAATCTCCTCAAAAACTGCATTTAGCTGAACAAGCGTCGTGCTGCCAATCAAATCCTCGGCTTTCACATCTTCTCTAAATGCAGCAACCTCCGACGGAATCGTTTCTTTTTTGTACAAATGCTTTCCTGCGTCAAGCTGGCGGTCTTTCAGCTCAATCGATACATACTTGTACATCTTATACTCCAAAAGCTTCTGCACCAGTTCCTGACGGGGGTCAAGCTCCTCTTCATTCTCATCCGCTTCCACCGGCAGGAGCATGGCAGATTTGATACGCAGCAGCGTCGCGGCCATAACCAGAAACTCGCTCATATTGTCCATATGATTCTCCTGCATAGCCTTCAAATACTCCATATACTGCTCGGTAATCAATGCGATCGGAATATCGTAAATATTCACTTTATTTTTCTCAATCAAGTGAAGCAGCAGGTCCAGCGGGCCTTCATACGCTTCCAGCTTTACCGGTATTTCCATCGTTATCCTCCGTCAGAAATGTCAGTTTCGTAAGCTCCGGCCGGTTAAAAACCCGCACAGGCAAGGTGTGCGTTCCAAGTCCCCGGGTTACATAGAGTTTCGCTCCGTACTCTTCAAAAAGCCCCGCATCATACTTAGGGAAAAATACCCATTGCGGCGAAATCACGCCTCCGAGCCGGGGAAGTCGGACAATTCCGCCATGCATATGCCCGGACACAACAAAGTCTGCTCCCCATTCGGCACATGCCTTAAAATCCGCAGGATTGTGCGCAAGCAAAATCCCCGGTTTCTTATCACATGTCCCAAGAACGGCTTCCATATCCCCGCGGGTCAGATGCTTCTCCCTGCCGAATTTGCGGTAGCAATCTAGGGGAAATGTCAGACCCCAGATTCGGATGCCGCACGGCAAATCAACAAACCCGTTATCCAGTACGGTTATGTTCATCCTCTTCAGGGTATCCATATACTCCCCGAACGCAGCCGCATTGTCGCGCAAAAATTTACTCTCATGGTTTCCGTATGACATAATCACCGGAATGTCCATGGCGGATATCTGTTTCAGAAAATCGAGAGCAACATGGTTATCTGTCCGTGCATTTACATTCAAATCTCCGGGAATCAGTATCGCATCGGGATGACAGCTCTTAATGGCATTAACCAGCTTTTCGTTATTTTTCCCATATTGGTTATTGTGCAAATCTCCCGCAATTACCGCACAGAAGTTACCTTTTCCGGTGTTCCACTGTCCCGGCAGCGTAATACTGACCTGTTTCACTTCCGGGCGATGGTTCTCCCAATAACAATACAGAAAAAAAAGAACTGCAATTCCAATACATATGCCAATGTAAATCATGCATTGCCCCCTCCAAACACTATTATTATAGTGTATCCCCTGTAGTTTGTCAAATTACAAAAAGAACCGCAGGAGTCTCCTCAGATAATCGCCGTATCGTGCTTTCGGTACATCCTCAACGGCATAAATATTCCTCTGCCCCATCTCTTTTCCGTCAACATTATAGGTAATCACACCGACACAATCCCCGCATTTGATTGGAGCCGAAAGATTCTTTTTCGCGGCCGTCTTTACTTCTACATTCTCTGCCTTCACCCCCACCGGAAGCAGGAATCCAAATTCCGGCTCCGCCTCTGCCGAAAAGCTCGTTTTCATCGAAGACGCCACCTTTACCTCTATTGTCTGATTGTCTTCATCCCGGTACCAGTAGTAATTTGCAAATCCATAATCCAGCAGCTTTGCCGCCTCCGCAAACCGAATTTTGGTCGTCGGCGCCCCCATAATCACTGCAATCAGATGTACGGAATCTCTGGTTGCACTTGCGCTCAGGCAATATAAGGCATTTCCCGTAGAACCGGTCTTCAGACCCGTAATTCCTTTATAGGTTCGGATCAGTTTATTGGTATTGGACAGACCAAATACCGTATCTCCCTTTTTGGTTTTATGCGTTATCGTATCCATCCAGGTCGTCGTAAATTCCGCAATCTCCGGATGATTATGTAAAAGCTCCCGTGACATAATCGCAACATCCTTTGCACAGCTGTAATGTCCCTCCGTGTCAAGCCCGTAGCAATTCACAAAATGCGTGTGATTCATGCCGAGTTCCTTCGCACGCGCATTCATTTGTCCGACAAAGGCTTCCTCGCTTCCGGCAACCAGCTCCGCCATTGCAACAGACGCATCGTTGGCACTGGCAATACAGATGCATTTGAACATATCATGTACGGACAATTCTTCTCCCGGTTCCAGATATACCTGTGAACCGCCCATAGAGGCCGCATGTTCGCTTACGGGAACCATGGTCTCGTAGGTAATCTGACCGCGTTTCAGCGCATCCATACACAGAAGCAGGGTCATGATTTTTGTAATGCTGGCGGGAGCCAGCTCCGTTTCCGGAGACGCTTCGGAAAGAATCTGACCGGACGCCTCGTCCATTAAAACATAGGATTTGCTCTGCATATCGGGCAGACTCTTAGACGCCATCACCGTTCCTGTCGGCAGGGCATCGGGAGTTTTGGAAAATGCACCGAAAAGCGGCATAAGAAACAGAATTGCCGCGATAACAGCGAGCGTTCGTATGGTTATTTTTGTACCTGATAATTTCATAGGGTTACCTGCCAAAGTATTACTACATTGTAATCAAATGTATGCAAATTATTCCTATAATCCACCTTTGAACAAACTGCGAATTGCGAAGCGCAGCACCCAGCAGCCAACGGTTGCTTCCAATATGCCTGCCAGAACCAGCAGCCCTGCTCCGATTTCCATTCTTCGGCGAAATGCCAGAAAACTGCGAAGCACCGAAGGTTCCTTGCCGGTACGAAAAAATCCGTACCACAGGGAATATGCCACCTGATAAATTATGACATATACCGGCAGATACAGACACCAGGCAGGAAACAGATAAGCAAGTCCCACAAGCATTCCCTTTTTGCCAAAGCACCCGACCAGTTCCCCAAACAAAACCCCAAGCAAAAATCCCCGCTTTCCGATCCGAAAGATAAAATACCAATTCCCGAACATGCAGGTCGAGAAAAACAAAACAGAACCCGCGGTTAATAAATCTCTGCAAAAGCATTCCTTCAACAGTTTCCGGTAATTCGGTTTTGTCATCAGGACGCCCTGCAGGCGGGACAGAATGAAGCTTACCCCTTCCTCCCTCGCCGTTATCAAATATATTCTTCCGGCCAAAGCGCCGGCGGTTAACCCAAAACAAAAAAGAACCAATGCAAACAGCACAGGTTCTTTTCGTAAATACATGAATCTTCTCATATTTGCCCCTCCCATCAGAAAAACCTCTGTTTATCCTATGCGGAAGTGGGACAAATAGACTACTTACTATGATATTTTGCTTTGTAAGCAAGGATACCGGCTACCGTTTTGGCATCCTGCAATTTCCCTTCAAAAATCATGGAAAGGAGCTCGTCAAGCTCATACGTTTCCACATTCAGGTATTCCCCGTCATCCAAATGCTGCCGGGCAGGAATCAAATCCGTACAAAGATAAACCCCTATCTGCTCGTTCATCAGTGCAGTATTGGAACAAAGTGTGGTAAGCATTTCACAATGTCCTGCCTGATATCCGGTTTCTTCCTCCAATTCCCGGAGTGCACACACCTGCGGATCTTCGCCCCGAGCCTTTCCGCCTGCCGGAAGCTCCAAGGTTTCGCGTTCCAGAGCGTTGCGGTACTGACGAATCATCAGAATCTTCCCGTCCGGCAAAACTGCTACAGAACAGGCTCCGCCCGGATGACTGATAAAATCCCAATTATGCAGGGAACCATCCGGAAACTGCATAGTATCCTGACACATTTCAACGATTACGCCCTTATATTTCAATTCTCGTTTTATACGCTTATATACTTCCATATTTACCCCTGTTTTCCTGATATTCTCTTGCCGCATTCCGCGGAGTGCTCTCAGTTCTTCTTCGCAAGTTCTTCACTTCTCTGATAGCATGCGTCGGTTGCGGCAAATAATGCATTGCGGAATCCGTTTGCCTCAAGAGCCTCCACCGCAGCAATGGTGGTTCCGCCGGGGCTGCACACATTGTCCTTCAAAACACCGGGATGCATACCGGTCTCAAGCACCATTTTCGCAGAACCGAGAACGGTCTGTGCCACCAGCTGATAAGCGGTTGCACGGGGAATTCCGTATTTAACTACGCTGTCTGCCATGGCTTCAATCATCATGTACACATAAGCGGGCGAGCTGCCGTTTGCACAACATGCAGCGCTCATCAGACTCTCCGGAATCATTACACAACGTCCGAATGCTTCACAAAGAGACTTCGCAAACTTCGCCTCTTCCGAATCCTCCGCAACACCATTCAGACTCATCGAGGTCATGCCTTCGCCGACCATCGCCGGCGTATTCGGCATCCAGCGAATCACAGGAACCCGGAACGGCAGCTCCCGCAGGATGGTTTCAGTGGAAATGCCTGCCATCGAGGTAATCACTTTCGACTCCTTATGAAGAGCAGCCTTCAAATCGGGATAGACAAGAGGCGCAATCTGCGGCTTTACAACAAGTACAACATACTCACACCCTGCAACCAGCTCCTGATTGGATGCTGCCGGTGTAATACCAAGTTCCCGGGCAACATACTCTCTTCTGGATGCATTTGCCTCAAAAAATGTTACCTGATTACATCCAAGCAGGGAAACCGCACCTTGAATCTCCGGAAATCCCATATTTCCTGCACCGATAAATCCTATCTTCTTCATAAAAACCTCCTCGCCTGAATAAAAAACTCCCAATAGGAAGACCGGCAATCGTTTTCGATCGCCGGTATCATACTTATCATTACTGTAAGTTCTTCAGAAACTCCTCGATACGATTGAGTCCCTTTTCTATCTGTTCCATGCTGATTGCGTAGGAAAGACGAACGTGATCTGCAAAACCGAAATCCGCACAAGGAACTACTGCGGTCAGGTATTCTTCAATCAAAATCTTAGCAAGTACGCTGACATCGGAAATCTCCGTACCCTTATGATTCTTACCAAGCACTTCGGATACATCAACAAATACATAGAAAGCCCCCTTCGGAAGTAAGGTCTTTACATAAGGCATTGCAGAAATGCGCTCGAACATGTACTTTCTTCTCTTGTCAAATTCTTCCTTCATAACACCAACGGACTCCTGAGAACCGTTGAGCGCCTCCAGGGAAGCTGCCTGTGCAATGGAGTTTGGATTGCTGGTCTGATGGCTCTGAATGCTGCTCATAACCTTTGCAACTGCAAGAGGCGCGCCGGTATAACCGACTCTCCAACCGGTCATTGCATATCCCTTTGCCATACCGTTACAGGTAATGGTATGCGCAAGAATGTCCTCACCAAGGGAACCGATGCTGACAACCTCGATACCGTCATAGGCAAGATACTCATAAATTTCATCGGATACAACAAAGATATCCTTCTCAACGATAACCCTTGCCAATGCCTCCAGCTCTTCCCTGCTGTAAACCATACCGGTCGGGTTACTGGGGCTGTTAAGGACAAATGCTTTGGTCTTTTCATTGCATGCCGCAGCAAGCTGCTCGGGAGTAATCTTGTATCCCTGCTCTGCGGTACAGCGAACGATTACCGGAACGCCGTCTGCAAGCTTAACGATTTCCGGATAGCTGAGCCAGAACGGCGCCGGAATAATCACCTCGTCACCGGGATTCAGAATTGCCTGGAAAATGTTTGTAAGCGCATGCTTTCCGCCATTACTGATAACACACTGTTCCGGTGCGTACCGAAGTCCGTTTACTCTTGCAAACTTCTCGCTGACAGCCTTCCGAAGCTCGGGAGTACCTGCAGCCGCCGTATATTTTGTAAAGCCCGTTTCAATCGCCTGAGTGGCAGCTTTGCAGATATTCTCGGGTGTATTAAAATCCGGTTCGCCGGCGCCGAAGCCGACAACATCCTTTCCTTCTGCCTTAAGTTCCTTCGCCTTTGCCGTAATAGCCAACGTAGAAGACGGTTTAACCGCCAGTCCCTTGTTTGATAACGTGAGAGCCATAATCATCCTCCTGATTAATCTTTTCTTCTTGTCTTTGCGCTTTCATTGTAGACGTGTATACAATCCTATGCAATTCTAATATATGTAAAGAAAAATAGCAAGTGTTTTTCAAAAGAAATTTTCTTCTCTGTTCCGAACCTAATGCACACCCATAGCGGAGCGATTTTATTCCATAGGAAATTCAAAGGAATATCCTATGAAATAAAAACAAAAAGGAGCAGAATTTTTCATTCTACTCCTTATCATTTTTTACTTTGCGTAATCTGCCACTCTGGACTCCCGAATCATATTAACCTTAATCTGACCGGGGTATTCAAGCTCAGCTTCAATCTTCTTTGAAAGCTCACGAGCCATAAGTACCATATCGTCATCGGACACCTGTTCCGGAATNNAACCATAACACGTACTTCACGGCCTGCCTGAATTGCGAAAGATTTGTCCACTCCTCTAAAGCTGTTTGCAATATCTTCTAACTGTTTTAATCTGTTTGTATAAGTATCCAGTGTCTCTCTTCTTGCACCCGGACGAGCTGCGGAAATCGTATCGGCTGCCTGTACAATACAAGCAATCAAAGAACGGAATTCCACATCGCCATGATGTGCCTCAACTGCGTTGATGACAATCGGAGACTCCTTATACTTCTTACATAATTCAACGCCAAGCTGTACATGAGTACCTTCCACTTCATGGTCGATGGATTTACCGATATCATGAAGAAGGCCGGCACGCTTAGCAAGTCTTACGTCTGCTCCCATCTCGCCGGCAAGCAAACCGGAAAGCAGGGATACCTCGATGGAATGCTTTAGTGCATTCTGTCCGTAGCTGGTACGATACTTCATCTTACCAAGCAAGCGAACCAATTCCGGATGCAGTGCGTGAACACCGGTCTTAAGAACCGCCGCTTCACCTTCCTCGCGGATAATAGAATCCACTTCTTTTCTGGCCTTTTCAACCATCTCCTCAATTCTTGCCGGATGAATACGTCCATCCACAATCAATTTCTCGAGAGCGATTCTTGCAACCTCACGGCGAATCGGGTCAAAGCCGGAAAGGATGACTGCTTCGGGGGTATCGTCAATAATCAGATCAATACCGGTCAAAGTTTCAATGGTACGAATATTACGGCCTTCACGACCGATAATTCTTCCCTTCATCTCATCATTCGGCAGCTGTACAACAGAAATGGTTGCTTCTGCCACATGGTCTGCCGCGCAGCGCTGAATTGCAGTCATAACAAGATCCTTTGCCTTCTTATCTGCCTCTTCCTTAGCGGCATTCTCAAGCTCACGAATCATAACTGCGGTTTCATGCTTAACATCATTTTTAACAGTTTCTAACAGATATTCCTTTGCTTTATCGGAGGTCAATCCGGAAATTCTTTCAAGCTCCTTCACCTGCTGGTCGCAATAATTATTTGCTTCTGCAAGCTTACGATCCAGTTCCTGCTCCTTCTGGTTCATACGAGCTTCTTTCTTTTCCAGGGTTTCCATCTTTCTGTCCAGGTTTTCTTCCTTTGTGGTAACACGCTTCTCATAGCGCTGAACCTCAGTTCTGCGCTCCTTCATTTCTCTGTCGAAATCATTCTTGGTTTTAAGAGCTTCTTCCTTTGCTTCCAGAAGAGCTTCCTTCTTTGCAGTCTCGGCCGTTTTAATTGCCTGCTTCTCGGCCTCCTCAAGGATAGCCTTTGAGCGTTCTTCTGCAGATCCAACCTTACTTTCGTAAGTCTTAATACGATTTGCAACTGCCAGCTTCCAAGCAACAACAGCTGCAATCGTAGCGGTAACCAAGGCGGTGATAATGACAGCAATGAGAATCTTACCTGCTTCGGACATTAAGAGCACCTCCAACTATATTAAATTTTCAAAATGCGAAAAATCAACATTTAGATTATAATGGACAGTTGTAGAAAAGTCAAGTGCTCAATACCAATTCTACAAAAAATATTGGATTTTTTCCAAATTTTTCCTGATTTTCAAACAATTTCTCCGAAATAATAAAATCCCTTGCATTCTTTCAGGCAAACCGGTACCAATGTACCAATCAATGCTTCCTCTCCCGGGAAATGTACCAGCATGTTGTTCTCCATGCGACCGGTAAGAAGTCCGCTTTCCGGATTTTTCTCCTCAACAAGCACCGTTGCCACTGTTCCGGCTGCCTTCTCTGCCTGCGCGGAAGCCACTCTGCCGACTACCTTTAACAGTCTCTGGAAGCGTTCGTTTGCAACCTCCTCCGGCACCTGATTGTCCATTGCAGCGGCGGGAGTTCCCGTACGCTTGGAATAAATAAACGTATAAGCGCTGATGTACTCCGCCTTTTCTACCACATCCAGTGTTTCTGCAAAATCCTCTTCGGTCTCCCCGGGGAATCCGACAATGATATCCGTTGTAACGGCAACACCCGGAATTGCCTTCCGAATGCGTGCCACCAAATCAAGATACTGCTCCTTTGTATATCTGCGGTTCATTTTCCTGAGAATCTCCGTGCTTCCGGATTGAAGCGGCAAATGCACATGCTTACAAATCTTCGGATTTGCGGCAATTTCCGCAATCAGCTCATCCGAAAGATCCTTCGGGTGCGGCGTCATAAAGCGAATACGTTCCAGTCCCTCCACCCGGGCTACCTCCCGCAGCAGTTCTGCAAAAGATACCGGATGTTCAAGATTCTTACCGTAGGAATTCACATTCTGACCGAGAAGCATCACTTCCTTTACTCCGTGCGCAGCCAAATCGGCACATTCCTTAACAATTTCACAAACCTCACGGGAACGCTCGCGTCCCCGCACATGCGGAACGATACAATAACTGCAAAAGTTATTGCAGCCGTACATAATATTCACTCCGGCCTTAAATGCATACTTTTGTACCGCAGGCAAATCCTCCACAATCTGCTCTGCCTCCTGCAGGATACTTACCACCGTCTTGCCGGTCTGCTCCCGCTCATACATCAGTTCCGCAAGCCGGTAAATATTATGCGTTCCGAAAATAATATCGACAAAACGGTAACTTTTCCGAATCTTTTCAACCACATGGCTTTCCTGCATCATACAGCCGCAAAGCGCAATACGCATCGATGGCTTTTTCTTTTTGCAGGCGCCGAGATATCCCACGCGGCCATACACGCGCGTATTGGCATTTTCCCGAACCGTACAGGTGTTATAGAGAACAAAATCCGCATCCTCCGATTCGGTCTCCTGATAACCGATATATTCCAAAATGCCGCACAGCTTTTCGGAGTCCTTCGCGTTCATCTGACAGCCAAAGGTTGCCACATGCATGGTAAGCTTTCGTCCAAGCTCTTTTTCCTGCTCGGCAACAAGCTTTTTCATCTCCTCCATAAAATAAAACTGCCGCTGCGGCTCCCGAACCGGAACACATCCTGCCAAATCCGCAAAACGATTTTCTGTTTTTTCCAATCCCATCGGGTATTCCTCCTGCCGTTATTCCCCATCCTCAAATGCAGAGCCTTCTCTTACATATCGATTCACTTCCGTAAAAATCAAATCTGCCGGAATATCGTACACGTCGCCGAAATCCTCATCGGTTTTCTGCAGCTCGTATGCAAGCATTACCCGAGAAACCTCAGGATTTGCCGACAGAAAGCGGTCATAATAACCGCCGCCGTAACCCAGACGGCTGCATCGCCCGTTAAAAGCGACTCCCGGCATCAGGCACAGGTATTTCTGTCCGTCATCCGGACGGACCATTTCCGTTGTCGCAGGCTCCATGATACCGTATTTCCCCGGAACGACCTGATCCCTTCCGGTGATGTAATAAAAATCCATCCGACTGTCTTCCCGGCACTTCGGAATCGCAACCTTTTTGCCGTGCTCCAGCGCATGTTCAATCAAAAAGCGCGTATCCACCTCCGATCCAAAGGACATGTAGGCAAGAATAACATCTGCCTCCTGATAGACCGGCTCTTTTAACAAAGCCTCATGAATACGACTGCTGTAATAAAGAATCCGTGAAACCGTCAGGCTTCCGCGTACTTTCCGCATATGCTTACGCAATTCTGCTTTATCCATTCTCAATTTCCTCTTTTGTCGTTACTGTTTTCTTTCCTGTTCGTCTTTTCTGCCGTATTTTTCACCGAGGTCCGTAATGCTTCCGTCCTCGTTTACCAGCGAAATATTATTGAGCGTTCCGCGCAGATTTTTGCGAATCGACGCAATATATTCTTTTCTGAGCGCCGTCTGCTCTTCCTTTTCCTCCGGAGTCAGTCCGACGCCCTGCGACTTATGATATAAGGCATTGATGCGAGCAATCTTATCGTTATTCATTTTCTTTCCTCGATTTTGGATTATTTCGTCAAAAGACGATCCTGTACAACAGACAAATGCTGATTACGAACGTTTCGTCAGGTAATCAATCATATGGAAATTTTCATTCTTGTGCGCGCAGAACATCGTTCCGATCTGCTCCCCTGCAAGAATCCTGCGAAGGTCTTCGATGCGGTCCCCGTTGGCAATTACCATGTCGGTTCCTGCATCGTTGGCAATCTTGGCTGCGGAAATCTTTGTGGACATACCGCCGGTGCCGACGTCCGAACCGGCTCCCTTTGCCATTGCCTCGAGTTCCTCGGTGATATACTCAACCTCAGGAACCAAAACCGCATCCGGACTGGTTCTCGGATCATCGGTATAAAGTCCGTCAATATCAGACAGAAGAATCAGAAGATCCGCCTGAATCAGTGCCGCAACAATTGCAGACAGAGTATCGTTATCCCCAAACTCAATCTCGTCGGTAACTACCGTATCGTTTTCGTTTACAATCGGGATAACACCCATTTTCAACAGTTCGCCGAAGGTTGCTCTCGCGTTGTGACGGTTCTCGTCGTTTACCATGGTAAGCTTCGTCATGAGAATCTGTGCCGGAACCTTGTTATACTCGGCAAATAATCTCTGGTATACCATCATCAGGCGGGTCTGCCCGATTGCGGCACAAGCCTGCTTTACGGACTTTTCCTTCGGTCTGCCGGGAATCTTCATCGTAGTACGACCCACGGCAATCGCACCGGAGGATACCAGTACCACATCCTTCCCCTGATTGCTCCAGTCCGTCAGCACCCTGACAAGTCGCTCCAGCTTCTCCAGATTCAGTTCTCCGGTTTCCGCATGCGTCAGTGAGGAAGATCCGATTTTGACTACAATGCGCTTCTTATCTTGCATACGTTCTTTTCTGTCCATAATAACCCTCATTTATCGTAATTTTGATTGTAACCTGCTAATTTGCCTTGTATTTGCTTATAATCGCCTCAAATACGCGCAATCCGTCCATCGCCGCAGAAGTAATGCCTCCCGCGTATCCGGCGCCTTCTCCGCAGGGATAAAGACCTGCAATGCCGCTCTGCAGCGTTTCGTCACGCACGATTCGCACCGGCGAAGAGGTTCTGGCCTCAACTGCCGAAAGAAGCGCGTCGGGATTGGCATACCCCGGCATCTTCCGGTCAAAGTCCGTCATTGCCTCCTGCAAATCCCGAACCATCGTTTCCGGTAGGAATTCGCACAGATTCGCTGTGGTTACCTCTCCTTTATTGCACGGCTGAATCTCCCCGAACTGCTCTGTCCTGCGATTTTTACAGAAGTCGGCATAGGTCTGCGTCGGAACCTTCCCATTCCCTACCTGATAAGCTGCCTCTTCCATCTTCCGCTGATAATACATGCCCGCAAGCGGGTCCGCACACGTCTCTTCGGTACGGTATTCCTCCGGCGTAAGCGTAACGACAAGCGCGCTGTTTGAATTCTCTGCCATTCGGTCGTAATTACTCATTCCGTTGATGCAGAGACGTCCTTCCTCGGAGGATGCATTTACCACATAACCGCCGGGACACATACAGAAGGAGTATACACCGCGTCCATCCTTACAGGTATAGGTCAGTTTGTAATCCGCTGTCGGCAAATCCCCGGCAAAATCCTTATACTGACACTGATTTACCCATTCTCTCTTGTGCTGGATTCGCACGCCGACGGCAAATGCCTTCTGCTCCATCGGTACCTGCCGCTTCCGTAACAGCTCAAACGTATCGCGCGCGCTGTGACCGATGGCAAGCACCAGGGTCTCACAGGGAATCGTCTCGTCTCCGTTGACTTCGATACCGACGATTTTTCCGTCCTGTATCATCACGTCGGTCATCCTGCTTTCAAAGCGGAATTCTCCGCCAAGTGCAAGAATCTCCTTCCGCAGATTGGCGACAACCTCGCGCAAACGGTCTGTCCCGATATGCGGCTTGTTGATATAACAGATTTCTTCCGGCGCTCCCATCCGGACAAAAAGTTCCATAATGTAAGCGCCCTTCCCATCCTTATCCTTAACCAGGGTATTCAGTTTCCCATCCGAAAAAGTACCGGCACCGCCTTCCCCGAACTGAACATTGGACTCGGGCTGCAGTTTACCGCCGGCAAAAAAATTCTCCACATCCTTTACGCGTTCCCAAACGGGCTTTCCGCGCTCCAAAAGAAGCGGACGAAATCCGGCAAGAGCCAGATGGTATCCGCAAAAAAGCCCCGCAGGTCCGGTTCCGATAATCACCGGGCGATGAAGTAACTCCTGCTCTCCGGTCACCTTCCAGCGGTACCGCTTTCGTTCCTCCCTGGCGAATTTGTCCTTCGGAAGTTTGCGAAGCAGACTCTCTTCGTTCGCAACCTCTGCCGCAACCACATAGGAATAGAAAATCGCATCCTTTTTGCGTGCGTCCAGCGAACGTTTGCGAATATATAAATTGACCAATTCCTTTGATGAAATATGTAATGCCCTGCACACCTTCTGCGCCAAATCCTGCTTTGTGTGTTTCACCGGCATTTTCACCTGTTGCAATAATATCATCTTGCTCTATCCTTTAATTTACCGCTTACCTTCTGCCGAATTTCGCTGCAGCCGCCTGTCCGGCAACGATTCCGGTCGACCATGCCCATTGCAGATTATACCCTCCGCAGGTACCGTCGATGTCAAGCATTTCCCCCGTCATATAAAGGTTCGGGACAAGCCGGGACTCCATGGTTTCGGGCGAAACCTCCGAAACCGCAATACCGCCCGCCGTAACCTGGGCTTTGGAAAACCCCCTGTTTCCCGTAACCTCAATCTCCATAGCGGTGCATAGCCTGACAAGCTTCTGCAACCGGCGGGCAGAAGGTAAGCGGTAAATTNNCCGGCGAGCGTCGACTTTTCCGGCCGGTAGTCCTCTCGCGATTCCGCACTCCTCCATAAGAAGCCACAACAACCTGTCCGGCAGTAATCCGCAAAGCGCTTCCTCGGCGGTTCGGCTTTCCGCAAATGCCGAAGATAATTGTTCCGAAATCATCCGTTCCAACTCTTCCGGCGTCATCTCCGGGAAAAAATTCAGGGCAATCCGGGACTTTCCCTCCGCAAAACGGCTCAGCTGCATAATCGGGATTCCGCTGATTCCGTAATCCGTAAGAACTACCTCTCCGTTCTCCTGATATGTATGCGCACCGGCATGTAACGTAACGCCTGCATCGAGACGTACGCCGGAGGCTTTTTTGAAACAGCACTCCTTCAAATCCAACGGTACCAAAGCAGGCCTTGCCGGCACCAGGCGATGTCCGAATTGTTCACCGAAGGCATACCCCAGCTCTCCGGTTCCCATGTTCTGTCCGGCTAATCCGCCGGTTGACAAAATCACGGCGTCGGCGGTGATTGTGCCCTCGAAAAATTCAGGTTCTCTTTTATCGCTCGGCACTTTCCCGGGTTTCTTTACCGGCTCGGGAACATGCTCAACCGAAATGATAAAGCCCTCGTTTGTTCGTTCGAGCGCGCTCACACGGCTTGACAGATACACGGTAACCCGATAACGCCGCAGCTCGTATTCCAACAGGGCGGCCACACTCTGCGCCTGCTCCGAGCGAGGGTAAACATAGCCGTTTCGCTCCCTGGTAACCAGTCCCATTTGCGCAAAATACCGAAGCGTATCGTCCACCCCGACATTAGCCAAGACCTCTTCCGCAAATGCAGGCTGTTCCCCGCGGTAATCCTGCGGACGGCGAATCCGATTGGTAAGGTTGCATTTGCCGTTACCGGTCGCGTAGATTTTCTTACCGAGCTTATTGTTCTGCTCAAGCAAAATAACCGAACAGCCGCCCTTTGCTGCCGCAATGGCCGCCGTCATCCCGGAGGCGCCNNCGCCGATTACCACAACCCCGGATTGCTTATGGCGTCCCTTCAACCGAATCACCTCCCCTTCCGTACATCATAGGATCAACTTGTATAAGATTCCAAAAGCGAAAACAACTCTTCCTCCGATTCGATGCAGAAGCCCTCCGCAAGCTTCTGCTGATCCGCTTCGGACAAATTCTTTACCGGAATCCCGGTTGCATCATAGACGGTTCTTTTGTCCGCATAATAGACAACCACATATTGATTTTCCGCACAGACATAATACCCTGTGTCTGTGGAATCCAGAAACTTTTTTACAACAATTACTTCCGGTGAGAAGGAAATCAGCTGTGCTTTCTTCACCGTGGTACTTTCGCGATTTTCCAAATAATCACAGTACACATTTTCAAAGAAACTGCTGATTTGCTCTCTGGTCAGATCCGAGAGGTAAATCGGTATCGTTTCCTCTACTTCACGCATATAAGTTCCGTTCTCGTCATATAAAACAGACAGCAGGCGGGTACTCTTACTTGTAGTAACCGGAGCGCCGACCTCTGCCGCGTCCGGAAGAAGCTGTTCCGCCATCTGCAAAGCCAAATCCATTGTTTGACGAATTTGCTCCACCTGTGTTTCGGCGTCCTTCGTACAACGGTTCACCTCGGATTTTACCTGATTAACCGACTTTGTAAGATAGCTTCCAAATCCAAGCACCAGAGTGGCAGCCAACAGCCCTTCGATTAAAAATCGTTTCATATTGTTTGCTCCTTCTGCCTGTCCTGCAGCATTTTGGCAGCAGGATTTCCAGACATCGGAAGTATTCCCATATTTTCGATTTTTAATCAGGCCAAGCAAACAACAGCCGGGCGTTTAGATACGGATGTGAAGTTTTCGCAGCAAACGCAAAATAGCGGTTCCCTTCGGCATCGCGCGAAGCTCCTCCCCGGTAATGCTTCTGAGGAGAATCAGTGCCGCCACATAAACCGGCACCGCCACGGCAATAGCCGCGAATGTTGCAATGGAATTGCCGGCAATACCGCAGATAAGACGGTGTACACCATAAGCGGCGGCTCCCATAATCAGAGAAGCAGCAAACGGCCGGAAAAAGGTCCGGTCAAATTCCTGCCTGTAATCAAGGTAAATGCCAATGGAACGCCAGTTAAGTACACAAACCACAAATGCAAAGAAGACATTTGCCGCAACCAAGGACATGGCATCCAGACCGGTAAATTCCAGTAAGCAGACAAGCAGAATCACATGCAGTACAAGCGCAATCATCGAATGAACGACCGGCACATGCAAGCGGTCAATTCCCTGCAGCACGCCGTTGGTAACCGTCGATAATGCAAAGAAAACAACGCAGATACCGCCATAGGTGAGCATTTTCGCACTGAGCTCTCCGCTGTCGTTAAACAAAAGGCGCAGAATCGGACCGGAAAGAACCGACAAGCCGACGGCGCACGGAAATGCAATCAGCATGTTGAATTTGACGGCGGAAGCAACCTTCTGCCGCACCCCTTCAAAGTTCATTTTGGAATACTCGGCAATCAGCCCCGGCACAATGGCAGTTCCCATAGCCGATGCAATCGCAACCGGAACATTTGACAAAAGCTTGTATTTGTTGCCGTAGATACTCCACCACCGGCTTCGGACGGAAGCATCAAAGCCTTTATCACTCAGGATGCGGTGAAATACCGTTACGTCGATATTCCCGGACAACTGATATACCGTCTGGCTGATTACGACCGGAATCACGGTTGCAAGCAACGCCTTAATCACTTGGGAATTGCTCTCGATGTATTCTCCGTCGTCCGCCTTCCACAGCGCAGCAAACAACGGTCTCTGAATCAGATAAATGGTCACAAGACAAATGGCTGCCGCACATGCCCCCGAAAAGGTACCCCAAGTTCCGCCTGCCGCGCCGTAGGCATCAACCGCCGGATCATTCGCGTATTTCTTAATCATGTAAATTGCGGCGCCGATACTGACGCCTGCATTTACAATCTGCTCGATAACCTGGGAAATTGCGGTCGGAATCATATTATTATGACCCTGGAAATATCCGCGGATAACTCCCATGACCGAAAACACCAGAATAGTCGGAGCAAGTACCCGGAGCGGAATAGCTACGAGCTCGGTTTTGTTCAGTCTGCCGTATGCGTCGGCGCCGAAATACACAACAAGTGTGGCAATGCTTCCTACAATGGCGCCAAAACCAAGCGCAAACAAAAAGACCTTCCGGGAATTCCGGTACTGCTTTCGTACTTCACGTGCGGAAACCAGCTTGGACACCGCAAGCGGCAAACTGTAGGACGACAGCAAAAGCGCCAGATTGTAAAATTCAAACGCCGTGCTGTAATATCCCATTGCCTCATCGCCGAGAATTCGCGTAAGCGGAACCCGGTAAAGCAGCCCAATAATACGAACAATCAGGGAAGCTGCCGCAAGAATCGAGCCCTGAACAAGAATACTGTTCGACCTTTTCCCTGTATGCAATTTTTCCTTTTGATTCTCTGTCATAACAATATTTACGCACAATGCCGTCATTTGTCAACGGCATCACACTGGCAGATTCTCTGCTCCTCCCTGGTCAAGTGTAATCTTCGCAGAATCGCTTCCTGCTTTTCCTCCATAATTTCCCGCTCTCCATCCTCCATATGGTCATAACCGGACAGATGCAGCATACTGTGCGCTACCAAAAAAGCAAGCTCTCTCTTTTCGGTATGTCCGTATTCCCTCGCCTGTGCAGACATGGTTTCCATGGAAATGACAATATCCCCGAGCAGCAGTTCCCCGGAATCCGGATCGAAATAAGCATCCGGATCTTCCTCCAGACGACTGAAGTCCGCCGGTATTTCATAATCCACCATCGGGAAAGACAAAACGTCCGTCGAACGGTCAATCTCCCGATATTGGCGGTTCATCTCGCGGATAGCTTCCTTGTCCGTAAGAAGCACATTCACGCTTGCCTCATAGGGGCATTCGACATACGCAAGCGCCTCATTGATTACTGCCGTAATCAGCTCCGTATAATCAAAATCCAGTTTGATTTCCACTTCGGTTTCAATCTCGATACTCATATCCTTCCTCCGGGTATGCCGGGCTTTATTCATTCCCGGGCTTTCGTTCGTTCCGACGGCGGCCGTATTTCGGCTTGTCCATCTTTTTGCCTTGATTTTTCTCAAATTCCTCATACGCCTGGACAATCCTCTGAACAAGCGGATGACGAACAACGTCCTTGCTTGTGAGGTATTCAAACCCGATTCCCTCGATATCCTTAAGAACCTTCATCGCAATATCCAGACCGGAAACCTGTCCCGCCGGCAAATCCTTCTGCGTCCGGTCGCCGGTAATAATAACTTTGGAACCGAATCCGATACGTGTTAAGAACATCTTCATCTGCGCCGGGGTTGTATTCTGCGCCTCGTCCAAAATGATAAATGCATTGTCCAGCGTACGTCCGCGCATGTACGCAAGCGGAGCAACCTCAATCAGTCCCTTTTCCGAATTCCTTGCAAATGCCTCTGCTCCCATAATCTGATACAACGCATCATACAACGGTCTCAGATACGGGTCAATCTTACTCTGCAAATCGCCCGGCAGAAAGCCGAGCTTTTCTCCTGCTTCAATCGCCGGTCTTGTAAGAATAATCCGGCTGACCTCGTCATTTTTGAACGCATCAATCGCCATCGCCATCGCAAGGTAGGTCTTGCCGGTACCGGCAGGGCCGATACCAAACACGATCATATTGCTGCGAATCTTATCGACATAATTTTTCTGTCCGAGTGTCTTCGGCTTAATCGGCTTGCCGCTGACCGTGTGGCAGACAAGCTCCTTGTCAATTTCCACAACCTCCTGCTCGCGATGCTCCATCATCATGGCAAGCGTGTACTGCACGTTCTGTTCCGTAATGACATTGCCACGGGAAGCCAGATCCACAAGCGTATTCAGAACGCGTTTGGCATTGGTAACGGGACCATCCTCGCCGATAATCTTGATTTCCTCTTCTCTTGCAAGAATCGTCACATGCAGGGTCTTTTCAATTCGCTTTGCATGGACGTCGAGTTCCCCGAAAATGTTTTTCTGGTGAACCAACGGTATATTCATCATGGTTTCAATCATGTTTTTCCTCTCATTTCTCTTCGGTTCGGTCAATCTCCGCAAGATGACAGCCCCGGCAAACAACCTCAAGGCGGATTGTCAGTTCCGCCGCATCCTCCTGAAAGGTAAGCAGACTTTGTTCCGACAGGACCTCATATCCCGCATCAACACAATCCTCCAAATACTGCAAATATGCTTTTCGCACCTTCTCCCGCATCGTCTCTTCGGTATGAACCTGCTCCTTCGTCTGATAGGACAGGTAGACGGCGCGACTGTAAGCGACCGGCAAATACAGCTGGTCAAAAAGGCGCAAATCCGCATACGTAGTTATTATATCACACTTACCGGGCGGAATTCCAGTTTTATATTTCACCAAATCCCTTCCAAATGCCGATAATGTGTATTTTTTAGTCTTTTTTTCCTCATAAACCCGAATATTTTCCCTCATCGGAAACGCAAGACGGTCTTCGATTGTCATGGAAATCTCAATATCCGCATCCGAAAGCACATAGCTTCGCGAGATTTCCACATCATACGGGTCTTTTACAATGCGTGTTCCGCTCACGAGAATGTCCCCGGGCTGCACCTCATCTCCGATTTTCACAAGCGGCGTCCCCGCACGCACAAGAAGCTTCGTGATTACTCCGGCTTTGTCCGCAACGAGATCCCCGCATTCGTAGGGAGCATCCTCCTTCATTTCATAGGGGAAAGACTCTTTTATCCGGATTTTCAGTCTCGTCCCGTCCTTTTCACAGGAAACCCAGATAATATCCGAGTACTCATTTCTTATCATGGTTTCCAGTTTTTCACAGGAAATACCGGAAACACGTATTCCCGCATAGATTCCTTCCTCCCGCAAAAAACGAAGCAGCTGCTCGGTCGTATGCACGCTATTCCCCTGGATTTGAATGCTCCAGAGGAAATTCTGAAGAAAATACAGCAAAAAAATAAAGAGCCCAAGCCCAATGGTGCGCACCTTGTAAAAACATAGCTTCTGCCACAAAAACGGCAGACCCTTTCGTTCACAGACCAGAGGAATCAGGCGGCATTTTCGGGCATAGCTGCTGACATGTTTGTACGATTCCAGAGGCATTTTTGCATATAGAACCTCACTGTCACCGTCTCCGTGAAAGGTACCCGGTAAAAGCATCCCGTGCCCTGCAAGAAGCGTCAGAAACCGTCTCGCATTCGGTCCCGAAACACAGACCATAACATATCCTTTTAGCCAAAGCAGCAGTTTCCTCATGGCATTACCTCGACTCCGATAATCCGACCTTCGATTTTAATCTCATCCTTCGTATAATAACAGATTCGCAGGTGTCCTCCGGAAACCTGAATTGTCCCAATTCCCGACAATATCTTGATACAATTATCCTTATATTCGACTAATTTTTTATAATTTTCTATAACCACACGCCTTGTACCGAGCATATGAACCACGGGATTTCCCTTTACCACATCCGGTGGAAGACGCAGTTCCTCCGCCATACGTTCCGCGTAGGAAAACGCACTCTGCTTCCAGCTTTTTTCTGTTTTTTTTACGTTCTCGTATATCATCTGCCGGTCTTCCTCGGGTGTTTTTTTATGTTTTTTCCTGAGTGTCCGGAATTTATTTTCCAGCACTTCCTCGTCCGGCTTTTTGTGTTTATGAAATCCCATGCATCCTTACTCCGCGACCTTATCTATTTATATGCAATACCGCGGAATAATAGAAATACCGAAGGGGCAAATTGGAGTCGGGACATATGATTGGAGTCTCGACGCTGTGCAGCCCCGACACTGCACTTACGCGCAGGTCGTGACAGTTTACGCGTAGGTCGTGATATATAACTGGAGTCTCGACGCTATGCCTACGCACAGGTCGGGACATATAACAAAAGGAAGGTTCAGATTGCTCTGCACCTTCCCGCGTTTTTTACTTATACTTTCTCTTGCGAGCAGCTTCGGACTTTTTCTTACGTCTTACGCTGGGCTTCTCATAATGCTCTCTCTTACGAATCTCCTGCTGGATACCTGCCTTCGCGCAGTTTCTCTTAAAACGACGAAGAGCGCTGTCCAATGATTCATTTTCTTTTACGATTACATTTGACATATTCTCACCTGTCCCTCCCTCCAGTTGTGAATTGTGCGTATACAACTGTTACGGGTATTCTTTGCACTGTATAGAATTTTATCATATTTTTTATAGATGTCAACAACTTTTTTAGCAAATTATGTGAATTTTTTGCCGAAATATATTTATGCCAACTGCTCTGCAGCTGTCTCGTAAGCCTTTGCAATTGCGGCGTCGATACCGGCAGGGTTCTTACCTCCCGCCTGAGCCATGTTGGGACGACCGCCGCCGCCGCCGCCGACAAGTACCGCCACGGCCTTAATCAGGTTGCCTGCATGAGCGCCTCTCGCCATCGCACCGTCTGTTGCCATTGCAACAAGATTTACCTTACCATCCAGTGCAGATGCAAGGAGGATCACGCTCTCACCAAGCTTCTCCTTCATCCGGTCGCCGAGATTACGAAGACCGTTCATATCAACATCTGCAAGCTTTGCTGCAAGTACCTGAATTCCGTTCACTTCACGAACATCGTTCATAATATCGCCGACGGAGTTATTTGCAAGCTTAGCCTTTAACTTCTCAATTTCGGAATTGAGCGCCTTCATCTCGTCCTGCATTGCCTGAATCTTTGCGGCAAGCGCATCGGTGCCGCACTTCGCAGCCTTAGCCGCATTTACAAGCTTTGCCTCCGCTTCTTTGTAGTATGCGGTTACATTTGCACCGGTAATCGCTTCAATTCTTCTGACGCCGGCTGCGACACCGCTCTCGGAAAGAATCTTGAAGGACTGAATATCCCGGGTATTCTTAACATGCGTACCGCCGCAGAGTTCCTTGGAGAAATCCCCCATGGAAACTACGCGTACGGAATCACCGTACTTATCGTCAAAGAGTGCCATCGCGCCGCTCTTCTTGGCGTCTTCCATGCTCATAACATCGGTAACTACCGGAAGCGCCTCGGCAATCTTAGCATTTACAATATCCTCAACCTGCTGCAGCTCTTCCGCCGTCATTGCCTTGAAGTGGCTGAAGTCGAAACGGGTACGCTCGCCATCCTGGAAAGAGCCCTGCTGCTCAACATGCGTACCGAGAATATCTCTCAATGCCTTCTGAAGCAGATGGGTTGCGCTGTGGTTCTTGCAGGTTGCCTTGCGCTGCTGCGCATCCACCCGGAAGGTTGCCTTGGAGCCAAGTTTCATAATACCGTTCTTCACAATACCATGATGCGCATACTTATTACCGACCAGTTTTTCAACGTTCTCAACGACAAACTCACCGTCTTCCGTAACGATACTGCCCTGATCGGATTCCTGCCCGCCCATGGTAGCGTAGAACGGAGTCCTGTCCGCAATAATCGTTCCGTTCCTGCCCTCGCCGAGGAACGCAACAAGCTCGGATGCGATCTTGCCGTCAATCTCTTCGTCTTCGGAAATCACGGAGATTGCAGCCTCGTCAACCAGCGTATCATAACCGGTAAATACGGTAGGCGTGGTATACGCATCAAATACAGAAGCATCCGCACCCATATAGGTCGTAACCTTACGGGCTTTTCTGGCGGTATCCTTCTGCACCTTCATCGCCTTATCAAATCCATCCTTATCAACGGTGTACCCCTTCTCGGTAAGAATCTCTTCCGTAAGGTCAATCGGAAAACCGTACGTATCATAAAGCTTAAATGCATCGGCGCCGTCAAGCATGGTCTTGCCGCCTGTCTTCATCTCCTCTTCCATGGACGCCAGAATCGTAAGTCCCTGATCGATGGTCTTGTTAAATGCTTCCTCTTCCTTCGTCAGAACAGTAAGGATAAATTCCTTCTTCTCCTCAAGCTCCGGATAGCCGTCCTTAGACTCGTTGATTACGGTCTTGGCAAGCTCAGCCATGAACAAATCGCCGATACCAAGCTTTCTTCCGTGTCTTGCGGCACGACGAATGATTCGGCGAAGTACATAACCTCTTCCTTCGTTTGAAGGCATAACGCCGTCGGAAATCAGGAATGTCGAGGAACGAATGTGGTCGGTAATCAAACGGATGGATACATCCTTTGCTTCCTCTGCCTGATAGGTTGCGCCTGCAAGGGAACAAATCTTGTCACGAATCGCACGCATGGTATCAATATCAAATACGGAATCCACATCCTGAACAACAACCGCAAGTCTCTCAAGTCCCATACCGGTATCGATGTTCTTATTGGCAAGCTCGGTATAACCGCCCTTTCCGTCGCCGTCAAACTGGGTAAATACGTTGTTCCATACTTCCATGAAACGGTCGCAGTCGCAGCCCACCTTACAATCCGGCTTACCGCAGCCGTACTTAATTCCGCGGTCATAATAAATCTCGGAACAGGGGCCGCACGGACCTGCGCCATGCTCCCAGAAGTTGTCGCACTCACCGGTAACCGGGTCACGGTAAAATCTGGTAATGCGCTCGGGTGCAACACCGATTTCCTTATTCCAGATTTCAAATGCCTCTTCATCCTCGCCGTAAATGGACGGATACAGACGATCCTTGTCCATTCCGATCACTTCGGTCAAAAACTCCCAGCTCCATGCAATTGCTTCATGCTTAAAGTAATCGCCGAAAGAGAAATTACCAAGCATTTCAAAAAAGGTAAGATGTCTAGCAGTCTTACCTACATTATCGATATCACCTGTTCTTACACACTTCTGACAGGTTGTTACCCGCTTTCTCGGAGGAACCTCAAGGCCGGTAAAGTAGGGCTTCAAAGGCGCCATACCTGCGTTAATCAAAAGAAGACTCTTGTCATTCTTCGGAACAAGCGAAAAACTGTTCATCTTCAAATGCTCTTTGCTTTCAAAGAACTCGAGATACATTCTTCTTAATTCATTTACTCCATATGCTTTCATGGATTATCCTCACCTTCTTCGGGGCATGATTCCCCCCGGAAATATACAATCAGTCTTTATTATAATTACCCTTTCCGCTGTTGTCAACGAAACATCGAACAAGTTTTTTTCAAAACGACAAGTTTTTCAAAAAAATCCGAAAAAGGGGTTGCATTTTTCTTTTTGATATGTTATTATAATCCTCGCAGTTGAGATATGGCTTGTTGGTCAAGCGGTTAAGACGTCGCCCTCTCACGGCGAAAACAGGGGTTCGATTCCCCTACAAGCTGCTACGAAAACGATTCCGGACGGAATCGTTTTTTTCATTTCATAAGAAATTCCTTTCCATTTTCCAATGAAATAAAAATAATCCGCGGTAAATGCATTATTCCCTGTTATTTCTTTGTTATTTCTTTGTTATTTCTGCTTGCAGCTTCTTTACTAATTCGTCATAATCTGCTATGATTGGATATGTATGAATTTGTATACGAATTTACATATATTTTTATCGAATAAGGAAATGAATTATGATTATCCCGGGAACCGTGAAAACGCCCTCCCCACCGTTTGCCAGACCGCCGAAGTTCAAAAATCGTATGCTGCTGATGATTTCGGGCATTCTGATTCAGGCGCTGGGCGTATCTTTACTGCTGAAAATCAAACTGGGCACCGACCCGTGCACCTGCTTTACACAGGGCGTCATTCGCTATGTACCGCTTTCCTTTGGAACCGCCCAGGTGCTCTGCCACCTGATAACCTTTGCCATTGTCTGCATCTGCGACCGCGGCAAGATCGGATTCGGCACCATCGGCAATATGTTTGGAATCGGTTATTTATCGGATTTTTATACCATGCTTTATGACCGCTTCCTGCCTGCCGATTTCTTTGAGAGCGCCGCGGTGCGCTACGGTCTGCTTCTGCCGGTTCTGCTCGTGTTTTTGTTTGGTGCAGCCGCATACATGACGGCAGACCTCGGCATGTCTCCGTATGACGGCGTGCCGTTCATCCTCTCCGACCGAATCAAGAGCACTAAGCGTCCGTCCTTCCGAGTGATTCGTATTCTCTGGGATACATCCTTCCTTCTCGGCGGTTTCCTGCTTGGCAGTGTTGTCGGCATCGTAACCTTTGCCGTTGCATTTTTCCTCGGTCCGGTCATTGCCTGGATGCAGAAGAAACTCGAACGCTTTATTACCGAAAATCACAAAACAGTTTAAGGAGGTCAGAAGATTATGAAGCTTCATTTTTTAGAAACGGAATGGAGTGACATTATTTTACTTCAGGACAACAAGCATTTCGCCCTAATCGACACCGGGTTTGACGGACAATATCAGCAAATCCTGGACTATTTGCATAAGCTGGGTGCGAAAAAGCTGGATTTTATTTTGATAACGCATTTTCATCGGGATCACTACGGTTCTCTTCCTATGCTGGTATCCAACTTTCCGGTTGACACCGTATACCTCAAGGAATACAGCGGTCTGGACAGCACAACCTCTTACGGAACGCCCGCGGACGATGCGTACCGTGCTGCTGAGATGCAAAAATATAACGACTACTGCAAACTGATTGCGGAAAAAAGCACCCTGGTTCATGTAGAGACCATTTCCTCAATTCCTTTTGGCGCTGCCTCGCTTAAGCTTTACAACAATGAAAATGTGATTCGCCGCGTGTATGAGGATGACAATTATCCGGATACCTATCACAAGATGTTCTTAACCGAAAACCTGAACAGTCTGGTCGTTTATATGGTTGTCGATCATGTAAAGATTCTTCTGTGCGGCGACCTTCTGGATTATCCCGCAAGTCATCCGGCGGTAAACTATGCCGGCAATCGAATTGCAAAGCAGATTAGTACCGACATCGATATTTACAAGGTTCCGCATCATGGTACGGTCAATACCGGTATCCACGAAACACTGGCCATCTATCGTCCGCGCATTGCTGTTATTACCAATACGGAGGATTATATTACCAACTCCAGTGACGTTCTCTTTAACCTCAAGACCGTCAATCCGCGTGTCAAAGTACATATCACAAGAAAAGGCACGGTTGTTTTGAATACAAAGGAATTATACTGATTTGTACATTTTCTGCAAAATGAATTTTGCAATATAAAAAGCCGCACCCTTTTAGTGGGTGGTATTAGGGATTTATAATCCTTGAAAAATTCGGCATAGTCGTTTTTATAGCGGCTATGCCGTTTTTTCGTCTTTAGCTGCATCCGGCAAAGTGAACTCACCGATGCAGTTGTATATGATTTTGATGCGCTGAACCCGGTGGCCATCGACCTTTTCAGCCTTGTAGACATACACCTTCTCCACGAACTCTCGGATGATTTCCGCTGTCAGTTCTGGGATTTCGGTGTACTTGCGTACCAAGGTGAGGAAATGGTCTGCGTTGAGCGCCGTTTCCTTTTCCGCAGAAATGGATGCCCGCAGTTCAGTCACTCTCTGCTCAAGGGTGTGTTGCTCCGCTTCGTAGTTGGCGGTCATCTTGGCAAAACGCTCATCGCTGATTTTACCCTCAAGGTTATCCTCATAGAGCCGTTGGATGATTTCGTCCAGTTTACGGATGCGCTGTGTGGCCTGTTCCAGTTCACGCTTGTTATCCCGCAGGCTCCTGTCCAGAGCCACCTTAGTCTTTTTCGTGACCATCTCCAGAAATTCAGCTTCGTGGTCTTTGGCAAAGGCGGTGACCCTGCGGATATCGTCAAGCAGCGCCTCCTCGATGACCACATTGCGGATCTGGTGGGAACTGCATCCACCCTTGATTTTGCGGTAGGTGGCACATACGAAGTATTCCTTGCTGTGTTCCCATCCACGGCCACGGACTTGGTACAGTTTAGCACCGCAGTCGGCGCAAAACAGCATCCCAGACAAAACCGGCATTTCACCCATCGGTGTGACCCTGC
>DLOO01000046.1:1299-5400 GCA_002479645.1 Lachnoclostridium sp. UBA7482 | reverse complement strand
AACAGGGAAGTCCTCCCGCTTCTAAAGCGGGAAACTTCCCTGATGAGGTTAAATGAGCGCCATGGTCTTTAGGATAAATACCATCAGCGTGATCGTCACCGATGACAAAACCGTTGTCGCCATGACAATGCTTGCGGCAAGCGTTGCGTCGTTTTTCATGTTTTTCGCCATTGTATAACACGCCACGGTCGTCGGCGACGCCATCATGACCCCGATTGCAACCAGCGCCTCGTTTCGGAAGCCCAGAGCTACCGCTGCCGCAACAGCAAGCCCCGGCATAACAATAAGTTTTATCACCGTCGCAAACAATGTCGGTCCAAACTTTCCCGCCGCCTCCTCCACGCAGAAGCCCGCGCCGAGAAGAATCAGCGCCAACGGGGTTGCAATCTTCCCCATGCTCTCAAGTGACTGCAGCAGGATATGCGGCATCTTCACATGCCATGCAGCAAACGGAAACGCCAGAATAATGGCTATAATCAGCGGGTTGGTGATAATCTCCCACAGAACCTTTTTTATTGACATCTTCCCGCCGTTTTCTTTTGTCCCCATGGACAGTACGACGACCGAGAAAATATTATAAAGCGGAACTGCCGCAACAAGCGTTAACGGCGCCAGTCCGGCTTCTCCGTAAATGTTGGTCACAAACGCGATTCCGAGAACTGCGGCGCTTCCGCGGAACGAGCACATCGTAAATGCTCCGACCATGCCCTTGTCCTTCAGGGTCAAAAGCGCAATGCCCCATATTGCCAGAAATGCAATCGTTGTCGTTCCCATACAGAACAGAACGAATTTCCAATCAAAGCGGCCGGTAATATCCGCCGTTGCAATATCCACAAATACCAGAATCGGCAAAGCGACCCGGAAATTAAAACGGTCTGCGACCGGAATAAACTCATCGGTCAGCATCCCGATTTTCCTGAGAACAAAACCCAGAAGAATAATCAGGAAAACCGGCATGGTCGCATTCAAACTAAATAAAAAATCATTCATCGCTTTATCCTCTGTCCGGACATCAATAGGTACTGATGGCGTCCTCCGAATCGTCCTCGGTTTTCTCAATCGATCGAATAACCACGGCATACGGCTCACCGTCGCCGGTATCTACCATAACCCGCTCTCCGACCTTGTGCATGTAAATCGCCTTTCCAATCGGAGACTCGATACTGATTAACCCCTTCAAAGGCTTTGCACGCACCGTCGTAACGATACGGCAGGTCATCTCCCTGCCGGTCTTCTCCGAAAAAACGACAACCGTATTGTTCATTCCGACCTGATCCTCGCAAGAGCCGTCATCTATCACGCGGGCAGTCTTAATCATATTTTCCAGATAACGGATACGGCTCTCATTTTTATTCTTGTCGCGCTTTGCGGCATAATATTCAAAGTTCTCGCTCAAATCCCCCTGCGCCCTTGCCTCCTTTACCGCCTCAATGGCCTCCTTGCGAACCACCAGTTTACGGTATTCAATTTCCTTGCGCATCTTGTCGATATCACTTTTTGTCAGTCGATCGTGCATGATATCCCTCCTCTTCTATACCTTTCCATTCTAGCACGATTTCCTCCGTCTGTAAACTCCGATGCATAGATTTCTGCCCGCTTTGCAGAATCGTCTACCGTGCTGACGGCGTCCCTTTCGGGTGCTGACGGCCTTCATGGTCCATTTCATAATTTTCCGTGTAAATCAATTCGGAAATCGGTACAAATTCATACCCCTGCTCCTTCAGATTCTTTAGAATCGTATCGAGCGCCTGCGCTGTGTATTTGGCTCCGTTATGCATCAGAATGATGCTTCCGTTCCCGAGGTGCTTATGCTCGCATACGGTCTTGATAATCGCATTTACGCCGTAATCTTTCCAGTCCAGACTGTCCACATCCCATTGAATGACATGATATCCCATACTGTTTGCCGCCTGAATCACGGTGTCGTTATAATCTCCGTAGGGCGGTCGGAATAACGTCATTTCCACCCCGGTCAATTTCTTGACTTTATCGTGCGCCTTCTGCAGCTCGCTGATGCACTGCTCTCTTGATAACTTGGACATTTGCTTATGATTTTCGCTGTGGTTGCCAAGGTCATGCCCCGCAGCATAGATTGCCTTTACGTCGTCCGGGTATTTCTCCATCCAGCCGCCGGTCATAAAAAAAGTGGCTCTTACATCATTGGCCTTCAATATCTCCAGAAGCTTCGGCGTGTCCTCATTCCCCCATGCCGCATCAAAGCTGATCGCTATCTTCTTTTCCTCCGTTTTCACACAATAAATCGGGAGTTCCTTTGCCGAAACCACCGTATTTCCTGCGGTTGGCAGCACCTTCGGTAAAAAAACGATTGCCGAAACAAGCAAAATAATCAAAGACAGAATCAACAGGCCGGTTTTGAAAAAAAGGACCATATTTTTACGGTCTTCCTCGCTCATGTCGCATCCTCCTTTTTCGCTACCTAACCTTATGCCGGCATTCTGTCCAAAATGTCTCAAATAAGACAAAAATACTGTCATTTTCCCGATTTTTTCCCCTGCATTCCCCATTCCGTAGAAAACTTATCCCGGGCGTCTTGCATTCGTCACTTATTATGGAGTATAATAGAAATTACGAAACCGGGGAAAGGAGCAACCGAACATGGCAGAAAAAGAATGGCGTTTTATCGGCGTTTGCGCTACATCACTGAATCAGCTCCGTTTCTCCGACCTTTTGGATTGTCTGAAACAGGAGGCTCCGCGCTACCGCTGCAAATTGCTGGTATTTGCCTGCGCTTGGGAGCTGAGCGATAAGGATGACCATGACCAGGGACAAAAAAGTATCTTCCAGCTGGTTCCCTTTCACATGCTCGACGGGCTCCTGATTCTGACAGAATCGATTAAGGACAAAGCCGTTCCGATGTCTCTTGCGCTCAAAGCACGCTCCCACGGAATCCCTGTATTCTCTTTGGATGAGGAGATTTCCGGCTGCTACAATCTGCACTATGGATATTCGGACGCCTTTGCGGCTTTGATACGCCATGTCATCGAGGTTCACAACTGTCGTACTATCAATCTGATTGCCGGTCTGAAGGGCACCCCCTTTGAACAGGAACGTACACAGATTTACCGTGATATTCTGACCGAATACGATATTCCCGTGGAGGAAGAACGAATCTACTACGGCGACTTCTGGGAGTTCCCCACGAATGCCGCTGTTGATAAAATGATGCAAAGCAAGCTGTCGTTCCCCGAAGCCATCATCTGTCAGAACGACTCCATGGCAATTGCCTGCTGCAACCGCTTATCCCACTATGGATATTCGGTTCCCGAGGACGTCATTGTTACCGGACTTGACGGTATCGCTGAAGCTCAGAATTTTTCGCCGACCATCACTACTGCGACGCAGGACCATATGACAACTGCGCTTACTTTTCTGAACATGCTTCGGGACATCTGGGACGGCAAAACTCCGGAGCCCAATATCACCATTCCGTTCATTCCCCGCCTGGAGCAAAGCTGCGGCTGTGTTCCCATGATGTTCCAGAAAAACAACGGTATTTTGCTCAAGCTCCAGGAATCCATTGCCGGCGGCCGCGAATACAATATATCCATGGAACGCTTACGTCATACGCTTATCCGGCTGCCTTATCGCGAGCTGCTGCCTCTTTTAGAGCCATACCTCCACTACACCAGCTGGATTTGCCTGCGAAATGACTATAATACCATGGATGGGGACGAAATCTTCGGTTCCTACGATGAGAATCTCCCTGCTTTTACGGAGCAGATGAATGCCGTTCTCTCAAGACAGGGCAGCGGCTACAGGTACAATACCTTCTTTTCCTTAGAGGAGCTGCTTCCTGACCTTGAGGAATTTCCCTACGATGATCCGGGATTTATGTTCCTGCCTCTTCATTTTCAGAAAAAGGTGTTTGGTTATTTTGCCATTAGTCTGGATATGCGCCACCTGACTTTCGAGATGGTAAATCAGTTCTGTGAAAACCTGGGCACCATATTTCAGGTTGTTCAGGAGCAGGAGCGTGTCCATACGATTCTTCGTCAGCTGGACGCAACCAACCGTCAGCTTGTCAACCTCTATAATCTTGACCCGCTGACCGGTCTTCTAAACCGGCGGGGCTTTCAGGCC
>DLOO01000046.1:900-1236 GCA_002479645.1 Lachnoclostridium sp. UBA7482 | reverse complement strand
ATCAACGATACCTACGGTCACAAGGACGGCGATTTCTCGCTCTGCCTGATTGCCGATTGTATGAAGCATATCGCCCGCAAATACGAAGGAACCATCTGCTCGCGTTTCGGCGGCGACGAGTTCCTGATTGCAGGCTTCTACAGCCCGCTTCTAAATATCCCAAACGAGCTTCTTGATACCTTCCGGGAGCAAATGGACTTCCTAAACAGTGTTTCCGGCAAGGAATATACCGTAAGAGCCAGCATCGGTTATCTAAGCCTTATTCCGGAGCCGGGCTTTGACCTTGAAAGTCTGATAAATGAAGCCGATACATTGATGTACGAAAAGAAAAAAGCG
>DLOO01000046.1:0-830 GCA_002479645.1 Lachnoclostridium sp. UBA7482 | reverse complement strand
ACAAACAACTACTCTTCCCTGCATTGCCGCAGGACGCGTTCCAGTGCGATCCGGTAGCATAACACCATTCTGGCGTCCAGATAGCAATTCCGATTCACAAGATACTCCCGCAGACGGTACCCGAGGCAAAGAGCAACCCCGCCCGCCGCAAGTATCGTCGCAGGAATCAGGCTGGTGTAAAGGGGAAGCAGTCCAAGCGCGCCGATGCAGAAAAAAACATACGGCCAGAACCCCCGATTAATATCATAAGCACGCAGCAGCGCCTGCTCCAATCGTTCATACATTTTCTTTAGTTCCGGGCTTTTCTTGCGTTCCAGATGTATTGTCAGGCTTCCCACCAGTTCATTACTGAGAAATACCTCCTCCGGTTCCGTCAGAAGAATTTTCGTCAGTTTCCGATAACAGGCTTCGCCAAATTCCAGTTCCATCAATTTACGAAATATATTTTTCACGCTGCTCCCCATTTCCCGAACCTATTCTGTCTACGGAAGAATCCATCTCCGTGTAACTCTAGTATACGCACTTTTTGCGTTTCGGTACCTTGGAAGCTTATGGATAACAAAAGAAAAAAATAATTGAAATATTTACAAATTGTTCATATTCTCGCCATACTGCCCTAATAAATGAACGGTAGAATACAGTCAAGTTAATAAATTACATCGCAATCATTTTTTTCATATAATATCAGCCCGGTAGGTTATCTTACTCGGGCTTCTCCTCTTTTTTGGGGCATTTTTCTCCCTTCTGTCTCATCCGGACAGTATTTGCAGCTGCCTGTGCATCCCTCTTTGTCCTCGGTAGGACAGCGCTTGCATTTTCAATTCACCTGT
>DLOO01000023.1:24117-24314 GCA_002479645.1 Lachnoclostridium sp. UBA7482 | reverse complement strand
TCGATTTGCAGTTTCAGGAAGGAACTGTACTTGAGGTAAAATTCCAAAACGGAGAAGTAAAAAGCTATGATATGTCTGTGCTTTTCTCCAAGTACCCGCAGCTAACGGCGCTTAAAAACCGTGAATTATTCTTGTCCGGAAGACTTATGGGCGCATACGGAATCATCTGGAACGACGATTTGGACATTGAAACAGCG
>DLOO01000023.1:23829-23986 GCA_002479645.1 Lachnoclostridium sp. UBA7482 | reverse complement strand
GATTGAAAGAGGTGTTGCCAATCCCTCTGTAAATACTCTGAACCGTATAGCCAAAGCACTTGGCGCAAACCTCTCAATTTCAATCGCATGATAGTACCGGTTGTTCAAAAATCCCGGCTAATCCCCCTACACCAAAAGTGCCCACCGACCGCAGACG
>DLOO01000023.1:23034-23718 GCA_002479645.1 Lachnoclostridium sp. UBA7482 | reverse complement strand
GTGAACTTGCCGCTCTTTGCTACGTTAAGGATAGCGCTCCTAGCCCAACTCTCTTCGTTACGGTAAGCCTCCTCTACGCGCTTCTGAGCTGCTGCGTAGGAACGGAAGTCCTTCAGGATGAAGTACTGGTCTGCACGCTCGCCGCCGTTGCGCTCAAGCAGGGAGTTGTAAAGCTCGCGGAACAATTCCGGGTCCTCCGGAGAATAGAAGCCGTTGATAAGCTGGGTCAGTACCATACGGATGTCCTGATCGATATTGTAGATTTCCTTCGGCTCATAACCGCCATGGTTCTCGTAGTTGATAACTTCGTCAGAGGAAAGACCGAAGATAAATGCATTCTCCTCTCCAACCTCCTCAACGATCTCGACATTTGCACCGTCCATGGTACCAATGGTAAGCGCGCCGTTCAGCATGAACTTCATGTTACCGGTACCGGACGCTTCCTTACTTGCAGTCGAAATCTGCTCGGATACATCCGCAGCGGCAAAAATCCATTCAGCGTTGGATACACGGTAATTCTCAATGAATATAACCTTAATCTTGCCCTTGATGCTTGTATCGTTGTTAACAACATCCGCAACGCTGTTAATAAGCTTGATGATAAGCTTTGCTCTGCGGTAACCCGCGCTTGCCTTTGCACCGAAAATGAAGGTTCTCGGATAGAAATCCATATCCGGATTCATC
>DLOO01000023.1:22054-23006 GCA_002479645.1 Lachnoclostridium sp. UBA7482 | reverse complement strand
GCTGTCTCTTATACTCGTGGAGACGCTTAACCTGTACGTCGAAGATGGAGCGAGGATCAACCTCGATACCATTGTGCTCCTTAATATACTCAGCAAGACGAAGCTTGTTCTGATACTTGATGTTCATGAATTCCTTCTGGCACTTCTTATCATCTGCATAGATAGCAAGCTCATTGAGATGAGGAAGATTGGTAATCCACTCATCGCCGACCTTGGAGGTTACCCAGTTTGCAAGAAGCGGGTTGCCGTGAAGAAGGAATCTTCTCTGCGTGATACCGTTGGTCTTGTTGTTGAACTTTTCAGGCCACAATTCATAGAAGTCACGAAGCTGTTCCTTCTTGAGAATCTCGGTATGAAGACGGGCAACGCCATTTACGGAAAAACCTGCAACGATTGCAAGGTTCGCCATACGAACCTGACCGTCCATAAGGATTGCCATCTTCTGAATCTTATCGTAATTGTTCGGATATTTCTCCTGAATCTCGTTAACGAAACGACGGTTAATCTCCTCAACAATCTGGTAAACACGAGGAAGAAGTCTGGAGAACAGCTCAAGAGGCCACTTCTCAAGAGCCTCTGCCATGATGGTGTGGTTGGTGTATGCGCAACACTTGTTGGTGATTTCCCATGCATCATCCCAGCCAAGGAAATAGTCGTCCATAAGGATACGCATAAGCTCCGGAACCGTCACGGTCGGATGGGTATCGTTAAGCTGGAATACAACCTTCTCCGGCAAACCGTGAATATCATCATGACCGGCCATGTACTTGGCAACTGCACGCTGAACACTTGCGGATACGAAGAAATACTGCTGCTTCAGACGAAGCTCCTTACCTGCATAGTGGTTATCGTTCGGATAAAGTACCTCACAGATCGTTCTTGCAAGGTTCTGCTGCTCAACAGCCTTGTGATAGTCACCACGGTCGAAGGACTCGAGGTTGAAGTTATCAAT
>DLOO01000023.1:21861-22029 GCA_002479645.1 Lachnoclostridium sp. UBA7482 | reverse complement strand
TGCCATAGCCCACAACCGGCAAATCGTAAGGAATCGCCATTACGGACTGATATTTTTCCTGCGTGAAATGCTCTCTTCCCAGCTCATCCTTGGAGTATCGAACATAACCGCCGAACTTAACTTCGCAAGCATACTCAGGACGCTTGATTTCAAACGGGTTACCATCCT
>DLOO01000023.1:8819-21741 GCA_002479645.1 Lachnoclostridium sp. UBA7482 | reverse complement strand
CCAAGACCGCCGTTACCAAGCGCTGCATCAGGCTCCTGATCCTCAATTGCATCAAGGTCAAGTCCGAGTTCATCAAGCGCCTTACGAATCTCCTTGTTTGCTTTCAGGTTAATGATATTATTACCAAGGGCACGCCCCATCAGGAACTCCATGGAGAGGTAGTAAACGGTCTTTGCATCCTCTTCCTCAAAGGTCTTCTGGCTTGCCGCCCACTGGTCTACGATATAATCTTTTACTGCGTAAGCGACAGCGAAGTAAATCTGCTGCCGACTTGCATCTTCCACCGTACGACGATAGAAGGTCTTCAGGTAATCCTGAACATTTTTCTTGAATTCTTTCTTATTGAATACCATGCTGACTCCTCATTTCTGTATAATTCACGCATTCTATATGCATTTTCAACGAGTAACATTCTAGCATATTTTTTCCGCATTGACTATAAGGAATACCTACAAAATATCGGCGCAACCGGCTCAAACATTGTACATTTTCGACATTCTGACAGTATTTTTTACATACAGAACATATTTATATCAATTTCCATAGCGCAAAATATCATAAAAAATACCCAAGCCAAACCCTATACCCCAAAAGTTATAGATTGATCATCTTATCCGCCAATTTTTTGTATTCCTTCATATGAGTTACCACAATAATGGTCTTCCCCTCCGCATTCAGCTTTTTCAGAAGTTCAATTACTGCCAGCGCATTTCAACTGTCCAGAGAACCTGTAGGTTCATCTGCCGGAATCATATTACATTTTTTCATCAGAACCCTTGTCAAAGCAACCCGTTGCTGTTCTCCGCCTGACAACTTATTCAGGATATATTTGTCATCATATTTTTTTGTAATATTCTGTAATTCCAGCATATATTCACCCTTTTTTTAACGATTTTTGAACCGTATATTTTTCAATTCGTTCAATGTTAAACGTGATTATAAGCATTTGCAAAACAATCATGCCCAATACAACCAGCACTCCTTTGGAGGAAATATCCTTCTCCGTCTGATTGCTTATATAAATCACTCCCGCCATGCCAAACAAAGCTGTCCCCAAAGGAGTTATATATAACTTCCAATAGCGTGCACGACGTGAAATCCCCATGGTTTTCTTGATAGCCAGCTCCACACTGCTTACCGTACACTCCATTTTCACAATAATGTGAAGAAGAATACTAATCATTGCTAACAGCATTCCATCACATGCAACATAGAAAGTGGCATTTCTCATCATTTTTCGATGTTTCGAGTCATAAAATGCATACACATCTTCATAACGAGGATTTACCCCATTGGCATCCGCGTAATCCACAATCATCTGTTCCGAGCATTTGGCATAATACATGCCACCATAAGGAACGCTTTCTTTTTCCTGCCATGCTCCTTGAGAAAATTCAGTAGTCGAATCGAAAACAATGATGGGATTTGTATATGCGGACAATTCATCTTGAAGATAACTCGTAACGGCTGTAGCTACGCTTTGGTGGTAAGGCTTCCAAACAATTCCCTTTCCTTCGTTGTTATATAAAAAGCTCTCATATTTTCCTGCTTTTACCATTTCTTCGCTATACATGTCAGGATAGAAAACATATACGATACCTTCCTCTGCAATCTCCTCCCCAACCAATTTTTCCAAATACTCCTTCATATGGTAATTTGCAAAAATGACTGAAACGCTTCTCTCGCTAACATATAGTGCAAAAACACGAATAGAGCAGTTTTGAAACTCTTCCTCATAGAATCGACGGCAAATTGCGTGGGAATACTCAAAAGGATCTGTTTTTTCTTCCGGCTGGCTCATGTATTCTATGATATCCGCCTTAAATGGTTCAAATGTAACACGATAATAACCTTTAAACTGTTGAAAAAACTCTTTCTGATCATTAACCTTCAGGTAATCATCTACAGCCTTCCCCGCCAAAAAGGTGCTCACAAAAAACATGACAGAAAAAATAATTACCATAAAATACCCAAATACCAATGTTTCTTCTGACATCAGTGCATTGGAGAAAGCATAACGAAAATCATTTTTTATCAAACTGCCATAAGTGACGATACTGACTCCAAAGGAAACGAAAAAGGTCAAAATACCACAACCAATAAAGCAAACTGCCCCCAAAAGGCTTTTCACAACAAAGACCGCAACAATCAACTCTAATCCATAAAGAAACCCATCGATTCCAATATGCCTCAAAGCCTCTTTTGTTATGGGTTCCCCCAGAGATATTCGAACAAAAAACTCTTTTCTCTGAAGCATTCGTTCGAATATCGTCATACTTCCAATGATGCAGCAAATAACAATCCATAAGAAACATAAATATGCTTTTACCGTTTTTGTTGTGACTCCGTTCGTATCTAAAACCTTTTCTCCACTCTCATTCCACTCATACAAAAAAAACATCTACCTGGTCTGCGTCTCCCATTAGATAACAATAATATTCACCCTTACAAAAGGACTTTGGATTCATTCCCTTGATGGAGTCAAAAATCACTCTTGTATTTCCTCCAATTAATCCAAAAACATCTCCTGACTTTATCCAGTATTTTTCCTCCAACTCCGTTCGAACACTCTCGTCACAAAAAACGTGTACACACTCTCTCCCTTTAGCGTCATACTGATCGCGAAGATAGAAGAAACGAACCTGAGCGGCTTGCATTTTTTCAGACAAATTCTGAAGATAGCCCTCCATTTCCTCAACCTCTTCTGCATGTGCTACTATCCCCGTAAAATCGCCGATATTTTGTAAATGTAATTGATACAATTCCACAGTAAGCCAAAGACCAACAAGAAAAAGAAAAAAACTCAGAACATGCTTTACGCCCGTCATGCTTCATTCCTCCTTCCCTATATCAGTAAAAGACATCAATCAAAAAATCCCCAAATTTCGTTCATTTTATTTTTTAGTTCTTCGTAATCAGCTGCGTATGTTTCCCATAATCGTTTTGCATCCTCATTGATTGGCTGCAGCTTCTCATCTAATTCCAAATAACCATTGCGATAGTAGGAATAACGATACGTGCCATCCTCCAGTTTTTCTTCCGTTTTTCGCCATTCGCCTGCATAGGTGGCAACCACAAATCCCCCAAACGCCTTCGGACACACATAAAAAGCCGGAACTGTAAATCGTTCCGCATTTTGATCTTTATAATCTTCATCATCAAAATATGTCAATCCGATAAATGCAGCATCAAATCGAAGGAAGCGCGGCATGCGACACTGAAATCCATTCTTTTCCAATTTAACAAAATCCGTACCATATGCTTTTATCAAATCTTTCCGATAACTCTCACAACGAAGGCGATACTGACCCCAAATCAACAAATAGATTAGCCCAAGAGCCAGAATAATCATAAGACATCGGCATATTATTTTTTTCTTCTTCATCGGAACCCCCATACACTGTCTGCCTTGTTAAATAGTTCTTCAATCCGATCTTTGTATTGTTCATACATCTCATACTGTTCCGAATGAATCAAGTTTCGATTACTATCAAAATGTATTTGGTACATCGTCTGACCGGAAATCGCTCCCGGAACCGAGCCGGGGAAAAAAAGATAGGTGTAGGTATATCCCTTAAGAAAATGATAGCAAATCAGCAGTTCATCGGAATCGTTATCATTTATCTGCGGCATACTAACATATCCCATTGACGTAAACTTCAAATAGTAGTAATCATCAAAACCACCCCAAAAAAGAGAGGCTTCGTCATCAAACGCACGATGGGACATTTTGATTCTATCATAGGGTACTTTGTTACGAAGATAGAGGCTTTTCCCAATAAAAATCAGCCAAATTATATTAAATATGATGAAAACAGAAACCACTACTATCAGAAATGTTTTTATATTCTTTTTTTTCATTTTTATATCTCCCGGAATCTATCCGTATGTTAAAATATATTTAACTTAGCTCATCGCTCTACTAATTAAAGCCGGGGGAAATTTGATATTCACCCTCGGCTTTAACATATTATTTTTCATCCGTTATTTCAACATAAAAGGTATATAAAGAAGAATATTTACTTGACTTTTCACCTGAAACACCCGAAACCCAAGCAGTCCATACTTCTCCTCCCTTATCTCCCCACACGCGTCCTCTTGCATGGTCAAAACGACTTCCACTAGGCACATCTGGACTCACGTCCGTAATATAAGCTTTGCTGGAAGTAGCACGAATCTCACAGTCCACAGAAAGCTGCAGCCCAGTATTTGAAGCAGGACTCCAAGAAGTAGTTCTTGCTTGATAGGAAGATTTACTCGTTGTAGTAACATAATGCCCATATGTTGCCGCTGAACAGATTCCTATCATTGTTGCAAAAAGAAATAATCCCATAAGTATCAAACAAGTTTTCTTTTTCATTTGTTTCAATTTCCTTTCTAAAAGCTCATTCCTATCTCATTAAATTACAGCTTCTTTACCCCCATGGAAACTGCCTCCCCATTGAGATTCCAGTCCCTGGTGTAACCGTCTGCCGCACCGTAAACAACGGTATCGGCCATAACGGTATTCCTGATAAATTCCTCATTTGCCTTGCAGATGGACTCTGCCTTCCCGCTGCCGGCAAGGGATACCTCGATGTGATCCATAACCTCGAAGTTTGCTTCCTTACGCATGGTCTGAATCTTACTGATAACCTCACGTACGAAGCCCTCCTCCAGAAGCTCGGGAGTCAGGTTGGTATCGAGAACTACGGTAAATCCGTTATTGCTGTCGGAGATGAAGCCTTCGCTCTGTGCCATGTCAATTAACAGATCCTCCATTGCAAGCTTCTCTTCCACGCCGTTTATGGTAACGGTCATGAAACCGGTCTCATTGAGCTCCGCCATTGCCTTGTTGCCGTCAATTTCGCTAAGCACGGTCTTAACCTCGTTAATCTGCTTACCGAAACGTTTTCCGAGCGTCTTAAGCTGCGGCTTAAAGGTGTAGGAGGTAAATGCGCTGACGTCATCGGCAAATACAACCGACTTCACATTCAGCTCGTCCTCGATGATTTCCTGATAGAACGCATTGAGCGTATTTTCTGCCTTAACATACATAGCAGCAATCGGCTGACGGTGCTTGATGCTACTTGCATTTCTGCAGGCACGGCCAAGAACTACAACCTCAAGCACTTCCTTCATGTCAGCCTCGAGACGCGCGTCGATGAACTCCTCGCGAACCTCAGGGAAATCGCACAAATGAACACTCTCGGGAGCCGTCTCGTCCAGGCTGCATACGAGGTTGCGATAGATTTCCTCCGTCATAAACGGAATCATCGGAGCCGCAGTCTTAGCGATGGTAACGAGCGCGGTGTAAAGTGTCATGTAAGCATTGATCTTGTCCTGCTCCATGCCCTTTGCCCAGAAACGCTCACGGCCACGGCGAACATACCAGTTACTCATCTCGTCGACAAATGCATCCAAGGCTCTTGCCGCCTCAGGGATGCGGTAGTTTCCAAGGTTGTCATCTACGGCCTTAACGGTTGTGTAGAGACGGCTCAGAAGCCACTTATCCATAACGGAGAGCTTTTCATATTCAAGTGCATACTTGGTAGCATCGAAATTATCAATATTTGCATAAAGTACGAAGAAAGCGTAGGTGTTCCACAAGGTACCCATAAACTTCCGCTGACCTTCGGTTACGGCCTTATCATGGAAGCGGTTCGGAAGCCAGGGAGCGCTGTTGATGTAGAAATACCAGCGGATTGCGTCGGCGCCGAGCTTCTCAAGCGCATCGAACGGGTCGACTGCATTTCCCTTACTTTTACTCATCTTCTGACCGTTCTCGTCCTGAACATGACCGAGAACGATAACATTTTCATAAGGAGCCTTGTTGAAAAGCAGGGTGGATTCTGCAAGCAGGGAGTGGAACCAGCCACGGGTCTGGTCAACAGCCTCGGAAATGAACTGTGCCGGAAACTGCTGCTCGAACAAATCCCTGTTCTCAAAAGGATAGTGGTGCTGTGCGAAAGGCATTGCGCCGGAGTCAAACCAGCAGTCCAACACCTCCGGTACACGCTTCATCTGCTTGCCGCACTCGGGGCAGGCGATGGTGATTGCATCGATATAAGGACGGTGAAGCTCAACCGTCTTGGCTTCCTCGTTGCCGCTCATATTGAACAGCTCTTCCCTGCTGCCTACGCAGTGCTTGTGACCGCATTCGCATTCCCAGATGTTCAGAGGCGTGCCCCAGTAACGGTTTCTGGAAATTGCCCAGTCCTGAATGTTCTCAAGCCAGTTGCCGAAACGCCCCTTCCCGATGGAATCGGGAATCCAGTTAATGGTGTTATTGTTGCGGATCAAATCCTCCTTTACTGCGGTCTCGCGGATATACCATGACTCCCTTGCGTAGTAAATCAAAGGAGTGTCACAACGCCAGCAGTGCGGATATTCATGCTCGAACTTCGGTGCTGCGAACAGCTTGCCGTCCGCATCCAGATCCTTCAAAACTTCCGGGTCAGCCTTCTTCACGAAGATACCGGCATACGGGGTTTCCTCGGTAAGTTCCCCCTTGCCGTTAACAAACTGAACGAACGGAAGGTCGTATTTTCTTCCGACATTCGCATCGTCTTCGCCAAATGCAGGTGCGATGTGTACGATACCGGTACCATCGGACATGGTTACATAACCGTCGCAGGTAACAAAATGTCCCTTCTTCTGCTGTGCCTTGGCAACCTCTGCCGCACATGCATACAAAGGCTCGTATTCCTTATACTCAAGAGCCTTGCCCGGGAAGGTATCCAGTACTTCGTATGCCTTCTTCTCCTCGGCAGCAAGAGAACCGAGTACGCTGTCAAGCAATGCGCTTGCCATGTAGTAGGTGTAGCCGTCTGCCGCCTGAACCTTTGCGTAGGTCTCCTCCGGATTCACACAGAGCGCCACGTTCGACGGAAGCGTCCATGGCGTCGTGGTCCATGCAAGGAAATACGCATCCTCCCCGACAACCTTGAAACGAACGATTGCGGAACGCTCCTTCACGGTCTTATAGCCCTGCGCAACCTCCGCACTGGAAAGCGGGGTGCCGCAACGCGGGCAGTAGGGAACAATCTTAAAGCCCTTGTAAAGGAGTCCCTTATCCCAAATCCGGCGAAGAGCCCACCACTCAGACTCAATATAATCGTCATGATAGGTTACATACGGATCATCCATATCCGCCCAAAAACCAACGGTGCCGGAGAAATCCTCCCACATTCCCTTGTATTTCCAAACGCTTTCCTTACACTTACGGATGAACGGGTCCATACCGTATGCTTCAATCTGATCCTTACCGTCAAGACCGAGAAGTTTTTCAACTTCTATCTCAACCGGAAGACCGTGGGTATCCCAGCCTGCCTTACGAGGTACCATATAACCCTTCATGGTACGGTAACGCGGGATCATGTCCTTGATAACGCGGGTCAATACGTGACCGATGTGCGGCTTGCCGTTTGCAGTAGGCGGGCCGTCATAAAATGTGTAGGTAGGTCCCTGCTTTCTGGCCTCCATACTCTTTTGGAAAATATTGTTTTCTCTCCAGAATTTCTCAACCGCTTTTTCACGGCTGACGAAATCCATGCCGGCATCAACTTTTTTGTACATTTCTTATCTCCCTTCTGAAATTTATAAACAAGATTTTTTGCATCCATCGCGAAGCCTTTTTGTTCCGTGGCAAAATAAAGAGTTTCGCTCGCGAAACTCTCGCGCCGANNCGCGTGCCGATTTATCGGCTAGCTTCCTTTCGCGGGAGTGCGCATCCATAGTTTTTATTCGATACGAAATTCAAAGGAATTTCGTATCGAATAAAAAAGCTCCGTCCAAAACAGGACGAAGCTGAAATTTCGTAATACCACCTATTTTGACGTACTCCCTTTCGGTTCATACGCGTTCCTTTTAACGGTGGAAACCGGCAGCAACTACTACCTTTCGGGTTCATTTCTGCAACTCCGGAGTGATTTTCCATCGGCTGTACTTCTGTCGGGCTTTCACCAGCTCCCGGCTCGCTTTGAGGTTCCGTGCGCGATGTACTCTCTCCTTCAATGTCGTTAACGGATTCTTATTCATTCTTTAATGTATCGTAAGAATCGGTTATTGTCAAGCCTTTTTGTTTCATCGGAATCCTCTGTGGAACAAAAAAGGCACAAAATTTACGCTTCTCTTGTATTTTTTTACAAAACGCGATATACTTTTCCAAATACCATATAAGGAGGCAGTCCGAAAAAACGGCATACGGCGTTTCGGACGTGATGAGGTAATATGACAGATCAGAATTTGACATTACTTACAGACTTCTATGAGCTTACGATGATGCAGGGGTATTTTCACGAGAATATCAACGACACCGTTGTTTTCGATGCATTTTACCGCACCAATCCCTGCGGCAACGGCTATGCGATTGCCTGCGGTTTGGATCAGGTCATCGACTATGTGAAAAATTTGCATTTCAGCTATGACGATATTGAGTACCTGAGAGGTCTCGGTACTTTTGATGAGGATTTTTTAGATTATCTGCACAGCTTCCACTTTACCGGAAGTATTTACGCAATTCCCGAGGGAACGGTCGTATTTCCGATGGAGCCTTTGGTGAAGGTTATTGCGCCTGCCATGGAGGCTCAGCTCGTGGAAACCGCGATCCTGAATATGATAAACCACCAGAGTCTGATTGCCACAAAGGCAGCCAGAGTCTGCTACGCAGCGAAGGGCGGCGCGGTTATGGAGTTCGGACTGCGCCGTGCCCAGGGTCCCGACGCAGGAACCTACGGCGCGAGAGCTGCTGTCATCGCCGGATGCATCGGTACCAGCAATGTGCTGGCAGCCCGGATGTTTGACGTTCCGGCACTCGGCACACACGCACACAGCTGGATTATGAGCTTCGCCGATGAGCTTACCGCATTTCGTGCCTACGCACGTCTGTTCCCGCAGAACGTTACCCTGTTGGCAGATACCTACGACACGCTGCGAAGCGGCGTTCCTCACGCCATCCGGGTATTTAAGGAATTGAAGGATGCAGGCAACCTGCCGGCACGCTACGGCATCCGCCTCGACTCCGGCGACCTTGCTTACCTTTCCAAGAAAGCGCGCAAGATGATGGACGATGCCGGATTCCCGGAGGCAACCATTTGCGCATCCAGCGATTTGGACGAGTACCTGATTAACTCCCTAAAGGATCAGGGCGCATGCATCGACTCCTGGGGCGTCGGCACCAACCTGATTACCTCCAAGGATTGTCCTGCATTTGGCGGCGTATACAAGCTGGCTGCCGTAAAGCGCGGCAACGAGTTCCTGCCGAAGATTAAGCTCAGCGAAAATCCTGTAAAGATTACCAACCCGGGCAACAAAACGGTATGGCGTATCTACGACAGGGAAAGCGGCAAGATTCGTGCCGACCTGATTGCGATGGCTCACGAAAAATACGACGAGAACGAGCCTCTGATGATTTTCGACCCTGCCGACACCTGGAAGAAGACCTACCTGCAGCCCGGCACCTATACGCTGCGCGAAATCATGGTTCCGATCTTCATCGATGGCAAATGCGTATACACCTCTCCGACCGTAAAGGAAATCAAAGCCTACTGCGCCAAGGAGCAGGAGACCCTGTGGGAAGAATCCCGCCGTCTCGTAAATCCGCATAAGGTTCACGTGGATTTGTCCAACGAGCTGTATCAGGTGAAGAGAAACCTGCTGGACAGTATAAATAATCGGTAACGAAACAAATTCCCCGGTATTTGAAGCGCATCCCAACGGTTAGCTGCCTGACATCAGAGGACGCGGCAAACGAAGCGCGGCGGTTTATTTCCGAGGAAGTAAGAGCCGTTGACGCCTACAAAGAAGCCGCCAGGGTCACAGGCTTCAAAAAAGCGGGATATACTCGAAAATCCGGAAATAAGGGAGGAAAACGCAGATGACAGTACGCATGGGTACGGAAGCGGACAAAACTAAAATTATCGCCATACGTCCGCAGGCTGAAGGATATTTTTCCGATGGCGGATATTTTGTCGTTGCCGAGGAGAATGGCACGATAACAGGCTTTGCGGCGGTGTTTTCAAGGGACATTCCCGCTCCGGTATCGGGACGGGAGGCTTTTATAAACCTGATAGAGGTTTTTGAGGAGTACCAAAAAAGAGGCGCAGCGACTTTGCTTGTACGGGAAATACTGAAAATCGAACGCGAGAAAGACACATATCAGGTAAGGGCATACTGCGCAATAAATAACGCGGCGTCCCATGCGCTGTGGAGGAAAAACAAATTCGGTATCTCTCCCGTCAAAATGTCCGACGGAACAATTTTAGGTTCGTTTGTTACGTATGTTCTGTAAATTTTTTGTGAATGAAAAAGCAATGCAGCAAAAAGCCCTCCGCTGAGGATTCAGCAGAAGGCTTTCATGCTGTGGGGATAAACTTATTCATTCACAAGATATCGCCTTGTGCACGGCATATCCTGCCAGATTGTTCCGTCAGCCAAGTAATACATTCTTTCGACTGAGCCGTCCTCTTTGCTATGGTAGTCGATAACAAACGCCTGCCCGACCTCAATATCTATCGGCGGATAGTTATTATACGGCAGAACATCGCCGTCTATGGGATATTTTATGAGCTCATCATACGCACCCTTTAAGCGCCGGAATTCGCGCTCTGTATAGGGCTTTGACCACTCGGAGATATCGACCCCGCCGAAGTATTCAGCCTCATATTCCTTGCCGCCGACACGGATTTTGTCAACCCTGAAAGGTTTGAGATATTCAAGCGCAACTTTTGTTGTCGAGGGCATATCCTGCCAGACCTTGCCGTCTGAAACGTAATATGCTCTTTCCACCGAGCCGTCTTTCTTGCGGTAATAGTCAACAACGAACACCTGACCGACTTCAATATCTATCGGCGGGTAGTTGTTATAGGGAAGGACATTTGAGAGCCTCGGGCACTTCTTAAAATCCTCATATGCATTTTCAAGCCGCCAAAATTCGCGCTTTTGATAGACCTCGGACCATGTGGACATATCCATCTCGCCAAAATACGAAGCCTCATATTCCTTGCCTTTGACTGTGATTTTGTCTTTTCTCATACACTGTTCAACCTCTTTCATTGTGATTTGGAAAATGACTCTCGGGAACACCCTGAGCGCCTTTTTCAATTTTTTTACTTCGGAAGGGGTTATTCCATGAAACGCCTTGAATGCCCTCGCGAAAGACACCGGCGATTCGTAGCCGTATTTGACAGCGGCATCTATAACGCTCATATCGAAGTGCTTAATGTCGATTCCCGCCAAGGTCATTCGCCTTTTTCTGATGTAGTCGGCAACGGACATATCCGAGAAAAACATAAACATACGCTGAAAATCATACCGCGAGTAGCCGACTATACCCGCCAAAATATCAAGGTCGATTTTCTCGGTCAGGTGCGCTTCAATATAGTTAAACGCCGCGTTTAATCTGTCAACCGTCATAGGTAACTCCTCCTTTCATCACAATGATATCAAAATCACAAATGGAACGCGCAACTTTTCCTGCAAAGTTTTGTAAAAACAAAAAAGCCCGACATCAACTGCTTTCCTTTTTCCTTATCGGCAACAGTATCCAATCCACCGGATGCCGGAACGGCTTCCATGCCACCAGCAAGGTAATCGGGATACTGAGCAGCAGCCACGCAGCCTTCATGTACAGGGCATGGGAGAAAAATTTTACATAGATACCTTGTCCCTGCAACAGCAGAACAATAATATGATGCCAGAAATAAATCTGCAGCGTTCTTGTCCCGAATTCAGATATTTTGCCAAGACTGCGGGTCGGCGCCAGCAACATAAATGCGAACCCTACAACCGCCGTAATCACATAGGTAATTCCGCGATAGATGAATCCTACCGAGTAAATCTCACTATTGAACGCATTTTGCCCGGTAAACAAATGCCGCAAAATATATAATCTGTCCGTATACATCAGACACAATCCGCACCAGCCAAGCATAACGACCCAGCCTGCAATTTTCCACTTCGGATTTTTAATGATACCCTCCAGCTTCTCTTTGCCGACCATCGTTCCCGCCAAATAAAACGGATAAAAAACAATATTTCTCGATTCAACGAGGTATTTGCCGATCTCCTTATCGTAGCCCGAGAAAAGTCCCAGCAAAATACTGATTACCAGCAGGTACCGTTTATCCATATCGCGCAGCACATAGGTAATACCAACAAAAAATGCCATTGTGAACATAAACCACGGCAATCCGTCCTCCGTCAATACCTTAAAAGAAGGCTCTCCGCCATTGACGATGCGCACAAAGAAAAATACAATTTTTAATATAAGATACAGCGCGAGATACGAAACCACCTTTTCTTTTATTTTCGTATTCTTATGGAACAATCCTGAAATAAAAAAGAACAGCGGCATATGAAACGCATAAATCATGAGAAAAACGCCCTTAAACAACTGTGAGCGTTCCACATTGACGTCTGCCAGATGCCCGACAACCACCAGTAATATCAGAAAAAATTTCACATTATCCCACAATACAATTCTTTTGTCTGCCATGGCTTTTTCCTCTCAATCCGTACTACAAAATATATGCTTTGCATAATTATATCATGATTGTAGAAAAAACGCAAGTAATGTCGAACGACCGCCCCTCTATGCGTGCCAAACCGCATTTTCCCTTGAAGTACCGTCCCTGCAAAAAACCATTTGACATTTCTCCGAAAAAAGGCTATGATGACAACAATATAGAAATGGTGATGAAGAGGAATAGTACAGAGGAACCGGCGGCAAAGAGAGAGATGGATGGTGCGAACATCTTACGCAAGGCTTTTGGAACCCACCTTGGAGCTCTGTGGCAAACCACAGCGTAGCAGGCGTTAACGATGAAAAGAACGTCATTAGTGAATTAACATAATTCATTACTGGCTTTGGAATTTGGGTGGTACCGCCGATTTGGCCCCTTAACGAATTGTCGTTAAGGGCTTTTTTTATTCCATAGGAAAT
>DLOO01000023.1:4974-8740 GCA_002479645.1 Lachnoclostridium sp. UBA7482 | reverse complement strand
CGAGCGAAACTCTTTATTATTCCTTTCCCCATCACCGACATATAAGAAAGGAGTTCGTTTTATGGCCAACAATTTTGTAGAATCCATTACCAATATGGAAGACGATTTCGCCCAGTGGTATACGGACATCGTAAAGAAAGCAGAGCTGGTTGAATACTCCGGCATCAAGGGCTGTATGGTTATCCGCCCCGCCGGTTACGCAATCTGGGAGAACATTCAGAAGGAGCTTGACCGCCGCTTCAAGGAAACCGGCGTTGAGAACTGCTACCTGCCCATGTTCATTCCGGAGAGCTTACTGAATAAGGAAAAGGATCATGTGGAGGGTTTTGCTCCCGAGGTTGCATGGGTAACCCACGGTGGTAATGAGCCTTTGCAGGAGCGTATGTGCATTCGTCCTACCTCCGAGACTCTGTTCTGTGATTTCTATTCTCACATTATTCAGTCTTATCGTGATTTGCCGAAGGTTTATAACCAGTGGTGTTCCGTTGTACGTTGGGAAAAGACTACCCGTCCCTTCCTTCGTTCCATGGAATTTTTATGGCAGGAGGGTCATACCGCTCACGCAACTGCGGAGGAAGCCGAAGAGCGTACCATCCAAATGCTGAATCTCTATGCGGATTTCTGCGAGGAATTCCTCGCTATCCCCATGGTTCGCGGCCGCAAGACCGACAAGGAAAAATTCGCAGGTGCGGAAGCAACCTACACCATCGAAGCGCTTATGCACGACGGCAAGGCCTTACAGTCCGGCACCAGCCACAACTTCGGCGACGGATTTGCCAAGGCATTCGACATCCGGTATACGGACAAAGCCAACAAGCTTCAGTATGTTCATCAGACCAGCTGGGGTATGACCACCCGTCTTATCGGCGCTGTTATCATGGTACACGGTGACAACAACGGTCTTGTTCTTCCCCCTTACCTCGCGCCTGTACAAATTGCCATCATTCCGATTCAGCAGAAGAAAGAGGGCGTTCTGGCTAAGGCATATGAGCTTCGCGACAGGCTTGGGGCATTCCGCGTAAAGGTTGACGATTCTGACAAGAGCCCCGGCTTCAAGTTTGCCGAGCAGGAGATGCGCGGTATCCCGATGCGTGTAGAAATCGGTCCCAAGGATATCGAGAACAATCAGGCAGTTATCGTTCGCCGCGACAACGGCGAAAAGATAACCGTTTCTCTCGATGAACTGGAAACCAAGGTTGCTGAATTGATTCCGACCATCCAGAGGGAGATGCTCGAGCGCGCACGTGCCCACAGAGACGCTCATACCTACGAAGCAGCCGACATGGCTCAGATGAAGGAAATTGCGGATACCAAGCCCGGATTTGTTAAGGCTATGTGGTGCGGCGATTCCGCCTGTGAGGAACAAATCAAGGAAGAAGCAGGGCTTTCTTCCCGCTGTATGCCTTTCGCCCAGGAAACCATCAGCGATACCTGCGTATGCTGCGGAAAGAAGGCAAAAACCCTTGTTTACTGGGGCAAGGCTTACTAAATACCTGCTTTCATAGTCTTATGAATTACAGATTTTTATCAACTCAGGCAATACAAAACCGGGCATAAGATTACTTGTGCCCGGTTCATACTTTATCTGCAGTCCGGAAAACTCATTTGAGTTTTTCCTTTTCACACGCCCCTTATTTTCCCTGTAACGACGAATAGCACAGCGTTTCGCCTGCAAAACATTTACGTTTGCCGCATACCAATTTACCGGCTCTTCACCGTAATCACAACATACTCCGAATGCCGCTCCGTTCGGATCGGATATCCCCATCCGGCAACACCGGAGGACACGATTGCGGTCATGCCGTCCACCATTTTACTTCCGTAGCACTGATCCGCCGTCTTCAGCAATTCAATGAAGATACCAAGCGGGAAAATCTGCCCGCCGTGCGTATGTCCCGACACCATCAGATCAACTCCGGCTTTGGCAGACTCCTGATATTCCATCGGCTGATGATCCATCAGGATCGTGTATTTGCCGGCGTCCATCCCTTTTAGGATGTCCCTCACATCCACGCGGCTGTCATTGTAATCTTTTCGCCCTACGAGCCGCAGCTCGTCATTTAACATGGCCGCCTGATCCGCAAGAATCGTAATGCCGCTGTCCTCGATAGCCTTCTGCAATTCCTCTGCCGTATAGGACGGGTTTCGGCTATACGACTGCACATCATGATTTCCGTACACGTAGTAAGTTCCATAGGCGCTTTCAATCTGTCCGAATGTCCGGAAAATTTCCTGCATTTCCTCCTTTGTGGTACTCTCGTCCACAATATCGCCCACCAAAAGCACCGCGTCCGGACGTTCTTTTGAGAAAATCCCGACCAATTCCTCTAACTTATCCTTCTTGAAAATCGTACCGTAATGCGTGTCCGACAGCACCAGAAGCTTGTAGTCTCTCGACAACTGCTTGTCCGTCTCCACCGCATATTCCGTCCGCGTCACATTGCGGATATTTATGTAACCGGCCACAACCAGAAGCAGCGACAACGCAATCGGAATCATGCCGCTGTCCAAAATTATCTTTACACTGCGGCGCTTCCCGGCTGCCTTAGCAAGACGCCTCCGAAACAGCAGACGAAACAGTTCAAATACAACAAAGAATCCAAAAAAGAACAACAAAAAGATACCGATGACACTGAAGATATATGCCGTACACACCCCCAGTACAATGCCAAACACCCGAAGAATCCACATCCGTTTCTTCGGAAATTCTCCGAATTTGAGTTCATATAATCGCTTCAGCCAGACTTTGTAAACCTGCACCGCACCGAAAATTACAGCAATTACCGCGGCGGCAGCGAAATAAATCACATATACCGGCATTGTTGTCCCTCCTAATAGTATCTATTTTTTTGCAGGCGCCTTTGTCCCCATACATTTCTGCCCCTCTATTGCATTTGCTTTGGCATCCTCGCTTCCCGTCCCCTGCTCCCACAAAGCCATGGCAATCACAAGTCCGAGCGGTCCAAGCAAAAATCCGATGACCCCAAAGAGACGCAGCCCCACATACATGGCAATCAGCGTATAAATCGGCCGGATACCGATTTGATTTCCGAGCAGACGCGGCTCAAGCATCTCCCTTGTCAGCTGACAAATCAGGTAAATAACCAACAGCACAATTCCACGAACGTAATTTCCAAACAAAAACTCCACAACCGCCCACGGCACGAGAATCATCCCGCTGCCAAGCACCGGAAAGGCGTCCATCAGTCCGATGGCAAAGCCCGCCACAAGTGCATATCGGTTCTTCATAAAGGTAAATCCGATGGCGCAGATGCCTCCGATAATCAGCATCAGAATCCCCTGCGTCTTCAGGTACGCAAGACCGACCTGCGTAAGACTCGCCTTAATCTTCTGCATCTTGCGGAGCAGATTTCCGCTGCATATGCTGCGCCGCCCGCATTTGCCGCAGCCCTCGCCGCNNCCGCTACTTTCCCCGCAATCCTCCCTGCCGGAGCATTCGGGGCACAGCATATCCCGGAGAATCAGAACCGTTCCGATAAAAAATACGAGCAGAAACGTAAACGTCTTTCCCGCCATCACAAATACCTTGGTGCTATGACCGGAGATCCCTCGGAAAATGCCGGCCTTGGCGCTGTCCATTGCCTGGTCGATACCATCCTCGACGCCGCGCAGCAGGGTTCCCTCCTCCATCGAAAAGAACCTTTCGGCTCGGCTGCACCAGATGCACAGTTTATCGTCAATCATGCCGCGGTAATGCCCAAGATTGCCGAGAAACTGCATCAACTGCCGAAATCCCATCCGGCAC
>DLOO01000023.1:735-4885 GCA_002479645.1 Lachnoclostridium sp. UBA7482 | reverse complement strand
TTACAGAGTAAACCTGCGGGCAAGATAAGCTAACAGAAACGGCCACACAATCGGAAGCAAATACCGAAACGCCAGATAAATCCCGGCAACGATAGCCACCGCATAGGCAATTCGCCAAAGCTGCTTTTTATCACATCCCCAAACCTGCTCCATACCGTTCCCTCCTGTTTGCCCGGCTGCATATACCGAGCCGCAACAAAATTCCATCGTTATCAGTATGTGCACGCAGGTTGGGAACTATGCCCGAAATCTTGGAAATATATAATTTCAGGCACACCGTAAAGGCGTGCCCGCAGGTTTACTCTGTAACAGCTTCTGAAACACCCTCCCGAAGCATTTTCGCAGCAACATACGGAACGCCCTCTGCCGCCGCTTTCCTTACAATCTCTTCGCCATCTGCAATTACGAAGGAATCGCCTTCCTGACGAAGCCAAACTTCACCCTCGAGATATCTCGGCCCGTCCGCGTTAAGCGGCTGCTCCCAATCGTAACCAAGTCGCTTCGGAGAAATCAGCATACGTCCGGTCTTCGCAAAATCCTCGCAGGCATTTGCCTCGGAAATCAATACCGACGCTACCATTTCCGGCGGAGCGAAGCTGCTGTCCAGAATCAGGTTGTAATTGTTGAAGTCAAAATAGTGAATCCCGTACCGCTTCTCATAACGTGCATCCTCGTTGGCTGCTCTTGCACGAAGCTTGTCCGCCGCCGCCTCAACCGACGGATAGCTCTCGACATTGCCGCGTGTGCCGTCGTTATAGACGCGATTTGCCGCAACCATCGGGTCAACAGAAAGGAATACCTTAAAAGAACTTTCTACAAAATTCCACGCCAGACGAGAATCAAAAAGTATGTTCTTGTCCGGATTTTCACGGCTGACAGCCGCAGAACCCGCATCAATCATCTTGTCGTATTTTTCGTCCTTACCCATCAGCTCGTTCATCTCGAGAACCGGAATACCGAGCTCCGATGCAATCCGGCGAATAATCGTGCCGGTGGAGTAAATTTCGTATCCATACTTCCCCCCCAAAAGTTTGCAAACCGTGGATTTGCCGCTGCCGAGGTTACCGGTCAATGTAATATGCATAGTTTTCCTCCTTTTAGAACCGGAAGCCCAAATGCTCCAGTAAAATCTTCAGACCGAGAAGCACCAGAATCACACCGCCCGCAATCTGCGCCCTCTTTTTGTATTTTTCTCCCAGGATACCGCCAAGCTTTGCCCCGATAGTGGAAAGCAGGAAAGTAATAACCCCGATAAAGATTACCGCCGCCCGGATATCTGTATCCGGCAGGAAAGCAAAAGTGACGCCAACCGCAAGAGCATCAATGCTGGTTGCCACCGCCATAATGAACATCGTCTTTACGTCCATCGAAGCGTTCTCATGTTTATGCTCCTCACCCTCGCCGAAGGCTTCGCGAATCATGCTTACACCGATAAAGGCGAGCAGTACAAATGCAATCCAGTGATCCAGGCTGGTAATGGCGTCACGGAATCGGTAACCGAGAAAAAAGCCGATAAGCGGCATCAGCGCCTGAAATCCGCCGAACCAGACACCGCAGACAGCGGCACGCTTCAGGGTACATTTCTCTGTTGCCAGTCCTTTGCAAATCGAAACCGCAAAGGCGTCCATCGAAAGACCGACAGCCAGAATAAACAGCTCCGCTAATCCCATGGAGGCCTCCCCCCTTTTTGTATTATGTACGCTCCTCATCTCCATATTATTCATTGATGAGGCTATTGCCAATAATGTACCATTCTGCGCGGGGAATGTCAAGTAATCGACCGGAAATAACAAGAGTCCCGACGCTTTCCCAAACTCACCTCAACATGCTTTGTACTTATCTTAAAAACATATGAATCATCTTATCGTAGAGCTTGCGATAGGGCTGGTAACGCATCGGCAAATCAAGCCATGTCTTCTTATCGACAATACTCTTATAATGCGTAAAGGTGTCAAAGCCAGTCTTACCATGGTAGGAGCCCATGCCGCTCGCACCGACGCCGCCAAATCCCATTTCGCTTGTTGCGAGATGGATGATTGTGTCGTTTACGCATCCTCCGCCGAAGCTGCATCTTGAAAGAAGCTTCTTCGCCGTTGCCTTACTTGAGGTAAATACATAAAAGGCCAGCGGTTCCTGCATACCGTGAAGCTTCGTAATTACCTCGTCAATCGTATCAAAGGTCAAAATCGGCATCACCGGTCCGAAAATTTCCTCCTGCATCACCGCGTCCGCAAAATCCACATCCTGCATCACGGTAGGCGCAATTTGCAGCGTATCGCGGTTGGAGCTGCCGCCGTGTACCACCTTCCCTGCATCAATCAGCCCGTTGATACGGTCAAAATGCTTTTCGTTAATAATCTTGCCGTAGTTCGGATTTTCGAGCGGGTCCGCCCCGAACTGCGCGGTAATCTGTTTCTTCACCTCTGCAACAAATGCATCCTTTACGCTTCGGTCACAGTAAACATAGTCCGGAGCAACACAGGTCTGTCCGCAGTTTAGGTATTTGCCGAAAACAAGCCGCTTTGCCGCAAGCTTCAGGTTTGCGTCGCCTGCAATGATGCACGGGCTCTTGCCCCCCAGCTCCAGCGTAACCGGCGTCAGGTTCTCTGCCGCCCTGCACATAACCTCCTTGCCGACCGCCTGACTTCCGGTAAAGAAGATATAGTCAAAATGCTCCTGAAGCAGCGCCTGATTTTCTTTGCGTCCGCCGGATACCACCGCCACATACTCCTCGTCAAAGCACTCACGAATGATTTTTGCGATGATTTCGCTCGTATTCGGCGAATACGCACTTGGCTTGATTACTGCGGTATTGCCTGCGGCAAGCGCATCCACAAGCGGATCGAGCGCCAACATAAACGGATAATTCCACGGGCTCATAATCAGGGCAACGCCGTACGGAGAAGGCTTCTTAAAGCTTCTCGAGCAGAACTGCGCAAGCGGCGTCCAAACCGTCTTTTCCTTTGCATACGAACGCAAATGCTTCAACATGCAGCTAAGCTCACTGAGAACCATGCCGCTTTCACACATATAGGCTTCAAACGCGCTCTTTCCGAGGTCGGCATTCACTGCTGTCGCAATCTCGGCATTGTATTTGCGAATACAGTTTTTCAGTTTCCTTAATGCCTCCCTGCGGTAGGAAACCGGCAGAGTTGCGCCCGTCTGAAAAAATGCCCGCTGTTTTTTTACAATTTCACTGATATCCATCCTGATTTATTCCTCTTCTTCCATAACCGCATAATAAAACTGCTCAAGCGCCTTCGCGTCCATCAGAACCGGTACCGGGTACAACGGATTTGCCTCTTTGTCCGCATAGGCTGCCAGCTTTGGAATGTCTTCTTCCTTAATTCCGCTGATCTTATCCCCGATTCCATAGCGCCTCTGCATGTCGCGAATTGCGTCAATAAACGCCTTCGCCGCATCCTCCTTCGGAGTCTGCTCCTCTGCAATCCCTGCCGTAACAGCCAGGTTGCGAAGCTTTCCGTAGATGGTTTCTCCGTAAGCCTCAAGGACGTACGGAAGAAGCACCGCATTTGCCAGACCATGTGGCACATTGTACTCGCCGCCAAGGGAGTGAGCAACTGCATGGACATAACCGACATAGGACTTGGTAAATGCGCAGCCTGCAAAGAACGAGGCTTTCAGCATATTTTTTCTCGCTTCGATATTATTTCCCTCCGAAACCGCTGTATCCAGATTCGCGAAGATCAGTTTCACGGCAGTAAGCGCATCCACTCTTGTTCCATGCGTTGTCGAGCGTCCGATATAGGCTTCTACGGCGTGTGTGAGAGCGTCCATGCCGGTAGTCGATGTAATCTTTGCCGGGAGGGAAAGCGTGACCCTCGGATCAAGAACCGCATAACGCGGAATCAATGGGAAATCGTTGATGGCATATTTATGTCTGGTCTCACTGTCAACAATCACCGCCGCAAGCGTTGTCTCACTTCCGGTTCCCGCGGTAGACGGAACCGCAATCAGAAGCGGCAGCCTTGCACGCACCTTAAGGATGCCCTTTACGTCCGCAAGCGTCTTCTTCGGCTTCGCCACACGGATGCCGACAGCCTTTGCACAGTCCATGCTGGAGCCGCCGCCAAAGCCAATCAGCGCGCCGCAGGCATTTTCCTGATACATTTCCAATGCTTCCTCAACA
>DLOO01000023.1:0-687 GCA_002479645.1 Lachnoclostridium sp. UBA7482 | reverse complement strand
CAGGCAATCCTCCAAGTACTTCGTAAGCCCAAGCGACATAATTCCCCGGTCGGTCACGAGAAGCACCGAGCAAATGCCCTTCTTCGCAAGAATCTCCGGGATATCCGCAACCGATTTTAACTGCTTCGGCTTTCGGTACGGAAGAAACGGCAGTGCAATCTTAAAGCCTGTCTGAAATGTCCTGCAGTATATTTTTTTGAAAATGTTCACGATTTTTGTCCTTCTTTCATCTGATTTATAGCTTTCATAGAGCAAATGTGATTTGCCGGAAATCCCGCAAAAATCCCCGATAAAGCCAAAGCGCTACAGTTCCGCACAGATATTTTCCAGATTCTCACTGATAATTCCGAGTACATGGTAAAAAATCACACGTTCCGCATCCGTAATCGTCTGTCCGCCCTCTAACGTTGCGCGCAGAATCAGACGGCGCATAGACTCCGCCTGCTTCTTTCCTTCCTCCGTCAATGCAACTCTGCTGCGGTAACGCCTCCTCTCTCCCGAATCCTCAAAAGAAACGTAGCCCTTTGCCTCCATCTCTGCAAGCGCGCGGGAAATCCCTGCCTTGTCAGCATTGCATTTGCTGCAAAGCTCCGCTGCCGTCAGTCCGTCAGGATAACTCAACAGGAAATAAAACGGCATGACGTGTTTTCCACTCAGTCCCAGTGCATTCATCTCACACTTTTTTAT
>DLOO01000025.1 GCA_002479645.1 Lachnoclostridium sp. UBA7482 | reverse complement strand
ACTCTTTCCATTCCTGAGTCCGGCAACGGAACACCCGACATTTTGAACGAGTGTCGCTGCGAACTCGAGTGGCTTCTGCAAATGCAATACGAGGACGGCAGCGTGTCGCACAAACTCACCTCGGCACACCATACCGGTTTTATGATGCCCGAGGATGATCCGCTCCCATTCTTCCGTTACCCGGCGACGAGTCCCGCCGCCGCCGATTTCGCTGCGTGCATGGCACAGGCCTGCCGCGCATTTCTGCCCTACGACCGGATATTTGCCGGGGAAATGCTGACTGCTGCCAAAAAAGCATGGGCATGGCTCGAGCGCAATCCGGAGATGGTATTTGCCTATCCCGAAGACTGTCACACCGGCGGATACGGCTACCGAAACGACCACTCCGAACGACTGTGGGCGGCTGCGGAGCTCTACCGCGCTACCGGCGACGAACGGTATCTGCATGCCTTGCAGACCATTCTTCCGGAGGTACCTCGTCTGACGGCGCTCGGTTGGGGAAATGTTTCCGGATTTGCCGCGATTACCATTCTCTTCGCAAAGGAAATCGCCTTTCCGGATACTGTCGGGAAACCGTTCCGCGACGCTTGGATTGCTGAAGCAGACCGTCTGCTCGCCGNNTTGCACAGGCATCCCCCGGACTGGCAGTTCCACACAACGGCTTCTTCTGGGGCAGCAATATGGACGTCATGTATGTTGCATCGATTCTGTCGATTGCAGCTCTGCTCACCGGGCAGAAAGAATATCGTACCGGAGCCGAACAACAGACGCACTATCTGCTCGGACGCAATCCGTTAAATATCTGCTATGTCACAGGACACGGAAGCAACCCGTTCCGCAATCCGCACAACCGCCCGACAGCATCCGACGGCGTCGACGAGCCGATTCCCGGATTTGTTTCCGGCGGTCCAAACCAGAGTCCGGGGGATGCCTGTGCAAAGGCAATTCTCCCGGAAGGCACGGCGCCGATGAAATGCTATGTGGATGAAGTCCCCTCCTACTCTACAAATGAAATCGCTATCTACTGGAATTCCATGGCGGTGCTGGGAATGGCGGGATTTATCAACGAAACGCAGGACTAAAGAGCGTCCTGCACTTTTGGCAAAAAAAGACTGCATTTTTCGTTCAACCATCGAACGAAAATGCAGTCTTATCATTTTGTTAACCGGAATCCTCTACTCCTCCGGCTGTATCCGACAACGTTATCAATCCTTATACGCAAGACCGACGGCAATTGCCTTCTTATTCAAATCCTTCAGCGCCGCATGACGCGCGCTTACAATCTTGTCAATAATCTTTTCAATATTCTCTTCCCCGATAATACCGGTTTCGCGAATCAGCTTACCAACAAGAATCATATTTGCCAGAGTAGGCATCTCCTGCTCTGCGGCAATCTTGGTTGCAGGAATGTAATACGTGGTTACATCTGTTCTGCTTACCTTTCTTTCTACAAGAGAAGAATCTACAAAAATCTTGCCTCCCGGTACAACAGACTCCTCGTATTTGTCAAGAGAAGGAAGGTTCATTGCCACCAGAATATCCGGAGCAGATACAATCGGGGAACCGATAATTTCATCGCTGAATACAACGCTGCAGCTTGCGGTGCCGCCACGCATCTCGGGACCGTAGGAAGGAAGCCAGCTTACCTGCTTGTCGGAGAACAAACCATCGTAAGCAAGGAATTTGCCGGAGAACAGAATACCCTGTCCGCCGAAGCCTGCAAATAACATCTGTGTCTGCGCCATTTATTTTGCCTCCTCTTCTGCATATCTGTCCTTATAAACGCCAAGCGGGTAATAAGGAAGCATATTCTGCTCCAGCCATTCCATTGCCTTCTCAGGCGTCATACCCCAGTTGGTAGGACAGGTGGAAACGACCTCAACCAAAGAGAAGCCCTTGTTCTCAACCTGATTTTGGAACGCCTTCTTGATTGCCTTCTTTGCAGCCTTAACATTCTTCACATTGTTGACGGCAACACGCTCCAGATAGGAAGGACCTTCGAGCTGGGAAAGCATCTCACAGATACGAACCGGATAACCTACGGTGTTGACATCACGGCCGTAAGGGGAGGTCTGGGTAACCTGTCCCGGAAGGGAGGTCGGAGCCATCTGTCCGCCGGTCATACCATAAATTGCATTGTTGACGAAAATAATTGTGATATTTTCATTTCTTGCTGCGGAATGTACCGTCTCGGCAGTACCGATGGAAGCAAGATCGCCGTCGCCCTGATACGTAAATACGATATTGTTCGGATCGCTTCTCTTAACGCCGGTAGCAACTGCCGGAGCACGTCCGTGCGCAGCCTGTACCATATCGCAGGTAAAATAGTTATAGGTAAATACGGAGCAGCCTACGCTGGCTACACCAATGGTTCTGCCTTCAATACCCAGTTCATCAATCGCCTCGGCTACAAGACGATGGATAATACCATGGGTACATCCTGGGCAGTAATGAAACTGATTGTCTGTCAAAGACTTCGGCTTCTGAAATACGATTTCTCCCATTACTGCTCACCTCCAAGTTCATTTGCAGCTTCAATCTGTGCCAGTACCTGCTCCGGAGAAGGAATGCAGCCACCGGCACGGTTTGCTTTAAGAATCGGACGACGGCAGTGAGTAGCAAGCTCTACATCCTCAGCCATCTGCCCCATATTCAACTCAACGGTAACATATGCCTTTACCTTATCGGTAGAAGCAAGAAGGACTTCCTTCGGGAACGGCCAAAGAGTAATCGGACGAATCATACCAACCTTGACGCCCTTTTCTCTGGCTGCCTTAATCGCATTGCGGGAAACACGGGATGCGATACCAAATGCAACAACACAGATATCGGCGTCTTCCATCATGTACTCTTCCCACATCGGCTCTTCCTTTTCCATTTTTGCATAACGCTCATAACGATCGATGTTCCACTGTTCAAGCTCCTCGGGAAGCATGGAAAGGGAGTTGATGACGTTATGTTCACGCTCGCATTTGGTTCCGGTCAAAGCCCAGGACTTGTCATGCTCTTCGATTTCTACCTCATCAATCACAACAGGCTCCATCATCTGTCCAAGGGTACCGTCTGCAAGAAGCATTGCCGGTACACGGTATTTTTCTGCTACGTTAAATGCATGAGCGGTAAGGCTTACCATCTCCTGTACGCTTGCAGGTGCAACGACGAACAAATGGTAGTCGCCGTGTCCGCCTCCTCTGGTTGCCTGATAATAATCGGACTGGGAAGGCTGGATACCGCCAAGACCGGGGCCGCCTCTCTGTACGTTTACAATCAGTGCGGGAAGGTCGCAGCCTGCCATATAAGAAATACCCTCAGCCTTCAGGGAAATTCCGGGGCTGGAGCTACTGGTCATTACCCGCTTACCGGTAGAAGCGACGCCGATACACATATTGATAGCGGCAATTTCGCTCTCTGCCTGTAAGAAGGTTCCTCCGATCTTCGGCATACGCTTTGCCATATAAGCGGCAACCTCCGTCTGAGGCGTAATCGGATAACCGAAATAATACATGCAGCCGGCCTTAATCGCTGCTTCGGCAATTGCTTCATTGCCCTTCATCAAAACTTTATCTGCCATGACATTAACCCCTTTCTACCGTAATTACACAGTCCGGACACATCGTTGCGCAGAATGCGCAGGCGATGCATGCTTCCTGGTTGGTGATCTCTGCCGGGTGATGTCCCTTAACATTGATTACGCTTGTCGACATTTGCAGGATTTTCTTGGGACAGGCAGTTACGCAGAGTCCGCAGCCCTTGCAAAGGTCGGTCTGAAATGTTACCTTATTCATAAGTTCCTCCATTCCGAAGCGATTTAATTTCCGAAAACGTATTTTCGTCGAAGTCTGTGACGCTCCGCACATTCTTCGTTTTTTCTATGTGAATCCGCCGGGCTCGATTCCCCGGGCAACAATTCTACCACTTTCTGCTCCTCTGGAGCTTCATCGGCAGCACAAAATCCGTGCTTTTGGCCGCTACAGCTTCATACAACGACTCCTCCACCGCAATCATGCGAATCGGAAGCCCGCTGCGTCCGGAAACCTCTTCGGCATATGCTCTGGTTGCAAGGACGTCTTCCGGTGTTGTCTCCACGCCGAGATTGGAATTATTGACAAGACCCGTAAACGGGATTCCGCCCGCATATTCAATCTCACGCATGACCTCAATCGTACTCTTTGCATCTCTTGTCAGCGGACGGTACTGATTGATTACAAACAACATTTCGTAATTATTCTCTTCCAGAATTTTCGGCGTGTATCTGCCGAGCGCATAGGCCCCACGGTCATCGCCGCCGACATCTACAATGGCATACGAATCCGTCTGATCCACAATCCGATACATCTCCTGCGGAAGCGCCGGAGCATCGACATTGGAATTGGCATACGGTGAACTAATCAGCGGAATCCCAAGCTGCTTCAGTTCGTCCTCGCTATCCTTGCTTCGATAGTACGGATTTACAATATCAAGGTCGGCAACCATAACCGGATGACCTTCCTGCTTCAAAAGCTTAGCCAGATTTACGGCAATATTGGTTTTGCCGCTTCCATAATGCCCTGCCATCAATATAACACGCTTAAACTGCATCCTTCCATCCTCATTTACCGAAGACAAGCTTCCTGTTTGAACCATAACAAATGCTCACTTATATTTTATAACTTATTTCTCTGAATCTTTCCACTGATAGTTTTTGGAAGTTCATCCATGAATACAACGATTCTGGGATACTTGTAAGGAGCGGTATGCGTCTTTACGTATTCCTGAATCTCCTTCTTGAGCTCTTCTGTTCCTTCGGTTCCCTTCGTCAGTACGATGCTTGCCTTTACAACCTGACCGCGAACCGGGTCGGGAGCAGCGCTGACGCCGCACTCAAGAACGTAAGGAAGCTCCATAATAACGCTCTCGATTTCAAACGGTCCGATACGGTAACCGGAAGACTTGATAACGTCATCCTTGCGGCTTACATACCAGTAGAATCCATCCTCATCCTTCCATGCAACGTCGCCGGTATGATAGATACCGTTATGCCATGCTTCCTTGGTAAGTTCTTCGTTCTGATAGTAACCGAGGAACAAACCGCAGGGAACCTTCTCATCGGTGTAAATACAAATCTCACCATTTTCACCAACCGGTACCGGCTTGTCATCATTGTCGAGAATTTCCACATGATACTGCGGCGACGGCTTACCCATGGAACCCAGCTTGTGATCCTCGCCGTAGAGGTTGCCGATAACAAGCGTAGTCTCGGTCTGACCGAAGCCTTCCATAACCCGGAGACCGGTCTTTTCCTTAAATACATTATAAACCTCAGGGTTCAGAGCCTCGCCTGCGGTTGTTGCATGAACAATGCTGGAAAGGTCGTACTTGCTGATATCTTCTTTAATTAACATACGATACATGGTCGGCGGCGCACAGAAGGTCGTGATATGGTACTGTGCAAACAAAGGAAGAATATCCTCTGCATGGAAACGGTCGAAATCGTATGTAAATACAGGACCTTCGCACATCCACTGACCGTAGAATTTACCCCAGAGCGCTTTCCCCCAACCGGTATCGGAAATGGTCAGATGCAAGCCGTCCGGATCAACCTGGTGCCAATACTTCGCAGTTACATAGTGACCGAGCGCGTATTTGTAGCTGTGGGCTGCAATCTTCGGATATCCGGTGGTACCGGAGGTAAAGAACATGAGCATACGGTCATTGCCCTGCGGACGATCCTCGGGAATGTCATAGTGGCTGCTGTAAAGAACATACTCCTCGTTAAAGTTTCTCCAGCCCTCACGCTCGCCGCCGACAAGGAACTTGTGCTCTACGGTAGGACACTGATCAAAAACAAGCTCTGCCTGGTGAGCGGTATCACCGTCTGCGGTACAAAGAATTGCCTTAACGCCCGCAGCCTGGAAACGGTACTCAAAGTCATGAGCCAGGAGCTGGTTGGTAGCCGGAATTGCAACCGCGCCAAGCTTGTGGAGCGCAAGCATTGCAACCCAGAACTGATAATGACGCTTGAGAACAAGCATAACATTATCCCCCTTCCGGATACCAAGGGACTTGAAGTAGTTTGCACACTGGTTGCTCATCTTGGTCATATCCTTAAAGGTGAAACGGTTTTCCGCCTTGTTCTTATCCAAATGAACCATTGCAAGCTTCTCGGGGTCCTTACGTGCGATTGCATCTACGATATCAAATGCAAAGTTGAAGTTATCGCAATCCGGGAAATCCACTGCCTTCAAACGACCCTTCTCATCCTCGGTCATCTTAACATACTTGTCGCTTACGAAGCTTCTCTTTGCGCTGCGGCCGGTAACCAAAGTCTCGGTTACATCCTTCTCTTCGCTCTTCTCCCCCGGGAGTACAAATGCGAGGAAGGTACAATCCTGCTCGTTAATTGCAATCATACCGTGCGGTGTGGAGCTGTTGTAAAGGATGCTGTCGCCTTCCTTGAGAATCTCGGTATGCTCACCGATCTGAACCTTCATACATCCCTTGAGAACCATATCAAATTCCTGCCCGCTGTGGCTGGTAAGGTGAATCGGTCTCTTCTGCTGCTCTGCGGAGTATGCGTAACGAACCCAGTAAGGCTCAGCCAGCTTGTTCTTAAACATCGGAGCAAGATTCTTAATCAGAATCCCCTCCTCCTGTGCAGTCACCTGCCCCTTACCGCTGCGGGTAACGGTGTAAGAACGAAGCTTTGCGGTATGTCCTTCAAGAATTGCGGACATCTCAACCTGAAAAGCCCGCGCGCATTTGTGAATAAAGGTAAACGGGAAATCCAGCTTTCCGGCCTCGTACATCCGGTACTCTTCTACGGAAACCTCCGTCAAAGCCGCTGCTTCTTCCACACTGTAGCCGACGATTTCACGCATCTCATGAATACGTCCGGCAACCTCCAGCAATTTGTTTTCGACATTCTGTGTTGTCATAGCATTTCCTCTCTTTCTCTTTTAAGAAAAAATCATGACGGATCTTCGAGCGCTTACGGTCTCGCGGCATAAAAAAAACCCGTCTCAGAATTTGAGACGAGTATATAACCCGCGGTACCACTCAATTTGTGCTTTCGCACCACTCAGGGACTCCATCAAGTCCTTTGCCTTTACGCGGCAACTACGGAAGCTCCTACTTACCAGTGTGTTCAGACCTTCGGCTCGGAAGGGATAGGTCTTTCGCTGTTTCCTGTCGGTTCACACCAACCACCGACTCTCTGAAAGAAAAGATACGAAACCGTCTTCGTCATAGCCTTTACAAAATATGAACCGCAAAAGCGGAATTTTCTGTATTGTAAACCCATGCCTTTCGTTTGTCAATAGGAAAATGAAAAAATATGCGGAGATAATACAAATAAAAAAGCTTTTTTGCGGTTGAATACATTTCTTCTTTATGATAAACTTTACTTATAATACGTGTCTTCGGGCATTTCCCGGCAAAAGACATGGGGAATTTGCGCGATTCCCTTAAAAAAATACATATTAAGAAGGAGATTACCACATGAATTACGGTTATTTTGATGAGGCGAACAAAGAGTATGTCATCACCAATCCCGCTACTCCGGCTCCCTGGGCAAACTACCTGGGTTCCCCGGCTTACGGCGCAATCGTATCCAACAATGCCGGCGGCTACAGCTTCGTACAGTCCGGCGCTAACGGACGTATTTTGCGGTATCATTTCAATGCAGACGATACTCCCGGCCGTTACATCTACCTGAGAGACGATGAGACTGCTGATTACTGGAGTGCATCCTGGATGCCGGTCGGCAAGGATCTTAGCCGGTACAAGAGTGAGTGCCATCACGGTACCGCTTACACGAATATGATTGCAGAGTACACCGGCATTCGTTCCGAGGTACTTTACTATGTTCCCCTTGACAAGACTTATGAAGTTTGGAAGATGAAGCTCACCAACAACTCCGATAAGGAAAGAACCATTTCCGCATTTGGTTTTGCAGAGTTCACCAACGAGTCCAACTATGAGAACGACCAGGTTAACCTGCAGTACACTCTCTTCATTACCAGAACCCGCTTTTTCGATAATAAAATTGTTCAGACCATTAACGAGAACTGCACCGGCGCTATGAAGGAAGGATATCCTACCTGCGGCAACGAACGTTTCTTCGGTTTGGTCGGCAACCCGGTCGCATCCTACAACGGTGACAAGGACGCGTTCCTCGGCGCTTGGCACGGTTACGGCAATCCTCAGGCAGTTGAGGCAGGCAAGTGCGATAACACCCTGAACTACAACTCCAACGGCTGCGGCGCTCTTCACACCATCATTAAGCTTGCTCCCGGCGAGTCCAAGGATGTAGCGTTCCTCCTCGGTCGTTACAATGTAACCGAGGCTCAGCAGATTATGGACAGTTACGCAGATGTTGCCGCAACCGCCGAGAAGGAGCTTGCCGAGCTTAAGAATTACTGGCATGGCAAACTGTCTCATTTCCAGGTTAAGACCCCGGATAAGAATTTCAATGAGATGGTAAATACCTGGAACTCCTACAACTGTTTCATGACCTTTATCTGGTCCCGTGCAGCTTCCTTCACTTACTGCGGTCTTCGTAACGGTTACGGCTATCGTGATACCGTTCAGGATATCCAGGGTGTTATCCATCTGGACCCCGAAGCAGCGAAGCAGCAGATTATCTTCATGCTTTCCGCACAGGTTGACAACGGCGGCGGTCTTCCGCTCGTTAAGTTTACCCACAATGCAGGACATGAGGACACTCCGGACGACGCTTCCTACGTTGCGGCCACCGGACATCCCGCATATCGTGCAGACGATGCTCTCTGGCTGTTCCCGACGATCAAGAAGTATCTTGGCGAATCCGGTGACTACGGTTTCATCCGTGAGGTCATTCCTTACGCAAACAAGGACGAGGGTACCGTATACGACCATTTGAAGAGAGCTATCCAGTTCTCCCTTGACCGTCTCGGAAATCACGGTATGCCGGCCGGTCTCCATGCTGACTGGAATGACTGTCTCCGTCTTGGCAAGAAGGGGGAATCCTCCTTCGTTGCTTTGCAGCTTTACTATGCATTCTCCATTATGAAGGAATTTGCCGAGGAGCTTCAGGATGCGGAGTATCTTGCTTGGCTCGATAAGACCCAAAAGGATTTCGGCGAGCTCGTTCAGAAGCTTTGCTGGGAAGACGATCGTTTCATCCGTGGTTACAAGGAGGATGGACAGGTTATCGGTTCCAAGAACGACCCGGAAGCAAACATGTGGCTCAATCCTCAGTCCTGGGCTGTTATCTCCGGTCTGGCTACCCGCGAGCAGGCCGAGCTTGCTCTTGAGAGCGTACACAGAGAGCTCAATACTCCTTATGGCTGCCGCGTAATGGCTCCTTCCTATAAGGATCACGCATTTGACGGTGCATTGGCGCTTCTCTTCAACGGTTCCACCAAAGAGAACGGCGGTATCTTCTCCCAGCCTCAGGGTTGGATTATCCTTGCCGAGTCCCTTATCGGACACGGTAACCGTGCATACGAGTATTTCAAGGAAAGCTGCCCGGCTTACATGAACGACAAGGCTGAGATTCGCCGTATGGAGCCTTACGTACACGGTCAGTTTACCGAGGCTACCGAGTCTCCTTTCGCCGGACGTTCTCACGTACACTGGCTGACCGGTACCGCTTCCACCGTTATGGTAGGTATGGTAGAAGGTATGATGGGTATGCGCCCTGACATCCACGGACTTCGCGTTGCTCCGGCAATCCCGAGCGAGTGGAAAGAGCTTGAGATTTCCAAGACCTTCCGCGGCAAGCATCTGACCATCAGGATTCAGAATCCGAATGGCGCAGAGAGCGGTTACAAAGAGGTTTACCTTAATGGAACCAAGCTTGCCGACAACTATCTTGCAGGGGATATGTTGAAGGATGAGAATGAAGTTCTTTATGTAATGTAATTTACAGAAAGCTTTATGAGTGGTATGAAATAGAAAAAAGGCGCTGTGAAAAACAGCCCCGAAAAAAGACTGCAATCCGACCGGAAAAGGTAGGAATGCAGTCTTTTTTGTAATATTGGGGCGCTTTTGTTCTTAATATAGGACATCACTTGCATTTTCATTTCACCTGTGCTATACTTATGCAAAGCATATATTTACTGTTCCATGGGAAATTTCTTTGAATTTCCCATGGAACAAAAA
>DLOO01000014.1:14098-24614 GCA_002479645.1 Lachnoclostridium sp. UBA7482 | reverse complement strand
GTATATTCATAAGGGTTATTTGGATTGTTATCATCATAAGTCAAATAAGCACTCCAATAAAGTCGTGCGATGCCTTGACGAACAAACGCTTTACCTTTAGAAGCTTTAAAGAAATATCGCGAACCTATTCTTGCAGCTAACTTATTTGATTCAGCACCGTCATCATCTTCCTCTGATGGAATATCTATAGCCCATCTTTCTCTCATGTAGTCCCAATAATTGTTATGCGCCAAATATGCCCAAAGTCTAAGGTCACTAGCTTGTACGGGATTTAAGAACTCTCGGAATGAATCATAAATCTTAACAGCATTCTTAAAATCTGTTTTGGAATCACCTAGAGTTAACTCAACATCTGGAACACTTATCATGGAATTAAAGCAATAGTTACCTATCCCTTTTGAATCAAAATATTCGTCAATCCACTTATCCTTTAAATCATAGCGTTCAATATTATTGGGTATATCAGACATAAGCAGAGAAAGAGCATCGTTTTTCATGAAATTCAACAACATATCTTCTCTCTCCTTCCTTATTGCTTGCTTGAACTGCCAAGCAATTCGAGTGATGTTGACGCATTATTATTTAATAATAGTTGTGCAAGTTTAACCGGATCACCTAATAATTTTTTATACTTTGCAGAATCGTTTTTGGCAATTTTTCCCGTTAAAAACTTCAATGTCTTATACCACGCATATTCCGAAAGCGAGTTATCCCCATTTTTGCACTCATCTTGATATATGTATGTTAATGCTTCAACAATAACAGGGGTAACATCCATCGGTTGTCGGATCAACTGTTACATTGGCATAAAATATAGATTTATCATAATCTTCGGGATTAGTTCTCAACACAGGATATGGATAGTTTATTGTACTATTTAACATATGCACTCACCTCCAAGGGACATCTCTTCGCATTTTTCAATTCAACACGAATAATAATCTTTTTGCCTTTTTCAAAGCAACCGAATCTTATAAATTCTTTATACAGCTCCAGTTGGCGACCTTCGTAGATGGCATTCCTTATTTCTGCGTTCCTCTTATCTTCATCATCAGAGCCTATCCTAAGCCTAATAAATACATCCTCACAACTCCTTTGCGGCACAAAAGAAACAATAAATGTTTCTTCCTTCGAATTGAACGGAGTTTTAATATTGGATAACGGAACATTATGTAGTGCGGTTTTACCGCTATTCGTTTTATTGGTCTTGTCAGTCGACCCTGAAATTTGCTCTGGTCCTTCAGGGTTAGGCTCAGGTTCAGGCGGAACAGGAACTGGCGGAACCGGAATCGGCGGAACCGGAATCGGCGGCACCGGAATCGGCGGCACAGGAGTAGGCGGAATCGGTGGTTCTTCTTTCACTTTTCCAGTATTTATTATTTCATTACCATCCGGATCAGGAATAATTACTGATCCGGGTTGCTGCTTTTTATCGTCAATGGAAACGCTAATATCAGAAATGCTTCTTGTGCCTTTTTTGACCTTTACAGCGGCGACTTCAAGCGGCAACGGCTCAAAACTTGCATATGCTATTTCTTGCATATCCTCTTCAGAATCGCCAAATTGGTTAGGTAATAAATCGCTTAACCCATAGGCATCAACCTCAGCCGCTTCCTCTTTGGGCATAACGCTTTTTACTTTCTCCAGTATCCAAGAATGAATTTCTTTCAGCGTTTTTTTTGCTTCTTCTTGATTTCCGTCATATTCGCTTTCACTCCAAGTATCGTGAGCCTGATTTTCACACTTGCGCAAAAAGCTGTTGATATTATCTTCCGGATTGTCAGATTTGCTACCTTTACCTGTTGCTATAAATATTCCATGAAAATAGGCTCCAATTCTAAAGGCAGTATCCTCTTGAATTTTCATACCTGCTTTACGCATTTGCAAAATTCTTTTATCATAGAAATCTGAATCGACGCACAAGTAAAGTTCAACCTCTCCTTTATTGCGGATAGTTGCTGTAAACTTTTTGGTTTTTCCAGATGTATCGTTCAATACCTCCCAAAAGATAGGGGCATCAAAGTTTATATCGTTTTCTTCGCAATAAGCCGAATATTTTGCCATGAGCTCAGGCAAATTTTTCTTGTTAATGATTATTTCCTTATTGACATCTTTAATGATGACTTCCAAATCATTTTGATAAATTGTATAAAAGAAATAGTCCAAGACGCATAAAGCAATTTGATCCATCCAGTCCTGATCTTTTTTTACCCCTAACACAAACAAATCGGTTCCAATTTTGTTTTTATCGCGTCTATATATTTGGGGTACATCATTAAAGTCATATACAGCCTTGCTGTCATCATCCTCTAAAAATCCAAACAATCCAACATTTTGTTTGACTTTACCATCAACATCACGAAAAGCAGTTAATATGGTCTTTCCTTGAAGAGCAGTGTCACCGTCTTTATTCGCTGTTGAGTAAATAATTGTTCTAATAGAAGAAAAATTAAATGGTGCAAATTTACCAACGCCAAAAGAGCCGCTTTTTCCATTTCCTTTGTTTGTAGCTCCAACTTCTCGGATAAGACCAGTCCAGTTTGAACCTTTTTCCTCTTTTGCTCCGGTGAGACCAAGAGTGTTATAGTCACTAATTTTAAGTACGGGAACATGGGCAGTGCCATCTAAAAATTCTTTGGCTGCATCTTTGATAAATCCCATTTTTATTCCGTCATCGCCATCATGGTAATAATCATAACAACTTTTTATCACTTGCGAAAGCCGTTCTCCATCAGGAATATCTTTGCGCTCAATATTTATTATTTCGAAGCAAGCTTGAGCAGGTACATCAATGGTATGATCCTTGGCATCAATTACATTTTGCAATATTTCTTTTGCTAAACTTATGTACGGTCGTTTTTTAAAAATACCAATACCCGCATCGTTAACACCGACTTTAGGGCCAGATCCTAACGGGCTAAAACACCATGATAATTTTTCATTCCAGCTTCCCATACATTTGCCTCCTTATCGGCCAAGCTTAAATTTGGTAGTCTTATCCTCTGTAGGATTAAACTTGATTTTTGCTATTTTTAATTCTTTTTCGATAGCACAAAAGATATCCGCAACATCTTTTTCTGTATATTCGTAACTTCCGGGGTTGGCACAATTTCCAAGCAACTGAATCATTGAAATAATTTTATTTGTGCGTGCCTCAGCAATACGAACAAATCTATCTCTTTTAGTTTCTGTATTTGGCATATTTTTCATCCCTCCGATTTATTTCGACTTTATTATACAGCCAAGAGATGCTCGCGTCAATATTATTTTCAGAATTTTTTTCAAATAATTTCATTTTTAAGCAATTAAATCTCATTGTTCGATGATTGCAGATGTAAAATACCGCAAATTATTTCAAAAATAATTTGCGGTATTTTTAATTATATTAAATCTAAGATTATGTTTGCTATACCCCGTGCAAGTTTTGGCGGAACAGCATTGCCTACCTGCTGATATTGTGAATCTTTAGTTCCAACAAATTTAAATTTATCAGGGAAGGATTGTAATCTTGCTGCCTCTCTTACGGTAACCGCCCGATCCAACGTAGGATGTATCCACATTGACTTTCGCACATTAACAACGGTTCCGCTCGGCTCATTAGGATTAAGTCTAAGATATATAGTATTTTGTGTTCGTGTCGGATCAGAATATGTGGTTTTCAGTTCGGCATCAAGACTATGAAAATTCTTTCCCTGCTCAATTGCCTTAAATCGTTCCATTGCAGTTTCCGTTGTTTTGGTCGCAATATGATTCTTAACCGTTGTACTATCGCGCCTCATTTCACGAGCATATTCAGATAGTTGATCGTCAGTGTAGAGGATATCATTGCATGTCTTTTCAAGGCTAACCGGATATTCGGCTAAATCCATTATAGCATCAGCTACCGTGTAATGCTTATCACATACACTTTCCGTTGGGAATGATATTTCGATTTCCTTTTCGTTATCTTTTCTCAATCCTACAACTATGTGACGACGGCGCTCTTGTGGGACGCCAAACCATTCTGCGTTAAGGGTAGCACCTTTTTGTGTATATTGATTACCCAATATTGCATTTATATAATCAATTACAGAATATGACTTGGTTGCAAACACTACATTGTCATCTGCATCTTTTTGATAAGTACCTATTAATCTGTTTTGATAGATCTCTTTTATTGAAATTAGATTTTTTTGTAATTCCACCAGTGAGGATAACTCCGTACACTCCTTTACCGCTTCTTCAGACAAAACACCCTTTATTGCATCAAGCATTTCACAAATTTGAATTTTGTGTACATCCTGACTATCAGCATTTTCCATATACTTATCAATTTGCTTTATCAATTGATTTGTGTTTTTTTTCAGAAAATTTGGAAGTCTTTTTTTATTGTTTTTATTCTTATTTAGCACACGAATAAGCACATAGAGTTCATTGGGCAAAATCATTGCTTCAACTGTTTCTATATGCATAGCAATGTCGAGCATATCAAAACCCTCAAAATTGTCCTTTGATATAAATATATCGTCGTTTCTTGTGGGTATCGCATATCCTTCGGTTCGTAATGTTTCTATTTCATCGTGATCATTGTGCGAATCGTAAAATCGATGTGTATCAGATTCAAGCATACTCACATTTTCCATAACAAATGCGATTGGGCGGATCTCTTTTATCGCTCTAAAATACTCCTTAACAAGCGCATTATTCATATTAATAAGTTGGTTTTTTTGCCTGTTTGCATTTGAGAACCCCTGGCACGGGGGACCTCCGATTACAATTTCTATACCCCCGAATTCATCGCTCAAAGCCCTGAAATCGCAACCTATTACATTATCAATGAATTTAAAGTTATCGAAATCAGTAGGGATGTTTGCTTTATATGTTGCTTGCGCATTAGGATTGATTTCTGCCGCTGCAACTAATTCAAACCGTCCTGTTTGTTTGAATCCAAGGCTCAGACCGCCTGCGCCAGCAAACAAGTCAATGGTTTTATACATCTTTATCATCTCCTGTCGCTTTGCCTACGCCAATTCGTTTAGTTTTCACCCATTTGTCAACTGTGCTTATTTTAAATTTCCATATTTTATTATCCGGTTTATAAGCGGGACGTCCTTGCTCTTTAATTGACTTTTTTACGGTATCTTTTCCAAATCCAAGATGATCGCATATTTCCGGCATGGATACCCATTTTTCTGCCTTATTCATCACATCCCCCACGAAATTTTATTATACCGCAATTTATGTCGAATGTCAATCGGCGCAGGATCATTTTTTGCTGTTATCAGCTATAATCTGCTATTATCTACGACTTTCAACTCCTCTCCTGCAATCACACACATTACCACTAGCTACCAAACAAGTCCAGTGAAAATACCACTTTTTTGCAATAAAAAATACGGTGAGTTTATCATGCGGCAGGTTTTTATTCTTTGTCTACTGCGGCTCAAATTCTGACGGTGGAAAACGCCTTGACATTTTTCCGTTTCAGAGTTACCATACAGATAGAAAAATCTCCTCGAACAGCGGCTTGTTCGGGGAGTCTTTTTACGACTACATTCCATCCCACAGTCATTTTCGGAGTACATGAAAACAGTGGAGACAAGAGGCTCAAAGAGTGAGTGATTTCCAGACGAAAGTGCTACCAAGTGCCCGAAATGCCCTGAAAAAAGTTATATTTCATATTTAGGGCATTGCAATTCGTCTATTATTCGGGGATTGATTTGAAGTAGCAGCCGGGATTGCAGTGAGGATTGTGAAAGAATACAGGGAAAAACGGGAAGTACCCCGGCGAATGTTTTTACTTTTCAAATCAAATCCCCCTTTTCATCTTACGGCTACGCACTCCCGGAATAGCGGACTTGCCGCTGTTCATATAGTGTAGTAGTAACTGAAAAGGGATAGATTATGCAAGGAAACGAAGCATCTGCGACCGTTTGCAGGAGTGTTTTCAAGAGCGGCGAAAACACGACTTCAAAAAGCGAATTCACAAAAAAGTGGATTGAGCTTATCAATACTTTAGAGAAAAGCAAAAGCGTAAACTTCTGTGAAAAACCATGATTATAGCGTATTCATATGGTACAATGCATACAAAAACAGCTTGTTCTGTCTCTGGGGACATGGAAATATGAAGGTAGCTATTTATTGCCGCTTATCCGAAGAAGACCGGAACAAGCAATTTGAAACCGATGATTCAGGCAGCATTCAAAATCAGAAGGCGATGTTGGTCGGGTACGCCATGGAACAGGGTTGGGAGCTGTATAACATATACAGCGATGACGACTATACCGGCGCCAACAGACGCCGACCGGAGTTCAACCGCCTGCTGAAAGACGCGGAAGCGCACAAATTCGATATTGTCCTCTGCAAGACCCAATCCCGTTTTACCCGCGAGCTGGAGCTGGTGGAAAAGTATATTCACGGTCTGTTCCCCATATGGGGAATCCGCTTTATCAGCATCGTTGATAATGCGGACACCGCCAACAAGGGAAATAAAAAATCCCGTCAGATCAACGGGCTTGTGAATGAATGGTATTTGGAGGATATGTCCGATAACATCCGCAGCGTTCTCACCAGCCGACGGCAAAACGGATTTCACATCGGCGCATTTGCCCTCTATGGCTACAAAAAAGATCCCGACCAAAAGGGACATCTGATTATCGACGAAGAAGCCGCCGCCGTTGTACGGGAGGTCTTTACACGATTCTCACAGGGCTACGGAAAAACCGCAATCGCCCGTTTGCTCAATGACAGGGGTATCCCCAATCCAACCGAATACAAACGCCTGCACGGTCTGCGCTACAGGCAGCCTGCCGCCAAGAACAGCACACTTTGGAAATACTTTGCCATTTCCGATATGCTGACAAACGAGCTCTACATCGGCAATATGGTGCAGGGCAAGTACGGCAGTATCTCCTACAAAACCAAGCAGAACAAACCACGCCCGAAAAGCGAATGGTATGTTGTGGAGGGAACACACGCCCCCATCATTGACCGCGCGCTGTGGGACAGGGTGCAAAAGATGGTACAGGAAAGGGCGAAGCCCTTTGACGTGGGCACCATCGGTCTGTTTGCAAGGAAAGCCCGTTGCATGGGCTGCGGATATGTGATGCGCTCCTCCAAAAATCGTGGCAGGCATTATTTGCAATGCTCCAACCGCCATGTGGCAAAGGATGCCTGCATCGGCTCCTTTATCTCGATTGACAAACTGGAGCAGCTTGTGCTTAACGAACTAAACCGATTGTCATCGAAATACCTCGACAAGGACGAATTGGAGAGAAATATTGAGTTCTGCGGCAATCTGAAAGCGCAGAAGGATGGTATTCTTGCCAACATAGCAACTTATGAAAAGCGCGTTGCCGAGCTTTCCAAAGGAATTCGGGAGCTGTATATGGATAAGGTCAAGGGACTGATTAACGTCTCTGACTATACCGAAATGTCAAAGGATTTTATCACTGACCGCGACCGCCTGGAGCGTCTGATTGCCGACGGAAAGAAACAGATGGAAGAAATCGAGGTAAAGATGGAAGTCGGCGGCAACCGCCGTGAACTGATTAAGAGATACACCCATCTTGAACACCTGAGCCGTGAAATCGTTGAAATCCTTATCGACCACATTGTGGTGGGCAAGCGAATCCCGGGAACGAGGGATGTTCCCATTGAAATTCACTGGAATTTTTAATCATACCGTCGAAAATTCTTTCGGCTACGGCGTTGCTCTGATTGTTGCACTTACAAAATTGCAGCAGAGCAAAAGGCACGCACTACTTACGACAATATCCTTCGCATCGTCCGCAACCATGCAGACATCGAAGAACCGATTAAATTCCTCCGCGAGCGTGAAATCGTTCACTACCAGCGATTTGGCGAAGCTCTGGAAATCGTAAAGGAACGCCTTGACGACAAGAATTACTACATTCTCAATCCGGAATTCGACCGGGGTATCTGCGGCAAGTAGCCGGTTTCCTGCCGAGAAAGCAAAAAGGTCGGTTCGCTGCCATGTCCTCTGTTTTCACAGGACTCGGCAGGGAACCGACCTTTTCACATTATGTTCAAAAGAATAAGCTATTTGCTAATCTGCTGCCCCTCATCCTCTTCGTCTGCATTTTTCAGAAGAAGGTTGGTAAGAATACCGAGAATCAAAGCAACAGCAATGTTGGTAAGTGTAATCTTGCCGAAAGTCATGGACATACCACCGAGACCGGCAACAAGAATAACGGATACAACGAACAGGTTCTTGTTCTTATTCAGGTCAATATCCTGAATCATCTTCAAACCGGATACAGCGATGAATCCGTACAGTGCCATACATACGCCCCCCATAACACATGCGGGGATGGAATTTACCAAAGCAATAAACGGAGAAAAGAAGGAAATGATGATAGCGCCGACGGCGGTCGTCATAATGGTTGCAACAGAAGCATTTCTGGTAATCGCAACACAACCGATGGACTCACCGTATGTAGTGTTCGGGCAGCCGCCGAAAAATGCGCCCGCCATAGAACCAACACCGTCGCCGAGAAGGGTACGGTGAAGCCCCGGGGCTTCCAAAAGATCTCTCTCAATAATAGATGAAATATTCTTATGGTCAGCCAAATGCTCTGCAAATACGACGAACGCTACCGGAACGAAAGCAACCGCAACCGTTCCGATGTAAGCAGCATCCAAATCCCCAAAGCCCTTAGCAGCCTTCAGGAAAGTGAAATCCGGAACGCGGAAGAATGTTTTCAGGGAAACTCCGCCCTCAACCAAGGCCTTGAAGGAATCAAAACTGGTAATCTGAATGGAATCAATGTCGGCAGCAGCACCAATCAGAGTAATCACAACACTGGTAAAATAACCTGCCATAATACCGATAATAAACGGAATCAGACGTACGGTCTTTTTGCCGAACGTGGAGCAAAGCATGGTAACAGTCAAAGCAACCAAACCGCAGAAAACACAAACCAAAGCGGTAGCAACCTGATACTTGTTACCCTGAACACCTCTGTTCGTTAAATCACCGACGGCATTGCCGGCCAGGGAAAGACCGATAATCGCAACGGTAGGACCTACAACAACGGGAGGCATCAGCTTGTTGATCCATTCAACGCCGACAGCCTTTACAATCATGGAAATAACAACGTACACAAGGCCTGCCATAATCGCACCGATTGTGATGCCGAGATAACCGAGTGCCGCAGATGCCGCACCTGCAAACGCCGCTCCCATAGAGCCGATAAATGCAAAGGAAGATCCAAGGAATACCGGACTTCTCTTCTGCGTAAAGAAAATATAAACCAAAGTACCGATACCTGCACCAAACAGTGCGGCTGCGGTATCCATACCGTTGCCGACAATCATCGGTACAGCCAGAGTCGCGGTCATAATTGCCAGCAGCTGCTGAATTGCAAAGACAACCATCTGTCCAAACTTCGGCTTATCTTCCACTTGATAAATAAGTTTCATACATCCATCCTCCGTAAATATTTCATTGTTATTGTGAGAATGTCGTACCCTCTGCCGGACGACCCTCTGAAAACAATACTAGCATAATCCATGTAACGTGTAAATACAAAATATGCGATTTTCTGCACTATTTTCCCTATATCTTCTGTTTTTTGCACACTTCAAAAAACTTCAGCAGTTTCTCCCTGTACTCATCCGGCGCCATCAAAAAGCAAAGGGCATGACCGGTATCAGGAACAAGCAGCAAATCCTTTTTCGTGGTGCAGGCAGCATAATTTCTGTGCGTATGCTCCACAGGAACAAAATTATCCTTTTCCCCGTGAACAAAGAGCATCGGTACCTTAATATTGCTCATCTCGGTAACCGTGGAAACCTTCCGAAAGGAAAAGCCCGCACGACGCTTGCAAATGGCGTCGATAATATTGAGAAACGGAAATGCAGGCAGGGAAAACTCACGCTTGGCAATATACGCAAACTGGTCGTACGCATTGGTAAATCCACAGTCAGCTACTACGCCCACAAGGTTCTCCGGCATATCCGGAAGCGCCGCCGCAAGTACCACTGTCGCACAGCCCATCGAAACGCCGTGAAGGTAAATCTTCACATCCGGAGAGCGATGCAGCACAAGCCATTTGCACCAGGCAACCACATCGTAACGTTCCTTTACTCCGAAGCAGATATACTGTCCTTCACTGCCCTCATGTGCGCGTTGGTCAATAACCAGAAGGTGAAATCCCTGCTCATAATAAAACTGTGCAATCACACCAAAGTCATGCTCCGCGCTGCTGTGATAGCCGTGGCTTAAAAGTACCGCACGGTCGTCTCCGGCAGGATTTTCATAAAAACGGGCATGCAGGCGAAGTCCGTCAAAGCTGGTCATATACCAGTCTTCATGCACAGTCGTACGAAGCCAGTTAATTCCTTCCTTAAAGGTCGGATAACGCTCTGCCATCTCGCCCCTATTCAGGTATTCATAATATTCTTCATTCGCCTTCTTCTGCACCTCGGGCGTATTTCTCAAAAAGAACGAACGAAATGCCGCCAGGGAACCGCCATACAATCCGGCTCCGGTCACAACCGCCGCGCCGACATA
>DLOO01000014.1:3042-14017 GCA_002479645.1 Lachnoclostridium sp. UBA7482 | reverse complement strand
CAACCTTACCGTCTTTCAAAAAAACGATTGTCGGAATACTCATAACTCCAAATTGAACAGCAAGCTGCGGCTCTTCATCCACATTAACCTTCGCAAAAAATGCCTCCGGATGTCCCTCTGCCGTTGCCTCAAATACCGGCCCCTGCATCTGACACGGTCCGCACCATGTTGCCCAGAAATCCAACACAACGGGCTTGTCCGCATTCGTCACCAGCTCCTCAAAATTCTGTTCTGTAACTGCTGTCATAAAAATACCTCCTGTAATAGCACATAACTTATAAGTATATTTTGCATCAAAATACCAGTTTCTATCAATAATTATATCAGTAAAATGCGAACATAGCGTTTCTGTTCCATAGGAAATTCATAAAGAATTTTCTATGGAACAGAAAACAAGGGTTCCGAAAGCACACGGTTTCCGAAACCCTTGAAAAATTCACATTAAAACGTGCAAATTAGCAAACGCCCTGAGCAAGCATAGCATTAACAACCTTCTCGAAGCCGGCGATGTTAGCGCCTGCCACGTAGTTGCCTTCCATACCATACTTCTTAGCTGCATCGTCTGCCGCATGGAAAATGCTGACCATGATATCATGAAGCTTAGCATCAACTTCCTCGAAGCTCCAGGAAAGTCTCTCGGAGTTCTGGCTCATCTCAAGACCGGAGGTAGCAACGCCACCGGCGTTGGAAGCCTTACCGGGTGCAAAGAGAACGCCGTTCTCCTGGAAGTACTTGGTAGCCTCAAGGTTGGTAGGCATGTTAGCACCCTCAGCCACAGCGGTTACGCCGTTAGCAACAAGGTTCTTAGCATCCTCAAGGTCGATGGTATTCTCTCTGCCGCAAGGAAGAGCAAGGTCAACCTTAACGGTCCATACGCCATGATCCATGTTGTCGCCTTCTGCCTTAGCGGTATACTTCGCATTCGGTCTGTAGTTTACATACTCAGCAAGGCTGGTTCTCTTAACTTCCTTGATGTCCTTAAGAATCTTGTAGTCAACGCCTTCCGGATCGTAAATCCAACCCTTTCTGTCAGAGCAGGTAACAACCTTAGCGCCCATCTGCTCAGCCTTCTGAATCGCGTAGATAGCAACATTACCGGAACCGGAAACAGCTGCGGTCTTGCCTGCGATATCGATACCGTTGCAAGCAAGCATTTCCTTAGTGAAGTAAAGAAGACCATAACCGGTAGCTTCCGTTCTTGCAAGGGAACCGCCAAAGGTAAGACCCTTACCGGTAAGAACGCCTTCGTAAACGTTCTTAAGTCTCTTGTACTGACCGAACATATAACCAATCTCACGTCCGCCGGTACCAAGGTCGCCTGCAGGAACGTCGGTATCAGCGCCAATATGCTTGCAAAGCTCCGTCATGAAGCTCTGGCAGAATGCCATGATTTCACGATCGCTCTTGCCCTTAGGATCGAAATCGCAACCACCTTTACCACCGCCCATAGGAAGGGTCGTAAGTGCGTTCTTAAATACCTGCTCGAAACCAAGGAACTTCAACATACCAAGCGTAACGCTCTTGTCAAGACGAAGACCTCCCTTGTACGGTCCGATTGCAGAGTTGAACTGTACACGGTAACCGGTGTTTACACGAACCTGACCATTGTCGTCAACCCACGGAACACGGAACTTAATCTGACGCTCCGGCTCGGTAATTCTCTCAAGAATAGCTTCCCTTCTGTAAAGAGCCTCATTTGCTTCAATAACCGGCTTAAGGGATTCAAAAACCTCAGTTACAGCCTGGATGAACAACGGCTCGCTCGCATTCTTCTCTTTTACGAGCTCCAATACCTCATCAACGTAAGACATAGTAAAATCCTCCTTGAAAATTCACTTTTCTGATAGTGTGCCCTCCGGGAAATCCTCCCGCAGGAAATGCCGCTCTTTTCGCAGATTTGTGCTTTCAGCGACTCACTGTCCCTATTATAGCGAATGATTTTTCATATTGCAAGTGCAATTTGAATTTTTGTATACAATTTTTTCTTGTATACAATCTTGTGTTTTTTTGTCGCATCTTTACAAGCTCAACAGCAAAGAGCATTTTCCCGGAGCAAGGAGCTTCGTTTGCGAGGTTCCTATGTAAACGGCTTAATAATCTTTTACGGCATCTAACGAACTCTGCAATTCCTTAAACAATTCATCGTATTTGATATTCGACATCGAAATTTTAACGACGCTGATGTGCAGGCTTAACGGAATTTCCTTTCCTTCAAATACCACCGGCTTGCCGTTCTCGGCACGAATTGCCTCCGCAATCTTCTCAGCATAGACAACATCCCTGCTGTTTGTCAGCATAACAAATTCATCTCCGCCGATACGGAACACAACGTCCTCGGAGCCTGCAGCATCTTCCATACGCTTCATGCTTTCTAAAATTGCCAGATCACCGGCTTTCGTTGAAATTTCGTTAATCGGTATTAGACTCCGAATATCACAGCACACAAAATAACAATCTTTTCTGCTGCGGAACAAATCATACAGCTCACTTACTTCAAATCTTCTACGTCCACTCATAGTTTTACCTCCATTCATTAAGGGCATCCCGATTTTCGGGAACAATTCCGATACCCGCCTGCTTTTACGGAACACGGAAGGGTTGCAATTCCACACTTGTAGAAAGGCACGGCAGAAGGATTCCGGTGTACTGTATCCACACTGTAGTCCCACCTCGAGTACCGTCATCTCCGGTCTGCTCACCAACAATCGGGCGGCGATCGTCATCCGCCTGCGAATCAGATAATCCCGAACCGAGATATGATTCACGCAGCGAAACAGCTTGTCGACGGTCGATTTTGAACAATAACATGCGTCGGCAATATCTTCGGTACGAATATCATCCTGCAAATGCTCTTCAATGAATTCGAGCGCATTTGCCAGAAGCTCCAGATTTTTCATACTCGCTCTCCCTTTCTAAAGTATTCCTTCATGCAGTCGGAACACTCTCAACTCAAATGCTTCCAACCGCTTATCCTTTTGCCCTTCGGATGTGCACCTCCGAAGTAACCTTGGTACCTTACGTCTATAGTATAGCAGAAATTTCCCCGTCGTTCTTGACATTTTGCGTAATCATTTATATCATCTATTTATAAATGGGGTGAGTTAACATGAAATATTTTATTTCAACAGTATTTTTTTTGCCAGGCGCTTGGATTACATCTGCAAACTGGGTAGGAATATATCGTTACTGCAAATATAGGAAACACTCTTCAAGCGTTCCCTTGTTTGGCGGATTATTTTTATTTGTTTCTTGCGTAATTATGATAAAAAGCCCTTATAAAGTTTTGAGCTGCATACCGTTTATCATTGATTATGGATCACTTCCTTTAATATTTCACACCATTTGGTACTTGATAAAAAATAAAAACAAAATGTGAATATAAAAGCGGGGGGATTATACTAAGGCAAATCAAAACCGGAATTTATGCGATTGGAGGTGATTTGAAATGCAGTGGCTTGTTTGGCAGACAATAGGTACATTCATAAATACTTTTATAATTATAAGCATTGTAAATATTATTTTAATGGGGAACATTAATAAATTGAAATTCTCGAAAAAGAGTAAAAAACCTTTTTTTATGATTACGAAGGAAAATTGTATTGACATTCAAACAGGCAACTCGTGTTCCGGATATTCAATCGCATATATTTTACGACACTATGGTATATCTGTAAATGGTGATGAAATCTATGCTAAATTGCCGAATAAATCGAATACTGGGTGTGTATATCCGAAGGAAGTAAAAAGAATGTTAGAAAAATATGGATTTAATGTGAAATATTGTGTTGGAAATTTGCACGCTTTAAGAAATGAGGTAAGTAAGGGAACACCTGTTATTGTATTAATTAAAACAAGGAAAGATAAAAACTGGTTACATTTTGTTCCAGTAGTAGGATACGATGAAAACAACATTTTTATAGCAGAGTCATTTGCTGAATTAGTTAATTGTAATGAAAATACATATAATAGAAAAATTTGCAATGAGGATTTTAAGATATTGTGGAACACTTCAATGTTAAAGATGCCATTATATACACATACATTTTTCAGTATAATTAAGGTGGGATAAGAACAATGCTTTTGAGAGCATTGGAAAGAACGGATTTTTCATATTTTTCAGGAACACAATTTGAAACTGCGAGTGAGACTAATAGACTGGAAATGTTGAAAGCTTCAAAGGAGCAGTTCAATGGTGGAAAATATTATGAAATGTTTTCTATTATAGAAAATGAAGAATGTGTAGGGTTTATTTCAATTTTTGCTCATTCGCAACACATTGCAAGTTTTGGTGTCGATATTCGTGAGAAATATAGAACAAAAGGATATGGCTATAGTGCTATGTTGCTCGCAGAGAAAATCGCCAAAGAAAAAGGATATCGAATTATATCCGATAGTGTTGCGATAGGGAATCTTGCAAGTAGAAAAATGCATAAAAAATTGGGGTTTTGAATTGGATAGAGAATATAAGAAGGATAATGGAAAAGAGATATGCATTTATTTGAAAATCTTATAATTTCCTGTTTGTAAGCGAGGCAACCGAATATGGATACATTTGATACGATAAGAAACAGAACAAGTTATCGGGGAAAATATAAAAGCACTCCCATTCCAAAAACTGATTTAATAAAAATACTCGAGGCCGGAATACTCGCGCCATCTGGATGTAATAAGCAAACAACTTCGTTTATAGCAGTTGATGATACAGAGCTGTTAGATGAATTAAAATCATTGATTATACCTCCGATTGCCGAGACCGCGCCTGCTTTTATTTTGGTTCTTACACAAAAAATATTTGCATACAGAGATAAATGCTTTAATATTCAGGATTATAGTGCCGCTATCGAAAATATGCTGTTAGCGATTAAAGCGCTCGGATATGAGAGTTGTTGGTATGAAGGACATATTACCGATGATGACGATATAGCCGGAAAGATTGCTAAGCACATGAATATACCTGACGAATACAAGGTTGTATGTATATTACCTGTAGGAAAACCTGACGAAGAAACACGTCAAACAGCAAAAAAACCGTTTGAAAGCAGGGCATGGTTTAACGGGTTCGGTAAAAGTATGTAGTTATAACTTCAAATTTTGCGAGGTAAAAATATATGGCAAACGATATGAATGTATTACTCACTTCTTGTGGATTGGAGACTAAAACGATTGAAAAAGCATTTATTGATATGCTCCCCAAATCTCCCTCTGAAATTAAGGCTATGTTTATTCCTACGGCTGCAAATTCGCCTGATGCCATTGACGTACTTCCAAAATGCTTAAATGATTTAATAAAGTGTGGTATAAGGCGTGAAAATATATTTGTATATGATTTACATGATGAATTAGAAAATAATATTCGTAATTCTTTTGACGTAATATATTTGTGTGGCGGAAGTCCGGACTATTTGCTAAAAAGGATAAATGAAAATAATTTTAGGAACCGGCTTTTAGATTTTATAGCAGCCAACGGAATTGTAATCGGAGTAAGTGCAGGAAGTATCATTTTCGCAAATAATATGCCTGATAACTTAGGATTGCTAACATGTAGGCTGGATGTTCATTGTGCTGAGGAAATCCGTGAAAAAACAGGATTATATGAACCGGATAGAAAAGAACGTATAAAGCTGGGTAACAAACAGGCAATTTCATTTCATCAAAATAATATTATCATTTTTGAATAAAATAAAACGAGGCAACCGAATATGAATGTAATAATACTTGGTTCCGGCGGTTGTGTCAGCACGCCAAGAGCATGTTGTAACTGTCGTGTATGTACAGAAGCACAGTTGTAAGCGAGAACCGAACGGCACAAAAACTAAGCCCGAAAGCATTTTTTCCAGTTGCTTTCGGGCTATCCTTCTTTATGCGCGCCTGTCTTTCCCGCGCCGGTACATTGGTTTCTTAATTATTTATTGGAAAGGTACTCATCGATGCCCTTTGCTGCTGCCTTACCTGCACCCATTGCAAGAATTACGGTAGCTGCACCGGTAACTGCATCGCCGCCGGCAAATACACCCGGACGGGAGGTTTGACCGTTCTCTTCATTTGCTACGATACAGCCGTGACGGGTAACGTCAAGACCCTCGGTCGTAGAAGTAAGAAGCGGGTTCGGGGAAGTTCCAAGAGACATGATAACCATATCCACATCCATAACGAACTCCGAATCCGGAATAACAACCGGACGTCTTCGACCGGATGCATCCGGCTCGCCAAGCTCCATACGAACACACTTAATACCGCATACCCAGCCCTTCTCATCCGCAATAATCTCGGTAGGATTAGTGAGAAGATCGAAAATGATACCCTCTTCCTTTGCATGATGAACTTCTTCCACACGGGCGGGAAGCTCGGACTCACTACGACGATATACGATATGCGTCTCAGCGCCGAGACGAAGCGCGGTTCTTGCAGCATCCATTGCTACGTTGCCGCCGCCGACAACGGCAACCTTCTTCGCTCTCATAATCGGAGTCGGAGACGCCTCGCTGAATGCCTTCATCAGGTTGCTTCTTGTCAGGTACTCATTTGCGGAGAATACACCGTTTGCCTGCTCGCCCGGGATACCCATGAACTTCGGAAGTCCGGCGCCGGAACCGATAAATACAGCCTCGAAGCCTTCTTCGTCCATCAGCTCGTCAACGGTTGTGGTCTTTCCAATAATAACATTGGTCTCGATAGTTACGCCAAGAGAAAGGAGATTTGCAATTTCCTTCTTAACGACCTCTTCCTTCGGAAGACGGAACTCCGGAATACCGTAAACCAATACGCCGCCTGCCTCATGCAGCGCTTCAAAAATGGTTACATCGTAGCCCATCTTCGCAAGGTCGCCGGCACAGGTAAGACCTGCAGGACCGGAACCGATAACAGCAACCTTCTTGCCCTTCTTCTCACCGGGCGCCTCCGGCTTAATGCCCTGCTCTCTTGCCCAGTCAGCGGTGAAACGCTCAAGCTTACCGATAGAAACAGGCTCGGTCTTGATACCGCGGATACACTTGCCTTCACACTGGCTCTCCTGAGGACATACACGTCCGCAGATTGCCGGAAGGGCGCTGGCATCCCCAAGCACCTTAAATGCCTCTGCAAATTCGCCGGTTTTAATCTTGGAGATAAATCCGGGAATATCAATGGATACAGGACATCCCTGTACGCACAAAGGCTTCTTACACTCTAAACAGCGGCTTGCCTCAAGCATAGCCTCTTCTGCATTGTAACCCAAACATACTTCTTCAAAATTGGCAGCGCGTACCTGCGGATCCTGTTCGCGCACCGGAACTTTCCTGGTCATGTCCATTATTTGTCACCTCCGCAATTTCCGCAGCCGCCGTGATGTGTGTCGCCCTCAACAGCTGCAAGATATTTCCGTCCTTCAACAGTCTTGTAAATCTGGCTGCGCTTCATAGCCTGGTCGAAATCCACCAGATGTCCGTCAAATTCCGGTCCGTCAACACATGCGAATTTTACTTCGCCGCCAACGGTCAGACGGCATCCGCCGCACATGCCGGTTCCGTCAACCATAATCGGGTTCATGGAAACAATCGTCGGGATACCAAGCTTCTTCGTCGTCAGACAGCAGAACTTCATCATAATCATCGGACCGATTGCTACACAGACGTCATACTGCTTGCCCTCGGCAACCAAATCCTCGATACACTTGGTTACCATACCGCTTCTGCCGTAGGAACCGTCATCGGTAGTAATATATAAATTCTCGGCAACCGCCTTCATCTCGTCCTCAAGAATCAGGAAGCTGTGGGACTTCGCACCAACGATAACGTCAGCGGGAACCCCCTGCTCCTTCAACCATTTTACCTGGGGATATACCGGTGCGGTACCAACGCCGCCGGCTACGAAGAGAATCTTCTTCCCGCGAAGCTCCTCGATCGGGGTCTTGCAGAACTCGGAAGGGCATCCAAGGGGTCCTACGAAATCCCGGAAAGCATCTCCCGCCTTCATCTTGGAAAGACGCAGGCTGCCTTCCCCGACAATCTGAAATACGATCGTAATCGTTCCCTGTTCTCTATCATAATCACAAATGGTAAGCGGGATACGCTCAGCATCTGTGTGAGAACGTACAATAACGAACTGACCGGGCAGACAATTCTTTGCTGCTCGTTTCGCTTCTACAACCATGAGAAAAATGTTGTTTGTAAGCTCCTCCGCTCTTAAAATCTTATACATGGAAAACCTCCTTATAGATAAAATGTATCACTCCTGATTTTTGAGTATAGCACATTTTTCATCAAGAAACAACAAGGAAAAAGCGACCATGCAGAATTTTCTGCACAGTCGCCCTGCAAACCGTTTTCAATCAATACTGATAGGGATTGTCGTCATCCTTTTGCACCTGCGCATCCGCATCGGCAAGAATTTTATCCAGCTCGTCCATCGGCTGTGCCGCAGGGGTCGGCTGGTCGTATGCAGAGCTGCTGTAACCGGTCTCGCTGCTGTAAGTATCGTAGCTTGCCTTCTCTTTTCTGGCCTTAATAAAAGAGAAAATAAGTACCGCCGCACTGATTACCACCATCGCGGAACAGATACCGATAACAACCTTTGATGAACCGGTATGAACCATCTGAATATAATACGGTGCAAATACGCCGTCCCAGCTTTCCCCGGTTTCCTTCTCGACCTCGGCAATGTACTCATTCAGATACTTCTTCACGTCGCCCTCGCAGGCCTTTACCTCGCCGTTTACCTTTAACTCGTAGCTCAGCTTGGCAACCTCGCCGGAATTGTATGCTTCGGTATCGTCTACAACCTTCTCATAGTCCGGAATCATTTTATCGAAAACCTTAACAGCGATGAAACGGTAGGTTTCCGTATCGTTAGAGTAAGGAATCAAATACCAGCGTGCGGTTGACGTCGCACCGTTTTTGGTTGTTTTCTCTTCACAGTAATAATCCACAACCATATCGGTAGTACCCCTTACATACATCCCCTCCTTCAATGCATCGTAATCCATTTCATTGAAGTTAACTGCACCATTCGTTCCGCGAAGGTCCCTCAAGCCCTTGGTTACACCAACCAAGCCCAGAACGAATAAAACTACCATAGTGACATAAAAACGAAACTTTCCCATATCTCACATCCTCCTATTCTGCTGCAACCAGCTTGGCTGCACGCTCCAATGCCACGTCAATATTGGCACAAAAATTCTCCGGTCCGACCATCCTGTCAAACCCTGCCTTCGCCATAACCTTCATCGGCTGCTCATTTACATGAGAAAGAATCATGATAATTCCCTGCTTCTCACATGCATGATAGATATTCGTCAGGTTACGAAGCGCTGTTGTATCCATTGCAGGAACATTTCTCATACGAACAATCAGAACCTTTTCCTTATCCTGAATCGGGATCTTCACAAACTTGTCGGCTGCCGCAAAGAACATCGGCCCGTTGATTTCATAAACCATCGTCTTTTTCGGCACGGATTTCAGTCCGTGAATATCGTCTGCACCGACCGCCTCAACATCGGTCCATTTACGAACCTCGGTAACCTCAGCCATACGCTTCATAAAGAGGAATGCTGCAAGGAGCATACCCACCTCGATTGCTACAACAAGATCAAATACCACAGTAAGCACAAAGGTAATTACCAATACGATAATATCACTCTTCGGTGCGGTTTTGCAAATGTCAGCAAAATGTCTCCATTCACTCATGTTATAGGCAACCATGAAAAGGATTGCTGCAATAATCGGCATCGGAATCAACGCTGCATAAGGCATCAAAACAACAAGAATCAGCAGCAGGACAACTGCATGTACCATACCGGCAATCGGGGTACGGCCGCCGTTCTTAACATTTGCAGCAGTTCTTGCAATAGCACCGGTTGCAGGAATGCCGCCGAACATTGCAGAGCAGATATTACCGGCGCCCTGAGCGATCAGCTCGGTGTTACTGTTATGACGGCTGCTGATCATACCATCGGAAACTACGCAGGACAGAAGGGATTCAATACCTGCAAGAATCGCAATGGTAAATGCACTCGGAAGAAGCTCCTTTACCATAGGAAAGGAAAATCCGGGCACGGTAAACTTCGGCAGACTACGGCTGATCTGATAAAGATCGCCGATGGTATTAACCTCCAGCTTACCGAATTTTACAACAAGGACGCCTACGATAACCGCAATCAACGACGGCGGAATCAGCTTATTGATCCTCGGCCAGATAATCAAAATCGCAAGACCAAGGGTGCCTACGACAAGCGCCTGCCGGTTCCAGGTGGAAATGTGTTCCACAACATTCATGAATTTCTCACTGGTTTCTACGTTCTGTGTCCCCGTCGGATAAGAAAGACCAAGGAAATCCTTAATCTGTCCGATGACAATGGTAATCGCGATACCGGAGGTAAATCCGGTCGTAATCGTGTACGGGATGTATTTGATTAAAACACCCAGTCGGAACACACCCATAAGAATCAGAATGATACCTGCCATAATGGTGGCGAGTACCAATCCCTCCATCTTATACTGTGCAACAATACCCGCAACAATGGTTGCAAATGCTGCCGTCGGTCCGGAGATGTTGACACGGCTTCCTCCGAGAAGCGCAATCACAAAACCGGCAACAATCGCCGTGTAAAGACCCTGCTCCGGTCCGACGCCGGAAGCAATTGCCAGCGCAATGGAAAGCGGCAATGCAATAATTGCTACGATGATACCGGCAACGACGTCCTTAACAAGATCCTGACGGGTATATCCTTTCAGGGCAGTCATANNGTTGAAAAGTTTTCACGCACCTGCCGTCCTTTCTGTCAGACTCTTTCTTAATATTTATTTATGGTCAGGTTACATGCTGCCAAAACAGACAATAACGCCCACCAAATGACATTTTACTCAAAACCTTCCTCTTGTGCAAGTGGGAATTGTATTTTTTTTTACAAGATGCTATAATATCGATAATTATGCGGGTTCAGCCGCAAGTATGGGGGTTCAGGTTCCCCTGAAGAAAGGATTTATTATTATGAAGGATGTTA
>DLOO01000014.1:158-3020 GCA_002479645.1 Lachnoclostridium sp. UBA7482 | reverse complement strand
GCTGTCGGCGTTTATACATTCCTTACCTTAATGGAAAAGCGTAAAAATGCCATAGTCGCTGTCGATGAAACTGTCGCTTCCGAAACAGATGACGCGGCTAACGAAATCAAAATTTCCCCGGAGGACGCCATTCTTGCAGCCGACACGACCGGTGACTGCAGGATTGACACTGTCATGCTCGATACCACCGGCGACGGCGAAGGCGATACCATTTTGATGGATACCACCGGCGACGGTCAGTTTGATACTGTGATGGCTGACACCACCGGCGACGGCATGTTCGATTCCGTTGTTTCCCATCGCTAATTGTCGCCTCCCTTTGCCCGTTCGGACAATCGCCGAAAGGCAGCATTTTCGCTTGTGCCGCGCGTGCATCCGCGGCAGAGTGTTTTTGCCGTATAATCAAAAGGTCATGCAACGTTTCCATACCATTCGCTGCATGACCTTTTCTTTTTTTGTTTTCTCTGCTTACTGTTTCCAGTCTTCCAACTGCTGATTTAACTGATTGATTTTCTCACGGTTTCTGCGCTGAATCTCCATCAGGCGTTCCTGAAGCTTTCTTCTACGCTCCTCCGCATCAGGAACCGGCATTTCTACAACGTCCGTCTCTTCTTCCTCCGGTATTCCCGGTTCATTCGGAAGTTCGGGAGCCTCCTCCGGCACTTCCTCCGGAAGCTCGAAATCCATCGCGGACAGCTCCGGCTCTTCCTCCGGTACTTCAAAATCCATCGCAGGCAGCTCCGGTTCTTCCTCATAGCCACGGAATGTCGGCAGGATAAAGGGTTCTTCGGCTTCCTCTTCCACGACGGGTTCCTTCTCCACGACGGGTTCTTCCGCAACGGGTTCTTCCTCCGCCGATGCCTCAATATCCATAAATGCCTTCTCAATCGACTCCTCACTCAGGAAGCTGGTATCAAAAACAATCTGGCTTTCCAAATCAAAATACTGTGTTTTCTTTTCCGATTCTCCGAAATCATCCTGAGCCGATTCCTCAACAGGCTCCTGCTCATACTCTTCCGGAGCACATCCTTCGGAAACATATTCCTCGGGAACATATTCTTCAGGAACATATTCCTCGGGAACATCCTCTTCCGCTGCTTCCTGCGCAGAAACCTCCGACGCGGCGGCTGCACTATACGTGGGTTCCTCCGGCAAATTCAATTTCTGCTCATATTCGCCGAGAAGATTTACATGCTTCATCAGCTCTGTTGTATTTTCCAGAAGCTTACCGTAAAGCTCTGTCATACGGGAATAGTTCTCACTGAGAAGCGCAATACTCTGTTCATCCTCCTCCAAACGGCTGGCAAGTACTTCCTCCCAGTTGGTTTCTTCGCGCATCACCTTGCGTTCCGTTACAACCGTCTGCGTATAATACTCTTTGTAGGTCATTCGAGTACCGAACAGGCAGCACATAAAAAGTCCCATTGCCACCATCGGAATACCAAGCACATCATTCTTCAGCGCCGGAATGTCCACCATCTGGAAAATGATAATCACACCGAGTATAATTGTCAGTACACTGAGAATCAATCCAATGATGGAAAATGTATTCAGTTTCTTCTTATACATCAGACGCTGATCGCGGTCATAAACCGTTTCTTCCTTCAGAACCTTCTGCAAACGGCTTCCGCTAACCGGTACCGTAATGGCAGGTTCCGGGGTAATGCTTTCCTTCTCTACCGGAATTTCCTTGTATTCTACAGGAGTAGCATCACTGTTTTGCTTATTTTCGCCGGTTTCCTTAGCATCCTCGGCAGGCTTTTCTGTCTCTGTCTTAGCTTCCTTCTTCTCGTCCTCAGGAAAAACCTTGCCGGTCGTTGCCGTAATGGTATCCATGTTGTATTTCTTGCCGATTGCAAGCGAAAGAAGCAGCATCCCGCCGTAATACCCTGCCACACGCATAAGAAAGCTGAGATTGTAAAAATCCTTCATGCCCTCCCCGGGTATCTCAATCTGCACTAAAAACGGTGTTTTGCCCATGATACAGAAAGCACCAATAGCCGCAAGAGCCAGAATCGTTATAATGCAAAGCGGCCACTTGGAGTGGAAAATGCTGATTGCCGTAACAACAAAGAACCAGAAGAAAATCAATCCGATGACAAGAATCGAATAATAGGCTTCACTGTTCTCAAGTGTCAAAAACACCGTACCTACCAGATACATCAATATCGGAAGCGCCAGAATCCACAGCTGCTCCTTTGCGGCAATCAGAAGCAGCAGCAGAAGAAGAATCATTCCGCCAACCTGCAAAAGCTCTCCTGTCTTCAATGCGTCAAAATCCTGATCGGCTATCGAACGAAACCGAAACCAAGAGCCGCTTACCTGCCAGCACAGAAAATACCCGGCAATAGATACCAGAATCAACAGCGCCGAGAAATACGGCAGTATCGAACCGGGTGTTATCCTCATTTTCGATTTAATCATATTTCTTTCCCCCAAATTTCTTTTACAAAATTCAGATGTCCTGTCGTCCCCAGACTCCGCCGACAGGTCCGGATTTTCATCCTTTTTCTCATCTTACCATAGACAACGCAATTATTCTACAGAATTTTTGTAATTTATTATAGAATTCTCTCAATAATTACAAGAATTTGCTAAAATTGTCCATATCTTTTTTCCCGGTATTCCTATAGAATGAATTGCAATAATCAAAATACGGAAGCGAGGTATCTTATGTCTGTTTTCTGCAATCAGGTAGGCTACTTTCCTGCCTCGGAAAAAATAGCGATTATGACAGATAGCGAATCCTGTCAGCTTTATGCCAAAGATGGTTCCGCCGCTGCCGCAGAACTGAAAATTACATGCTGCGGCTTTGACGAAATGAGCGGGGACACCGTATGATTGAGAGAATTCTATAATAAA
>DLOO01000014.1:0-135 GCA_002479645.1 Lachnoclostridium sp. UBA7482 | reverse complement strand
CGGCAGCCGTTCGCCCTTCATTCACATCTCCGAAAACTGCTGGCGCGACGCCTTTATTGATATGAATCGGATGTTTTATTTTCAACGCTGCGGCTGTGAATTGACGCCGGAATTTGCAGGAAAATTCTCACACAA
>DLOO01000011.1:9200-9414 GCA_002479645.1 Lachnoclostridium sp. UBA7482 | reverse complement strand
TAAGGCAGATGCTCTCCCAGCTGAGGTTCGAGCCCTATAGGCCCCATTTTTTGTCTGTTCGGAAATGCGGGAAAAATGTCATCGGAATTCCGGGTTTCTATATGAGATATATCGGTGTGCGTATAAATTTTGCTTGACTTTTGCCTGATTATATGCTAAAAATAATACTGTTGATAAGCAATGTGCTTATTATCTGGGGTCTTAGCTCAGCTGG
>DLOO01000011.1:0-9120 GCA_002479645.1 Lachnoclostridium sp. UBA7482 | reverse complement strand
GGTTCGATTCCGGTCGCCGGCAATTAGCGAAAAGGTCGTTCACCTCGAAGGTGGGCGATTTTTTTATTCCATAGCTTGGGAGGAACGTCGTTTTCTGTATGTTACGGGATTGGCAGTTTCAAACCGGATTGCGTTGTTCGGTTGAATCAACAGTATGAAAAGGAGAAAGGTCATGCGGAAGTTTGATACCAAAGTACAGTATCTGAAGTACAAGGTACTTCGCCAGATTGCAAAGCATGTGTGGAAGGGAGACTTGCAGGAAACACTGCTTGACATCCCGAAGGAGATTATTCCCGGTAAGGTGCCGACCATGCGCTGCTGTGTTTATAAGGAGCGTGCAATTATGGTGGAGCAGATTAAGATTGCAATGGGCGGGGACCCAGAGAACCCCAATGTCATCGAGGTTATTGAGGATGCGTGTGATGAATGTCCCGCCGGCGGTTATTCCGTAACGGACACCTGCCGCGGCTGTTTGGCGCATCGCTGTGAGGATGTATGCCCGAAGCACGCACTTGTTTTTGACAGCCATCAGAAAGCCACCATTGACAAGAGTCTCTGCATCAACTGCGGCAAATGCGCACAGGTTTGTCCCTACAGTGCCATTGTAAACCGTAAGCGTCCCTGTGAAAATGCCTGCAAGATTCACGCAATTTCCATGGCGGATGACGGGGTTTCCTATATTGACAATGAGAAATGCATTTCCTGTGGCGCCTGCATGTACCAGTGCCCGTTCGGAGCGATTTCCGACAAGTCTTATATCGTTAATGTTGTTGAACTGTTAAAGGAGCGTATCGCGGAGCCGAGTAAGAAGATTTATGCGGTGGTTGCGCCCAGCATTGCCAGTCAGTTCAAATATGCAAAGCTTGGACAGGTAATTGCCGGTATCAAGGAACTTGGATTCTCCCATGTGGTTGAGGCCGCGCTCGGTGCGGATATGGTTGCCGACGCTGAATCCGAGGAGCTGCTTGCAAAGGGCTTTCTTACCAGCTCCTGCTGCCCGGCATTTGTCGATTATGTACATAAGGCGTTTCCGCAAATGGTACCGAACATTTCCGGCAATCTCTCCCCGATGGCCATGATTTCCAAGTTTATTAAGGAGAAGGTGGAAGGGGCCTCGGTCGTATTTATCGGACCGTGTACTGCGAAAAAGATGGAAGTAAAGAAGGAAAATGTTAAGCCGTACGTCGACTGGGTATTGACCTTTGAAGAACTTCAGGCGCTTTTTGACAGTGTGGATATTGATATCATGGGACTCAAGGAAGAGCCTTTGGATCATGCATCCTACTTCGGTAGAATATTTGCGCGCTGCGGCGGTTTGGCAGACGCGGTTGGGCAGGGTGTAAAGGAACATGGTAGCGCTATGGAGGTGAAAGCGGTTTCGTGTGACGGTATTGAGAATTGTCATACTGCGCTTCTTCTCAAAGCTAAGGGACGTTCGGATGCAAACTTCATCGAAGGTATGGCGTGCAGCGGCGGCTGCGTCGGCGGTGCGGGCTGTCTGACACACGGAGAACGAAATCGCATCATGGTGGATAAGCACGGAAAGGAAGCAACCGATCAGACGATTACGGAAGCAATTCGTGATGTGCAGGAGAATGTTGAAATGAAATAGCAGGCGGCGCCGTAAGTTATAGGTATTGCGCACCATATGGAAGGAATATAAAACGTCGAATTTGCGGCGGGAAATCGGTTGAGGCGATTGCCGGTTATTCGATTGGGAAGGGAGGCTGCTGATCCTATGGCTCATTTGCAGGTTAACATAAGAAAGCCGGAAGGCTCCGAGGTACGTATTTGGATCAATGGACAGGAAACGGATGCGATTGATGTGTCGAGGCATTCGACGGTTCACATCGAGGTTCGTCAGATACGCGAAATCTCAGAGGAAGAAAAAAAACATTTGCTCAAGGAATATATCATGAGCTTCTCGGCGCACGGAAAGATAACCTATGGGAATGTGATTCCCAATCCATTTTACGCAACATACGAAGCCGATTTGATAATAGAAGAGGATTTTGACCTTACCTTTGTTCTGGCTGCCTGCGGAGTACATTATGAGCTGGCATGTGCGGAGGAACTTGCGTTTGTAAAAGGCAGCGTTTGTAAGAGGGAAGAAAATCTTCACAAAAAGGTGTGGCTGCAGGTAATGCTGCTTCTGGCTGTTCCGATTTTTCTTCTGATTATTTTGGCGCTGATTGCCATCTGGAGCGGTGATGTCGGTCAAAAGGGAAACATTCCTGTGTGGGCGGCAATCGTATTTTCTGCGCTGTTTATTTCCGGAGGAGTTTTTGTTGTCTGGCAGATGGTACGACGCCTGCGCTGAATGCGGAAGCAAAGGCGCCGGAATCCGGTGTCAAAAGGTCACCTTTTATATTTCTTATCAAATCACGGGCGGAAGATACGCAATCCTTCCTTCGACCTCTTGTCTTCCTTGTTTTTCTGCGCCGCCGAACGCGTGCCTCCTCTCGAAAACTCGCTCCTTCGGAGCTCAAACAGTTCTTCGGAGGCACACGCTATGCTCGAAAAACTGCGTCATCCTGCGAATGTTCTCAGGAAGGATTGCGTATCTTCCGCCCGTGATTTGATAAGAATAAATCTTGGTAAATTTTCAGCACCGGAATCCTCATAGGAAATTAAATTGACAAATTGACCGCAGATTATTATTATTTAATATGGAGAATAAGCATTTACGAAAGGACAGTAACATGAATCAGGATACGATAAATCAGCAGAAACAGGAGCTTGAGGAGCAGATTCGCCGGCTTTTTGAAAAAAGAGATGAACTGGCACGTCTTGCCAGAGCAGAGGCGAGAGCGGAAGCAACGCATACAACGCTTGCAGACTGTGTAGCGGCGGCACGAAAGGAGACGGAGCAGGTATTCCCCAAGTGTGCAACCGTTGCTTGCCAGGGTGCAAAGGGAGCATATTCCCAGCAGTCGGCGGAGCAGGTATTTACGTATCCTAACATTCTTTTTGTAAAAAGCTTTGACGCCGTATTTACGGCAATTGAGAAGGGGCTTTGCGAGTACGGTATGCTTCCGATTGAAAACAGTACCGCCGGTTCCGTGAACCAGATTTACGATTTGATGCAGGAGCATAAGTTCTATATCGTGCGAAGCGTGCGTGTAAAGGTGAATCATAACCTGTTAGCCAAGCCCGGCACGAAGCTCAGTGACATCACGGATGTGTATTCGCATCCCCAGGCGCTTGCACAGTGTGCGGACTATTTGAAGAAATTCCCGAATCTGGTGCAGCATGAGATGGCAAATACGGCGATGGCTGCAAAGATGGTCGCTGAGAGCGAGGACAAGCATATTGCGGCGCTCGGTTCCGTTCATTGTGCACAGGAGTATCCGTTAGAGATTCTCGAGAGCAGCGTACAGGATCGGGATAACAACTATACGCGCTTTATCTGTATTTCCAAGAAATTGAAGATTTTCCCGGGCGCGAACCGTACCTCGGTTATGGCGGTACTGCCGCACAGAAAGGGCTCTTTGTACCGTATTCTGAAGGGGCTCAATGATTATGACTGCAACCTGACGAAGCTGGAGAGCCGTCCGAGACAGGGCAGGGATTTTGAATTCCAGTTCTACTTCGACTTTGAGTCTCCGGTTTATGATGAAAAATACGGTGAGATTCTGACGGTGCTTCAAAATGAGTGCGAGGAATTTGCGTATCTGGGCAGTTATGCTGAGCTGGTATAAACGAAAAGAAAATACGACGCGATAGAGAAGTGAGGTTACGGACATGATTACAGTATTAAAGAGCGGTGTTTCCGAGCAGCAGAGAAACCAGCTGATTGAATGGTTTGAGGATCAGGGACTCCGGGTTCATATTTCCGAGGGGGAATACCAGACCGTTCTCGGACTTATAGGAGACACGAGTAGAATAGATGAAGAGCTTGTTGCTTCGCTGGATATGGTGGATACCGTAAAGCGGATCAGCGAACCCTACAAGAAGGCAAACCGCAAGTTTCATCCGGAACAGACGAAGATTACGGTCGGTGATGTTACCATCGGGGATGGCAGTCTGGTAGTGCTTGCGGGTCCGTGTTCGGTTGAATCCGAGGAGCAGATTCTGGAGGTTGCCGAGAAGGTAAAGGCGGCGGGTGCATCCATCCTCTGGGGCGGCGCATTTAAGTCCAGAACCTCGCCGTATGCATTTCAGGGAATGCAGGCGGAGGGCATCGGGCTTTTGCTTGCGGCAAAGAAGGCAACCGGTCTTCCGATTATGACAGAGATTACCAGTGCAGAGAATCTGGCACTTTACGAGGACGTTGATATCCTGCAGGTCGGTTCCAGAAGTATGCAGAATTTTGAACTTCTGAAGCAGCTCGGTCGCTGCAATAAGCCGGTACTTTTGAAGCGCGGCATTTCCAATACGCTGAAGGAGCTTCTGATGAGTGCGGAGTACATTATGGCGGGCGGCAACGAGCAGGTGATTTTGTGTGAGCGCGGTATCCGTACCTTTGAGACGACGACAAAAAATACGTTGGATCTTTCGGCGATTCCCGCCCTGCGGGAGATGACGCATTTGCCGATTCTTGTTGACCCGAGTCAGGCAACCGGAAATGCACGCATGGTTGAGCCGATGGCTCTGGCAGCAACAGCAGCCGGTGCGGACGGTCTGATTATCGAGGTTCACAACAATCCCGGCAAGGCTCTTTGTGACGGCGCACTGGCATTGACGCCGGAGCAGTTTGCTGCGGCGGCTGAGAAGCTTCGTAAGATCCATAAGGCACTGAAATAGGAGTGGTAGGTATGAGCGAAACAAAGAAAATCGTAGGCGTAGTGGGACTCGGTCTTATCGGCGGTTCCATGTTAAAGGCATATAATGAATCGAAGGACTGGACGGTATACGGCTATGACAAAAGTACGAAGGTAACCAAACTTGCGCTTCTTAGTGAGGATATGGACGGGGAGCTGACAACAGAGCTTTTGTCCCAATGCGACCTTGTCCTGATTGCCCTTTATCCGAAGGTAGCCATCAATTACCTGAAGGAACATGCGCAGCACTTCAAGAAGGAGGCATTCGTCATTGACTGCTGCGGTACGAAGCAGGGAATCTGTGAGGTAGGGTTTGCCCTTGCGAAGGAATATGGATTTACCTATGTCGGCGGACATCCGATGGCCGGTAAGCATTATTCCGGATACAAATACGCCGACGGCTCGCTTTACATCGGCACTTCGATGATTATCGTTCCGCCGGAGGACAACAACATCCGTCTTTTGGATAAAATTAAATCGCTTTTGAAGCCTGCTCAGTTCGGACGGATTACCGTAACAACCGCGGCTAAGCACGATGAGATGATTGCATTTACCTCACAGCTTGCCCATGTGGTATCCAACGCCTATGTTAAGAGCCCGACGGCAACGGCACACAAGGGCTTTTCCGCGGGAAGCTACCGTGACCTTACGCGTGTGGCATGGCTTGCGGAGGATATGTGGACAGAACTGTTTCTTGAGAATAAAGAACCGTTGCTTTTTGAACTTCGTCATATCATTCATTCCCTGCAGGAGTACGAGCAGGCGATTGAACGTGACGACGCGGATACACTTCGTCAGCTTCTTGCGGACGGTAAGCACCGCAAGGAAGAAATTGACGGGAATGTAAAATAATAAGGAGAATGGATTTCCATGAAAATAATTGATATTACAGCCAGCAGAAATTATCAGGTAATTATCGGTGAGGGACTTCTGGCAACCGCAGGCGAGCGGATTCGCGCGGGACGCTGCGACAAATCCGGTCNNAGGCATGTATTATTACAGACAGCCATGTGGAGCCGTTGTATGCGGATGATATGACGAAGAGTCTCGAGGCAGCCGGATACGAAGTGATTCGCTTTGTGATTCCTTTCGGAGAGGAGTCCAAATCCCCGGAGAATTTCATCGCTGCCCTTCGTTTTCTTGCGGAGAGTCGACTCACGAGAACCGACATTCTGGTGGCGCTCGGCGGTGGTGTAGTCGGTGATTTGACCGGATTTGTCGCAGCGTCCTATCTGCGCGGCATTCCGTTCGTGCAGATTCCGACAACCGTACTTTCTGCCGTGGATTCTTCGGTTGGCGGCAAGACCGCGATTGACTTGCCCGAGGGCAAGAACCTGGTGGGAGCATTTTACCAGCCGCATCTGGTTATCTGTGATATTGATACATTGAAGACTCTGCCCCGTGAAGTGTGGGAGGAGGGCTTCGCCGAAATTATCAAATACGGTATGCTCGGTAATGCGGATCTGTTAAATGAGCTTTTGACTCCGGTTGAGGATAAAATGGAGTCGATTATTGCGACCTGTGTTGCTATGAAACGTGATGTGGTAGCCGAGGACGAGCATGACCATGGAATGCGTCAGCTTCTCAATCTCGGACATACGGTAGGTCATGCGATCGAGGCACTCAGCAATTACAAGCAGTCTCACGGACGCGCGGTCGGAGCGGGTATGTGTATCGTAACCGAGGCAGCATATAAGCACGGTCTTTGCCCGAAGGAAAGCTACGATATTGTATGCCGTCTCTGCGACAAATTCCGCCTTTCCACGAGAACGGAATATACCGTAGAGCAGATGTATGACATTATGACCGCCGACAAAAAGCGTGCCGGCAATAAGATTAACCTGATTGTTCCGTGCGGCTTTGCACAGTGTGAAATTCGTCCCATGGAGATTACGGAACTGAAGTGTTTCCTTGGAGTATAGGAGTTCGAGATATGGCAGATACAAATCAGACAACAGAGAGCAGAACCTGCGTGCCGTCCGGCAAAAAACCCGGCGGCAGAGTGTCGGTCATCCCTTCCAAATCCGTGGCACATCGTGTGATGATTGCGCAGGCTTTGTCGGGACAGATGCCGACGACGGAAGAATTTTGCGCAGATATTACCGCAACCAGGGGATGTCTTGAAGCTATTGCGGATTTCCGCAGCGGCAGCGGAAAGGAAAGCTATGTGCTTCCCTGCAACGAAAGCGGTTCGACGCTTCGTTTCCTGCTTCCGGTTGTAGCGGCGCTGGGGATGCCGGGGGATTTTCAGATGAACGGGCGCTTGCCCNNGTCTTTACGAAATGCTGACCGGTCATGGCGTCAGTATGTCGCCGCAGGGCAGCAATCCGATGAAGCTTCGCGGACAGCTGCAGGCAGGTGAATACGTATTGCCGGGTAACATTTCCTCGCAGTATGTAACCGGTCTTTTGTTAGCGCTTCCGCTTCTGAAGGAGAGCAGTACGATTCGGATTGAGGGCGTGCTGCAAAGTAAGCCTTATGTGGAACTGACCCGTTCGGTTATGAAGCAGGCGGGCATTGTCATTGTGGAGACGGATGACGGTTATCTTGTGCCGGGCGGACAGCAGTACGCTATGCCCGAGAAGACATCTGTTGAGGGAGACTGGTCCAATGCGGCCTTCTGGCTTTGCTTATCCGCGATTACGGGCGGCGAGATTTGCTGTACGAATCTTTCGCTCACTTCCCGCCAGGGCGACAAGGGGATTTTAGATATTCTGAGTGAATTCGGAGCAGATATTACCGTTCATGGAGACGACAGGGCGATCGCAGCAACAGCCGACGGTCTGCACGGCATTACACTCGATGCAGCGGATGTTCCGGATCTCGTTCCCATCGTTTCTCTGGTAGCGGCAGTCAGTGAAGGCGTGACTCATATTACAGGAGTAGAACGGCTTAGAATAAAGGAAAGTGATCGCCTTGCGGCAATTCGGACCGTGTTGAATACACTCGGCGGACAGGTTGAGATTCGCGATAATGAATTGTGGATTACCGGTGTGCCGAAGCTTGTCGGAGGCACCGTAGATTCCTTTAACGACCATCGAATTGCTATGATGGCAGCAGTAGCAAGCCAGGTATCGGAGGGACCGGTCACCATTGAACGACCCTATGCAGTAAATAAATCCTATCCGGGATTTTATGATATTTTTGACAATCTGGTTTATTAGGAGGACAGTATGGCATCTGTTTTTGGAGATACGATAAAGGTTTCCGTATGGGGACAGTCGCACTCACCGGCGATCGGTGTTACCGTTGACGGACTCCCCGCGGGGGAACAGGTAGATTTGGATGAATTGCAGGAATTTCTCAATCGACGTGCGCCGGGGCAGGCGGATTATGCGACGCCCAGAAAGGAAGAGGACCGTCCGGAGTTTGTATCCGGGCTGGTTGACAATGTGACCTGTGGGGCGCCGCTTACCGCTGTGATTCGCAATACCAATACGAAGTCTCATCATTATGATAATTTGCGCGATGTACCGCGGCCCGGACATGCGGATTTTGCGATCGGAATCCGTTCCCACGGATTTCAGGATGTGGCGGGCGGCGGTCATACCTCAGGCAGACTGACGGCGCCGATTTGTGTAGCGGGCGGTATTTGTATGCAAATGCTTTCTAAGAAGGGGATTGAAATTCGAGCACACATTTCGGCACTCGGCGGCGTGAAGGATACACAGCCGGATTACTGCAGCCTGACGCCGGTTCGGAAGCTGGCTGCGGGAGAATTCCCGGTGCTGGATTCGGAAGCCGGAGAGAAGATGCACGCGGCAATTCTTGAGGCAAAGGGACAGGCAGACAGCATCGGCGGTGTCATTGAATGTATCGTAACCGGTGTGCCGGCAGGACTTGGAGCGCCGATGTTTGACGGTGTGGAAAACCAGCTGGCGGCAGCGCTGTTTGGGATTCCGGCAGTAAAGGGAGTGGAGTTCGGAAATGGGTTTGGCTGTACGGAGATTCGCGGTTCGGAAAACAATGATGAATTTACGGTAGAGGATGGCGTCATCCGTACAACGACCAATAATCACGGGGGTATCCTCGGCGGGGTGACCTCCGGAATGNNAATGCCGATTGTTTTTCGTGTGGCAATTAAGCCGACTCCTTCTATTGGAAAGGCACAGAAGAGTGTCCGCCTCTCCACAAAGGAAGAGGCGGAGCTGACGATTCAGGGACGGCATGACCCTTGTATCGTACCGAGAGCGGTGCCGGTTGTTGAGGCTGTTGCGGCAATTGTGGTAATGGATTTGCTTCAGCAAAAATAAAAATTAAAATTTTCAGAAAAGGTGTTGACATTTTCTCATTAAGCGAGTACAATATTGACTGTTGCGAAACGTGACGTGTGCATGTAGCTCAGCTGGATAGAGCA
>DLOO01000007.1:16902-21283 GCA_002479645.1 Lachnoclostridium sp. UBA7482 | reverse complement strand
TCGTGACTATACTCGCGCGCAAAACTCTTTGTTCTTTTCTGAGAGGTTTCTATGCTGGAAGACCGTATTTATACACTAAATACCTACTACCGCCGGATGTTCGGCGAAAAAATCTATAAGCTCTCGTTAAATCCGGGAACCACCTGCCCGAATCGTGACGGCACCTGCGGAACCGGAGGCTGCACCTTTTGCAGCGCCGGCGGCTCAGGGGATTTTACCGCTTCTCCGGCGATTGCCATGAAGGAGCAGCTGGAATTTGCCCGCTCCCTCGTACGTGCCAAGGGCGCGCGCCGATACGTTGCGTATTTTCAGGCGTTTACCGGAACTTACGCTCCCCTCTCCTATCTGGAACCGCTTTACGCTTCGGTTCTGTCCGAGGAGGATGTGCTCGGTCTTTCGATTGGGACGCGTCCCGATTGCATTCCGGACGAGGTGATCGCTCTCCTGGTCAACCTGCGGTCACGCTTCGACAAACCTGTTTTTATCGAGCTCGGACTTCAAACCATGAACGAATCCGTTGCCGCCGCCTGCAACCGCGGCTACCGCAACGAGGTATTCGAGGACGCAGTCCGCCGTCTCGCCGCTGTGAAGATTCCGGTAACCGTCCACATGATTCTCGGTTTGCCGCAGGAAACGCGTGAGGAAATGCTCGATGGCATCAGGGCGGTATGCCGCCTGCCGATTTCCGGCATAAAGCTGCAGCAGCTGCACATCCTAAAAGGAACCGCCATGGAAAAAACCTACGAAAATCATCCGGAACAGTTTGCCATGATGGATGAATCGTGCTATATTAGTACCGTAGCACAGGCAGTCGCCCTCATCCCGCCGCACATTGCCATTCATCGTCTGACCGGCGACGGCCCCAAGAAACTGCTGATTATGCCGCTTTATACCGCTAACAAAAAGCACATGCTTTCCGCCATCGAAACGTATTTGCGCGAACATGACATTATGCAAGGACAGGCTCTGTTGGAAACGTTTTCCTGATTTGCAGCAGAGTTTATGCCGCCGACACCGAAGACCTCATGAACTATGTCCTCTACCAAAGAATTACATCAAGGAGATTATCATGCAACCCGAAGCGCTCATGTTGTACAAGCTGATTGTACTTTATATTCTGAACCGTGTTGATTATCCGATGACCAATCCGCAGATTACAGATTTGATTACGACGCACGGCTACACAACCTATATGAATGTTCAGGAAGTCCTTTCCGACCTGGCAGACGACGGTTATATCACTTTACAGCAGACCAAAAATGCTTCCCTCTATCGCATCACACCGGAAGGTCGGGAAACGCTCTCCTTTTTTTATCAGAACGTATCCCGTAACATCCGTGATGAAATCGATTTGTATCTCACGGAGAATAAATACTCTCTTCGCGACGAGGTTTCCAATGTTGCCGACTATTACGAGTCCAGGGCAAACGAATACGTCACAGAGTTGAAGGTTCTGGAGCGCGACTCCTCGGTCATCGAACTGCGTCTGACCGTTCCCTCCAGGGAAGATGCCGAAACCATCTGTGCGCACTGGAAAAAGAAGAACGCAGACATTTACGCCTATGTTCTCAGTGCGTTATTGACCGACAAATAACCTGTGCCGGTATCCGCATAAAAACCAAAGGCAGGCAACCCATGTTCGAGTTACCTGCCTTTTTATGGAATCTCAAAATTCAATGATATAATTCGGATTACTCTTCATCAAATCCTGAAACATCTCCAGGAGCACCTCATCGTACCCCTTTGCAATGGCTCCGGCATTGATAATCGTAATCTTAATCGGATCTTCGTCCTTCACAAGGACATTCCATAGCGAATCCAGGCTGCGTCCGTAATAATATGGCAAATGCAGCCGCTCTACCAGATGGTCATGCATCTCCGACTTTGTCTTCATTTGATTGCCGTCCAACAGAATCTCTCTCATCGCTCTCTTCCTTTCCGAACATTACATTTTCCATCGTCTTCCACATCTCGTCAACGCCTTCCTTTGTCTCCGAAGAGAACAAAATCAACGGGTCCGCCGCCTTCATACCAAGAGCCGACCGAATCAGTTTTTTCTGCTTATCGCGCTGGCTTCGATTGATTTTATCCAGTTTGGTTGCAACAACTACCGGCTGAAATCCCTGATATACCACCCAGTTGTACATATCCTTGTCATTGGCCGAAGGTTCATGACGAATGTCCACAAGGAGGAATACCAAACGGAGCTGTTTGGATTTGGTCAGGTAACGCTCAATCATCCTGCCCCATTTGGCTTTGAGCTCCTGCGAAACCTTTGCGTATCCGTATCCCGGTAAATCCACGAAGTAAAAGGCTTCATTCAAATGATAAAAGTTTATCGTCTGCGTCTTTCCGGGCTGTGAGGAGGTTCTCGCCAGCGCCCTGCGGTTCACCAGGGCATTGATCAGGGAAGATTTCCCCACATTGGACTTTCCGGCAAATGCAAACTCAGCCTGCTGATTTTCCGGCAATTTACTTGTTACTCCGCAAACCGTCTCCAGTTCTGCACTACGAATATGCATCCTCGTACTTCCTTTCTGTCTTTCCAACCTTAGTTTTCCCTGCTTCCGTCCATTGACTTTCACACCAGAACTTTTTCCAGCACCTTATTCATATCCGCAGCAAAGATAATTTCCATTCCATCCGTTATTTCCGCCGGAATCCTTGTCACGTCCGGACGATTCTCCTCCGGCACAAGAATCGTATGAATGCCGAGCGTCTTTGCCGCCAGCATCTTTTCCTTCAGACCGCCGATGGGAAGGACTCTCCCGCGAAGCGTAATCTCGCCGGTCATTGCCACATCCTGCCGTGCGGGAAGTCCGGCGACAGCGGAAAGAACCGCGGACGCCATCGTAATACCGGCACTCGGTCCATCCTTCGGAACCGCTCCCTCCGGGATATGAATATGAATATCATGCTGATCGAAATAATCCGTGGGAATTTGATACTGATCGCCAATCGAGCGGATGTAACTGATTCCGGTCAAGGCAGATTCCTTCATTACATCGCCCATCCGGCCGGTCAGTACCAATTCCCCCTTGCCGGGCATGGTATTGACTTCGATTTCCAGCGTCTCGCCACCGACGCTGGTCCATGCAAGACCACGAACGATACCGATTTCCGGCTTTTTGCGAAGCATTTCCTTACGATATTTGGCATAGCCAAGGTACTGTTCCAGATTCCTGTCGGTAATTGTAATCCGCTCCGGCTCAAGACCCTGCTCCTTCTGCTTCCGAATCGAAAGCACTGCTTTGCGGCAAACCTCACCAATCTTGCGTTCAAGACCGCGTACTCCGGCTTCCCTGGTATACCCCTGAATCAATGCGGCAATACCCTTTTTCTGAAAACGAAGCCGGTCTTTGGTAAGTCCGTGCTTCTTCAGCTGTCCCGGCACAAGGTAGTCTGCTGCGATGTGCTACTTCTCCACCTCGGTATAGGAAGATATCTCAATCACTTCCATACGATCCAAAAGCGGTCTCGGAATTGTCTCTGTCGTATTGGCCGTTGCAACAAATACTACCTTGCTTAAATCAACCGGTTTCTCAATAAAATGATCCACAAAGCGATTGTTCTGCGCGCTGTCCAACACCTCAAGAAGCGCTGCGGAGGGATCGCCCTTATAGTCGCTTCCGATTTTATCAATCTCGTCAAGAAGCATCAACGGATTGCTTACCTTTGCTTCCCGAAGCCCCTGGATAAAGCGTCCCGGCATCGAAGCAAGATAGGTCTTTCGATGTCCGCGAATCTCTGCTTCGTCACGCACACCGCCGAGGCAAATGCGTACATACGTCCGGTTCATTGCTTCCGCCATACTCTTTGCAATGGAGGTCTTTCCGGTTCCGGGCGGTCCAACCAGACACAAAATCGGGCTAGGCGCCGCGCCCGCCATGGAACGTACTGCAAGAAATTCCAAAACCCGCTTCTTTACATCCTCAAGACCATAGTGATCTCTCTCGAGTATCTTTTCGGCATTCCTGATATCGTTCTTATCCCGGCTGACACGATTCCACGGAAGGGAAAGCATCGTTTCGATATAGTTTCGCACAACGGAGCTTTCGGAATTATTATATCCAAGATTGGCAAATCTGCGAATTTCCGCGCGAATTGTTTCCTTAATGTCCTCCGGAGCATCCAGTTTCTCAACCTCGTTACGGAACCGTTCGGACTCCTCTAACGGTCCGGACTCGCCCAACTCCTCGCGAATCACCTTCATCTGCTCACGGAGTATGTACTCCTTCTGATTCTTATCAATACTCTTCTGCACCTTATCCTGAATCTCCGTGCGGATTCTCAACACCTGCATCTCCGTATTGAGCGCTTGCATCATCTGATCAAACTGCTCAAGAATCGTATCGGATTCCAGCAGCGCCTGACGAATCCG
>DLOO01000007.1:16301-16876 GCA_002479645.1 Lachnoclostridium sp. UBA7482 | reverse complement strand
TCCATCAGCTGTCGGAAGCTTACCGCTTTACGAAGCTGCTTCACAAGCTCGGTATTTGCCTTCGGAAGACTCTTCATAAACGTTTCGATAGTCTCTAACAGCGTTCCGCGAAGCGCAATCTCCTGCACCGTCGATAATTCCACGTCAGCCATCGGTGCAAGCTCGATTTCTGCTGTGCCGCAGCCATCCGCTTCCTTGATTATCCGCAAAATTCTTCCGCGCTCCATCCCCTGCACCAGCACTCGGGTCTGGTTATTCGGGAGCTTAACAATCTGTTTGATTTCGGCTACAACACCGATTCGGAAACACGCATCCGCAGTCTCCCCTTCGCCCTCCAAAACGCTCTCCCGATTCAGTACAAGGAAGACTTCTTTTCCACCCTGCACTGCCTTCNNCTTCGCTGCTTCCTCATTGACGGTCTGCGCCAAATCAAAATGCAGCAAAAGCCTCGGGAATACAACCAGCTGACTTAAAATAATTAACGGAAGATTTCTTGTTTCACTCATTCCTCTATCCTTTTCTGTAAACATCGTTTCTATAATTTAGTGCCAAAAATCCTGTCCCGACCTGTGCAT
>DLOO01000007.1:921-16228 GCA_002479645.1 Lachnoclostridium sp. UBA7482 | reverse complement strand
GATGCATCGCGGATCAGAATCGGCTTCTCCCTGCCCTCCGCTGCTTCCTTTGTCACGATACAGCGAACCACATCGGTTTCGGACGGAATCTCAAACATCGATTCCATCATAATCGATTCCATGATTGCACGCAGACCTCTGGCGCCAGTCTTACGCTCCAAGGAACGTCTTGCAATGACCTGCAATGCCTCGGGCTCGAATTCAAGCGCAACGTCATCCAGTTCAAACATCGTCTGATACTGCTTGCTGATTGCATTTTTCGGCTCGGAGAGAATACGCACAAGCGCCTCCTCATCGAGCAAATCGAGTGCAACCGTTACCGGTACACGGCCGACAAATTCCGGAATCAGACCGAATTTGACAAGATCCTGCGGAAGAACCTGACGGAACAATTCGCCGATATTCTCTTTGTGACCGCCGGTGATATTGGCATTGAAACCAATAGATTTCTCACCGATACGACCTTCAACAATCTTCTCAAGACCGTCAAATGCACCGCCGCAGATGAACAAAATGTTCGTAGTATCAATATGATACATCTCCTGCTGCGGATGTTTTCTTCCGCCCTGCGGCGGAACGCTGGCATCGGTACCCTCAAGAATCTTCAAAAGTCCCTGCTGTACCCCTTCGCCGGATACATCACGGGTAATGGAAGTGTTCTCAGATTTACGGGTAATTTTGTCGATCTCGTCGATATAGATAATTCCGTGCTCTGCACGCTCAATATCATAATCGGCAGCCTGAATGATTTTCAGAAGAATATTTTCCACGTCTTCACCGACATAGCCGGCTTCCGTAAGCGCTGTTGCATCTGCAATTGCAAACGGGACGTTGAGAATCTTCGCCAGAGTCTGTGCCAGATACGTCTTGCCGGAACCGGTCGGTCCGATCATCAAAATGTTGCTCTTTTGCAGTTCAACATCCAGATTCTTCTGCGCAAGCACGCGCTTATAGTGATTGTAGACAGCAACGGAAAGCATACGCTTTGCCTCGTCCTGTCCAACCACATACTGATCCAGAAACTCTTTCATCTCCGCAGGCTTAATCAGATTGATATTCTCCTCTGAACCAACCCTTGCTTCTTCATCGTAAAATTCATCTTCGATGATTTCATTGCAAATTGCAATACATTCATCACAAATATAAATGTCCCCGGGTCCGACAATCAGTTTTCTGACCTGATCCTGACTCTTTCCGCAAAAGGAACATTTTTTATTTGCGCCATTGTTAATCCTTGCCATATTCTCCACCAATCTACCGCGTCATACGGTGTTTATCGATTCTTCAAAACACTGTCAATCAATCCGTATGCCGCAGCGTCCTCGGCGCTCATCCAGTTATCGCGCTCGGTAGCCTGACAAATTTCTTCGTAAGGACGACCGCAATTCTCTGCCAGCATGCGATTGAGTTTCTCCTTGGTTTTCAGAATATGCTTTGCCGCAATCTCAATTTCGGTTGCCTGTCCCTGTGCTCCGCCAAGAGGCTGGTGAATCATGATTTCCGCATTGGGCAGCGCATAACGCTTGCCCTTTGCGCCGCCTGCCAAAAGGAAGGCGCCCATACTGGCAGCCATACCGATACAAATTGTGGATACATCGCATTTGATGTACTGCATGGTATCGTAAATTGCCATACCGGCGGTTACCGAACCTCCGGGGCTGTTAATGTACAGACAAATATCCTTTGTAGGATCCTCAGACTCCAGGAACAGAAGCTGCGCCACAACCAGGCTGGCCGTAGCCTCATTTACTTCCTCTCCAAGGAAAATGATACGATCCTTCAACAGTCTGGAGTAAATATCATAGGTACGCTCTCCGCGACTGGTTTGTTCCAAGACATAAGGTACTAAACTCATGTTAACCTCCAAATACATGAAAAAAGATTACTCTTCTACTGCGCTGTCGGCGATCAAAGTAATTGCCTTTGCGTTAGCAATATCCATTTCAATCTGCTTCTTCTCAGCGTCGCCGATAAGCTCCTTAACCTTCTCAATCTCCATATTGTACTGAGCCGCCATCTTCTTGAACTCTTCTTCCATCTCCTCGTCGGAAACGGTAATGTTCTCAGCCTTTACCACTGCCTCAAGAACAAGGCTGTTCTTAATTCTCTTCTCAGCCTGCGGCTTCATCTGGTCAACGAAGGTCTTTGCATTCAGACCGGTGAACTGGAAATACTGCTCAACGGAAAGCCCCTGCATCTGCAAACGATATGCAAACTCCTCTGCCATCTGTCTCTGAGTGCTCTCAATCATAGCCTCCGGAATCTCCATGGCAGCATTTGCAACAGCCTTCTCAACTGCCTCATCTTCCTTCTTGGTACGAGCATCCGCTTCCTTCTTCCCGGTCAGGGTCTTCTTAACATCCTCCCGGTACTCTGCAAGAGTCTCAAATTCGGAAACCTCTGCCGCGAACTCATCGTCTACCTCAGGAAGCTCCTTGGTCTTGATCGCCTTAACGGTACACTTAAATACAGCGGCCTTTCCGGCAAGCTCCGCGGAATGATACTCCTCGGGGAAGGTAACGTTCACATCGCACTCCTCGCCTGCATTCTTGCCGATAAGTCCCTCCTCAAAGCCCGGAATAAAGCTGTGGGAACCGATAACAAGCGGATGATCGCTGCCCTTACCGCCGTCAAATGCCACGCCGTCAACAAATCCTTCGTAATCGATAACTGCGGTATCGCCTTCCTGAACCGGACGATCCTCAACCGTAATTTCACGAGCATTCTGCTCCTGCGCCTTCTTGATTTCCGCATCAATTTCCTCATCGGTAACCGCAACGTCAGCCTTGCTTACGGTTACACCCTTGTACTCGCCAAGAGTAACTTCCGGCTTCTTTGCTACGGTAGCGGTAAAGATAAAATCCTTACCCTTTTCAATCTGCTCAACATCGATAGACGGCTGGGAAACAAGTTCCAACCCGCAGCCCTTAGCCGCATCCTCGTAAGCATCCGGAATCAGCAGATTTGCCGCATCCTCATAGAACATCTCATAGCCGTACATCTTTGCAACGATTGCAAGAGGAGCCTTCCCCTTACGGAAGCCCTGAACTGCAATCTTGTTCTTATTCTTCTCGTATGCGGACTTGATTGCACCCTCAAATGCCTCGGCGCTGCAATCGATGGTCAGCTTCACCATGTTCTTTCCTAACTCTTCTACCTGATAACCCATATCAGTATCCTCCTTTAATCTTGTATCTCTTTTTCAAATGTTTTTCTTCGCATGTGGGCATAGTACACCCAAGATATGGTTCAACGATTGTAAATTATAACATATACTTATTTGAAAATCCAGCACTTTTTTCGGATGAACGGAAAAAAGGTTCCAAGCCGGCGCGAAGCGCGGCCTGAAACCTTTTATTTCCCCTCCGGCTTCCGTTACTCTGCCGGTCCTGATTTTGAGAAGATTCGCATGTTTGCTCGCTTACGCTTACTTACCTGCCATCTGCTCCTCCTGCTTCTTAATCATCTGTCTTACCATCTCGCCGCCAACAGAACCGTTCTGTGCGCTGGTAAGGTCGCCGTTATAGCCCTGGCTCAAAGGAACACCGATTTCAGATGCTACTTCCATCTTAAAACGATCCATAGCTTCCTTTGCCTGAGGCACGGTCATTTTAGATCCACTCTTATTGCTAGACATAATCATTTCCTCTTTCTGTGCCGCATCTTCATTTTGCTTGCCCGGCTGCGGCACCTGCCCGACGGCATTCCACTGCCAGATACAGTGAAATTTGACGACGTCGCCAGTCATTTATATTCTCCAGACCAAAGCGACTGAGTTTCACCGTTCCTCGTCGGTCCGGAGAAGCCGTTAACTTTGATTTGGTAGTGCTAGTATGTCACGGAAAGGAAATAATATTTTGGAAATGAATGGAGTTTTTTGCCGCAGCACGGCACATACGACTTGTCATACGGGAATGCAGCTGTTATAATTGGATATAATGTCATCGGGGGCAAACAGGAACTTTATTTTATGAAGAAGAAAAAGAAACCTTTTATATATTATGTGAACAAATACGCCGTTCCATGCATGTGGGCGGCAGGCATTTTCACAATGATAGCCTTTGTATGGAACCGGCTGGGCATTCTTTCCATCGTTTCGCTGATTCTATACATTGCCGCCGCCCTGCTCGCCGGCTTTCCGATTGCGGTACGTGCCTGGCAGGGACTCCGCTATAAAACCATTGGTATTGAAATGCTTGTAACCATTGCCGTTACGGGTGCATTTTTCATCGGCGAATTGAGCGAAGCCGCAATCGTAACCTTTCTGTTTCAGTTCGGCTCCTTCCTTGAGCAGAAAACAATGAAGAAAACCCGAAATGCCATTAAGGAGCTTACCGCCATGGCGCCGGCAACCGCCTGGAAGCTTGCAGACGGTAAATTAGAGGAAGTCGATGTTGACGAAGTCGAAGAAAACGACCTTCTCTTAATAAAAACCGGCAGCAAAATTGCCGTAGACGGCATTGTGACCGAAGGCGATGGTTACGTAAACGAAGCAAGCATTACCGGCGAATCCGCACCGGTTCATAAAACCGCCGGCGACTATGTCTATGCCGGTACGATTGCCGAGAACGGCACGCTTACCATGCGTGCAACCCGCGTCGGTGAAGATACCACATTTGCAAAAATCATTGCCCTTGTCGAAGAAGCGCAGGATGCCAAATCTCCGGTAGAACGCTTTATCGACCGTTTTGCCCGCTGCTACACTCCTGCAGTTGTATTGTTCGCTTTGCTTGTGCTGATTATTCTGCGCAATGTCGATACGGCAATTACCGTACTCGTTTTGGCATGTCCCGGCGCTCTCGTCATCGGCGCTCCCATTGCCAACGTGGCCGGAATCGGACGCGGTGCAAGGAACGGCATCCTCTTAAAAGGCGGCGACAGTATCCACTCCTTTGCCAAAACCGATACGGTTGTATTTGACAAAACAGGCACTCTGACTGCCGGACGTCCGCAGGTAATCTCTGCCCACTGCTTTAGCAAAGACGAGAAAAAACTACTTTCCCTGGCTGCTGCAATGGAACAGGCAAGCGACCATCCACTCGCACGCGCTATATGCGATTATGCAGTAAAAAACGGTATTTCACCAAATACTACAGCTGTAGTCGAAGCAATCAAGGGCTATGGACTCCGGGCTGTAATCGACGAAAATACGCTCCTGCTCGGCAGCCTTCGCCTGATGAACGGGCAGTCGGTAACCATTTCACCCGAGGCGGAACGCGTCCTTAAGGACTCTCAGGAGCAAAGCTCCACAACCGTTTTTCTTTCGGTCAACGGACAGCTGCAAATGCTTTTCTGCATTGCCGATCCCATCCGCGAGGATGCGTCGGCAAGTATCGGCGAGCTTCGGCGTCTGGGCATCACGCATCTGGTTATGCTTACCGGCGACAATCCCCGCACCGCCCGGGCGGTTTCCGACAAGCTGGGACTTACCGAATTTCACGCCGAGCTGCTGCCGCAGGACAAACTCGAATGGATAAAGCAGATGCAGGCAAATGGCCGCCATATCACCTTTGTCGGCGACGGCGTCAACGACAGCCCGGCGCTTACCCTTGCCGATACCGGCATTGCCGTAGGCAGCGGTACCGATGTTGCCATGGAAAGTTCCGACGTTGTCCTAATGAAATCGGATTTGTCGGCTTTGACGGATGCACTTCACCTCGCCCGCAAAACACGTTGGATTCTTTTCCAGAACATCTGCATTGCCATCGGAACAGTTATTTTCCTGCTCCTTGGTTTATTTGCGGGGTATATTCACATGTCCGTCGGCATGCTGATTCATGAAGCCAGCATTTTGGCTGTCATTTTCAATGCCATGCGTTTACTGCGTTAATTCAATGCGAAGCCGTTTTATTGCTTCGGAAGGGAGGATATCATGAAAAAGACAATTCAGATGGAGGAACTGGTCTGCCCGATGTGCGCTCAAAAGATTGAGACTGCCCTCAGAAAAGCGGACGGCGTTATAGACGCCGCCGTTCTTTACAATGCCAGCAAAGCCAAGGTGGAATTTGACGAAAGTAAAATCACCCCGGAGGATTTGACAAGCATTATTACCAATCTTGGCTACGAGGTTATTGGGTAGTATGGAATTTGGCGGAAAAAGTCCGCTCTTCCCCGCAGACGTATTTTTTATGAAATGAGGTAGAAAAATGGACGAAATTCTCAAGGAACTGGACAAAATTCTTCCGGTTGTTGTTCGCGTACACAGCGACAATCATCCGGAGCTGAAGCTGGTCGGTGAATTATATCCGACGCTTCGCAGCGCAATTAACGCCGGCGACAGCGAATTGGCGGCATCCGTTTTCAGGAACCTCAAAGGAGTAACCGATGGTTTTACGGTTCCCGCCNNTCCGCCAAATTCCATACTACCCCGATGCGTGTCCCACGTATGCCAGAACCTATCAGGATCTTGCATGGCTGGATGGTAAACTTCCGCAGGACTGATAAGAACGCTTTGTACAACTGATAATATGCACAGCAAAAACTCCGCTGTAACAGGCAGATAACACATCCTGTCACAGCGGAGCTTTTTGTTCCTTTTTCCTTAGCGATACCGCTTAACCAAACCGCTGCAGCAGGAAANNGGAATCTTACCGGTCATCAACCATGCAAAAGAGCCTGGAAATCCTCCGGCGGCATCGGCGCATTCAGGCGTTTCTGTTCCATCGCCTGCAGAAGATGAAGAATTGCAGGATTCTTCTGTACCACACTTGCAGGAAGATTCTTCGGATAGTCCTTCATGGCGCATTTTGCCACATAATCATCGACGTCCACATTGAAGCCAAGCCCCTGCAATTCCTGCAGAAGATTCAATACCGTCCGGAAATTGGTCTGTCCCATACCTTCCGGAATCACCAATTCGATGCGCTCCGGCGTAATCCGGTAATGCTGCAGAAGATACTTTGTACGGTTCAGGAAATCCACGCTGAACAGATACTGCCAAGAGCTCTTAAGCGAAATCACGGGCGGTGTTACGCCTTTATCAAGCCACTCGCGCAGCAAGCGGAAGGTTTCTTTATGTACATAATAATCCAGCTCCGTAATAAAACCGTTTTCTTCAAAAATACTCTGGAAAGAGGCGGGCTCCAGTACCTGCCCCTCGGTGGTAATCCAGCGAACCAGCGCCTCGGCGCCAATCATCCTGCCATCCTCTTTTTCTCTCTTCGGCTGGAAAAACACCTTAAATTCCTTCTGCTCCAGTGCATCGTACATCGCCTTTTCCACAAACTCGCGGAAGGAGTTGATCTGTCGAAGTTCATCGGTATAAAATGCCAGTGCAATTGTCGGTGCATCGCCCTGGCTGCCGATGGATTTGCGAGCCAGATTTGCACGCTTCATAATCTCCGTAATGCTTTCGTCTTCGATACGGCACAAACCGCACCAAACATTGAGCTGCAAATCCGGGTAGAGTCGAAGCACCTCGTTATGCGCCATCTGCAAAAGCATGTTAATTCGCGCTTCGGTACGCTCCTTATCGTCATAGTTAATCAGGAGCATAAATTTCGCTCCGTTTACTCTTGCACACGGTTCATCCTCATGCAGATTGGAACGAATACTTGCAATAAAATTCTTGAGAATCTCATTACATACCTGATAGCCCCACACATCGTTCAAATCTCCGAATTGCGGGAAATTGAAATAACACAGGCAGCGAGGCTTACCGGGCTGCTTCTTGCGGATATCTTCCGCCTCCTGCTCAAAACGCTCGGTCGTCAAAGCGTCGGTAAGCAAATCCTTAGAGCGAATCCGGTCTACAAATTCACTGACGTCCGACCAGCAAAGCAGACACTGAGAATTGCTGTTCATCTCATCCCTGATATAGGACGCCGTGGTACGGATAAACTTCTGCTGTTTCTCGTAATATGCTTCCGTTGCATGAATCGGATGGTCCTTATTCAGAAATGCCACCGGACAATTCACACACGGCTTCTTTCTTCCTACAATTGCCTGATAGCAGCGCATACCCGCATGAGCGCCCGGATACTGACGGCCGGTATAATCTCCGACATAAATAAGCTCGTAAGTCTTGGGGTTGATGGTATAACTGGTAATCTGCTGGTTCTCGATAATCGCATGGGTATAGTTGATTTCCTCCTGCAAAACCTGCTTTGCGCGCACACGCTCCATGTAAATGCCGAGCAGCTTCGAGATATTAACCAGCACCTCCTGCTCTTCCTTCGGCCAGTTCTGTCCGGCTTCCTTTTCAAAGGAAACACAGGTAAACTGCTCCTTGGTGTTCATCGTCACAAACTGAAGCAGGGACGCATCCCGGAAACGGGTCTTCAGCTCGTCGGAAAGCGGAAGCCCGAGCTGCGCGGTATTTAACGATGTAAACAGACGGTCATTTGCAAATCGCTCGCTGATGGCCTTCCAGTTGTCCTTTAACATACTTTCAAACTGCGCCACAAACGGATTTTCCGTCGGCTCCCAGAAGCAGGGAACCTGCAGCTGCCTGCGATTACAATCATACTGAATTGTGTAAATACGGTTATAGTGGTAGTATTTGCCGACCTCCTCGAAGATACGCATCAGCTCTTCCGGGGAACTGTCCGCACCCGCCAGCAGATCAAATGTCTTATTGATAATAAACTTCTCGACCGGACCGTACTGAGCCGTTAAAATCTTCTTGGTCTCTGTCTGCGGTTCTTCCGTCTTTTCCTTCTTCGGCACATAATCCGGATGCTCCGAAAGTGCCGGCTCATACAGGGTACAAATTTCCTCGTTACTGCTCATACTCTTCTGTAATGCAAGCTTACTCTTATAGTACAAGCTGCTCCAGTCCTTACCGTCCGTTGGGAAAACAGCCACACCGACCTTAACTCGCAGCCGGCTGTCACGCTTAAGTTCAATGTGTTCCGCCATCTTCGCGATGGAACGAGCCTGTGCAAAAATCTCCGCAGGCGTCTGTACATTTTTCTTCAGGATGACAAACTCATCATCCATAATTCGTCCGATGGAATCCTCCTGCGTAAACAGGCCAATCAAACCGCTGGCAAGACGCTCGAGAACATAGTCGCCGTACGCATGTCCCCAGGTATCCGTCACATAGGCGAATTTCTCAACATTCATTACCAAAAATGCATGACGCTCGCCCTCTCCGCTGCTCTGAAGAAGCCGCTCCAGCTGCTCACGCATCGCAGCCTCCGTATACACGCCGGTAATGGCATCCGTGCGTGCTTCCTCAACAACAACCGTCTCTGCATGTTTCTCCTTCTCAATGTCAAGCGTACGCCCGATCACCTTCTCCGGCTTTCCTGCTCCGTCGAAGACCGCATACCCCTCAAAACGAAGCCAATGCAGACTTTCTCCGTTTATATACATACGCAATTCATGGCGAAATGCTTCCTCACCCTTCTGAATACTAATGCACAAAGCACGCATGGCAGCCTTTTCGCTTTCCGGCGCCATTTTGTAAAAGATACTGAGGAAGTTCGGGATTTCCTTGCTTCTCGGGCCGGGTTTTCCATTCCCGCCCAATCCGGATACCAGCTTACCGCTCTGAATCCGATATTCCCATAGACCGCCGCTCAAAAGGTCCTGAATCTGAAAATTACCGTTCTCCATTGCATCACTCATTTCTGCGCACTTTCTTATTCTCTCGTGAACCGCCGCTTTGTGCGCGCGCCTGCGCTCACCTCACAATCATTCTCTCGAAGAAAGCCCTTCTTTCACAAAAGAGACTGTCTCATTTTTAATAATACACTATATTCTATAAAAATCCATGCTTTTTTGAATTTTTTTTGGAAATTCCGCATAAAATTCTATAAATCTTCACAGGCTTTGGAAATGTTTTCAAAAATCGTCGAATGGAACCAGTTTTTATGGGGCGGACCGATTCTGATTCTGCTCTTTTTTACACATATGAATTTTACATTTCGCTCCCATGGGATACAGCGCTACACCCTTCGCGCCTTCCGCAGTCTTCTTTTGGGCGACGGCAAACGGCAGGAATCCGCATGGAGCGCTCTCTCCACAACACTCGCCGCAACACTCGGAACCGGAAACATCCTCGGTATGTCTACCGCAATCGCCCTCGGAGGGCCGGGTGCGGTGTTCTGGTGCTGGCTGACCGGCGTTTTCGGCATGGCGACGACCTACGCCGAATGCAACCTTTCCCTGCAGCATGCAGCCGAACCGAGCNNACCGATGCACTTGCTTCGCCGGGTTGTCGGCAAGCCTTTTTTTGCCATAGTATATGCTGTTGCCCTGGTAACCGCAGCCCTCTGTGTCAGCGCTACCTTGCAGTCGAACGCCCTTGCAGATTCCGCCCATGCGCTGGTAGGAATTTCGCCCTCAATGACCGGACTCCTCGTGTGCCTCCTTGCCTGTCCGGTCATCTTTGGTTTTGCCGGCGGCATTAAACGCGTCTGCTCTGTGCTTGTCCCTGCTATGAGTCTCTTCTTTTTCGGTGGATGCACCCTGCTGCTTCTCACAAAACTCGGCAGTGTTCCGCAGGCATTCGGCGCAATCCTCGGCGGAGCATTCGGTTCCTCCACGCTGCCCTCGCGTTCCATTATCGGCGGAATTTGCGGCTATTCGGTACAGTCAGCGCTTCGCCACGGCGTTGCAAAAGGGCTCTTCACCAACGAGGCAGGACTCGNNTTCTGGCAGCCGTAGAAAATAAGGATTCTACTGCAATAGAGCAGTCTCTTTTTTCAATGATTGCCACCTTTATTGATACCGTAGTTCTCTGCGGTCTGTGCGGCCTGATGCTGGTAGCCTGCATGATTTCCGAGCCGAACGCCTTTTTCGGTGCGGGTGACAGTGACCTGGTAACGGTCGCCTTTGGCGGACTGCCGATTTTCGGCCGGGCGCTTCTGCACATCAGTATCATTACCTTTGCCTTCGCGACATTGCTCGGCTGGTGTTTTCTCGGACAAAAAGCGGCAGAATATCTGGCCGGCAAAACCGGCGGTCTACTCTACCGCTTTCTATATCTCTTTATGATTTGGTCAGGCGCCGCAATGCGGCAGGGCTTCCTTTGGGAACTGACGGACTTTGTCAACCTGTTTCTCCTGCTGCCCAACCTGTACCTTTTGTATCGGCTCCGTAAGGAAGTTACCTATCCGCACACGAACCGCTGACTGCTAACGATAAAAACGGATTCCCGTACCGATTTTCCTTGCCGTATCAACGCCCTGAAGCAATTCCAGAAGCTTCAATGCAAATTCAACCGATACGCCCATGCCTTCCGCTGTAACAATCTTGCCGTCCTGTACCACCGGCTTGCTGCTCTTCACCGCGCCGAGAAGCTTATCCTCACATCCGGGATAACAGGTTGCTTCCTTGCCGTGCAGCAGGCCGTTCATGCCAAGCACGCTCGGTGCGGCACAAATCGCAGCCACGTATTTTTCCTCATTTCGGTAATAATACAGCAATTCTCTGACGCCCTCATGCGCCATCAGCGCATTGGTTCCCTGCAAACCACCGGGAAGAACAATCATATCCGCATCCATAAAATCATGCTCATCTTCAAACACAGCATCCGCCTCAACCGGAATCTTATGGGACCCCATAATCTGTTTTTTTCCGGTGATGGATACCGTCGTAACCTCCACACCGCCGCGGCGGAGCACATCAACAACCGTCAGACCTTCGATTTCTTCAAAACCGTTTGCCAAAAAAAGATAAACTTTAGCCATTTTTTTCTCCAACCTTTCCCTTTCGTTTTGTAGAGTTTATCACAGACGCGCGAAAAATGCAAAGAATTTTTACACTCTTCACGGATTCTTTCTCAGTATCAGATACTCCATAAAATATCCGGGAAAACGCATTGTTATTTCCCCTATTTTCCTGTATGCTATAAGGGACGGATGATTTATCAGACGTCTCATACAGTATTATGCATAGCATGATGCACAGTACAAATTTGGATATGAGAGATTTTGGAGGATGGTATGATTGTAAAAAAATTAAGCATTTTTCCTTCCGTGGAAAAAAGCAAAATCAACAAGGAAATTTATGGTCACTTTTCCGAGCATCTGGGACGCTGCATTTATCAGGGTATTTTTGTAGGGAAGGACTCCCCGATTCCCAACGTAAACGGTATGCGTACGGATGTTGTAAATGCCCTGAAGGAGCTGGACATTCCGGTTCTTCGCTGGCCGGGCGGCTGCTTCGCCGATGAATATCACTGGAAAAACGGCGTCGGCACGCAGGAAGAACGTGCAACCATGATCAATACCCATTGGGGCGGCGTAACCGAGGACAACAGCTTCGGTACCCATGAGTTCTTTGAACTCTGCGAGCAGCTTGGATGTGAGCCTTACATTGCCGGCAACGTCGGTTCTGGTACGGTTCGCGAGCTTTCCGAATGGGTGGAATATATGACTTCCGATAATATTTCCCCGATGACCGACTGGCGTAAGAAAAACGGCCGCGAAAATGCCTGGAAGCTCCGCTACCTTGGTATCGGCAATGAAAACTGGGGCTGCGGCGGCAACATGACCCCCGAATATTACGCAAACCTCTACCGTCATTATCAGACCTATTGCCGCAACTACGGCGACAACAAGCTTTACAAGGTTGCCTGCGGTCCTAACGGCGGCGATTACGAATGGACCGAGAAGGTTATGCAGATTATCAAGCCCTGGCATGCAGATGCGCTCAGCCTCCACTACTACACCGTTCCCGAAAGCTGGGAGAAAAAGGGACAGGCTACCGAATTTGACGCAGTGGGTTACTATAAGACCATTGCCTGCACACGCCGGATTGAGGAGATTATCGACCGTCACCTCGGCATCATGAGCAAATACGATCCCGAACACAGGATTGGCCTGATTGTTGACGAGTGGGGCTGCTGGTGGGATGTCGAGCCCGGCACCAATCCCGGATTCCTGTACCAGCAGAATACAATGCGTGACGCAATCGTTGCCGCAGTGAATTTCCACATTTTCAATGACCGCTCCGACCGCATTGTTATGGCAAATATCGCACAGATTGTCAATGTACTGCAATCCGTGATTCTCACCGATGGCGTAAAGATGCTGAAGACTCCGACCTACCATGTATTCCGCATGTTCAAGGGTCATCAGGATGCCATGGCAATTACCCATGTGCTTGAGGATACTACAACCGAACACGAGGGCGGTACGATTCCGGATGTATCCGTTTCCGCTTCCACGAAGGACGGCACCATGACTCTGACACTTTGCAACGCAAGTCTTACCGAGAGTTACTGCCTCGATACTTCGATTGACGGAATCTACGCCGATATCACCGGCGAGATTCTTACCGGTGCAATGGACGCTTACAATACATTCGAGCAGCCTACCGCAGTAGAACCAAGCAGCTATACTGATTTTGAGAAGACCGCACAGGGACTTAAGATTACTCTTCCCCCCTGCTCTGTCGTAACTCTCACACTGAAATAAATCATAAGCAGGCGGCATTTCCAGAGAAGAAAATGCCGCCAATTTTTTAGGAGGTTCTTATGTCCCGCCCCTTTTGCCGCAAATGCCTGATGGAAGGCGTGTCCATGGAAGAACTGCAAGCCAAAATTGAAGCCTATCTGGATGCCATGCCGCAGGATCTGCGAACCTCTCCCGAAGCCTACGAAGCAAGGCTTCTTATCTGCGAGGAATGCCCGAACCTCAGTAACGGTCTGTGTAAGCTTTGCGGCTGCTTTGTTCTCTATCGTGCAGGACAGAAAAACCAAACATGCCCCGATACCATTGCAAGGTGGTAAAGGGGCATGTTCCTTGTCATTATCTTTCCGACAACGGTTTATATTCCTTCCGTTCGCACACAGCCATGTACGCAGGCCGAATAATCTTACCTGCATTGATCAATTCTTCGATACGGTGTGCACTCCAGCCGACGATTCGTGCCATTGCAAAAACCGCGGTGTACATTTCCTCGGGCAGACCGAGAATCTGATAAGCCAGACCGCTGAAGAAGTCGATGTTGGCGCTGACGCCCTTGTAAATCCTGCGTTCCTCACCGATAATCTTCGGAGCCAGACGTTCCACAAGACTGTAGAGCGCATATTCCTTCTCCATGCCCTTTTCCATTGCAAGCTTTTCAACAAAACCGTGAAGAATCTTCGCTCTCGGGTCGGATACGGAATAAATCGCATGACCCATACCGTAAATCAGTCCGGCATGGTCAAATGCTTCCTTATGCAGCAGCTTTCTAAGATAATCACCAACCTCTTCCTCATCCTCCCAGTTCTTTACCTGCTTCTTCATATCCGCAAACATCTGTACAACCTTTACATTAGCGCCGCCGTGCTTGGGTCCCTTCAGAGAACCGAGGGCGGCGGAAATTGCCGCATAGGTATCGGTACCGGAGGAGGTTACAACGTGCGTGGTAAATGTCGAATTGTTACCGCCGCCGTGCTCCGCATGAAGCACCAGCGCCGTATCGAGTACCTTTGCTTCCAGTTCGGTATACTTGCAATCCTCACGAAGCATATAGAGGATATTTTCTGCTACGGTAAGATCCTTCCGCGGCTTATGAATAATCAAATTCTGGTCTTCGTAATAGTACTGCATTGACTGATAACTGTATACCATCAACATCGGGAATGTCGAAATCAGCTGCAAACACTGGCGCAGAACATTGGGAATGGATGTATCATCTGCACGATTATCGTATGAATACAGAGTCAAAACACTTCTCGATAATGCGTTCATCAAATCGCGGCTCGGCTTCTTCATCAAAACGTCGCGTACAAAACTGCTGGGTAACGAACGATAGCTCGCCAATACACGCAGGAATTCCTTCAACTGATCCTTGTCCGGCAAATCGCCGAACAACAAAAGATAGCTGACCTCTTCAAATCCGTACCGATGATCTGCAAAATACCCATGAATCAAATCCTCGATACTGTATCCGCGGTAAAACAGCTGTCCGTCGCAGGGCACGCTGGCGCCGTCAACCATCTTCGTAGATAAAATCTCCGAAATCTCCGTAAGTCCGGTAAGAACCCCCTTACCGTTCAGATCACGCAGACCTCGTTTTACTTCATATTTGGTATATAGCGCGGGGTCGATATTACTGTTGGCACAACAAATCTCCGCCAATGCTTCAACCTCGGGCGTAATTTCCGAAAAATCTCTTTTTTTTGCCATAAGACACCTCCGTGTTAAACTTTCTTCGCGTCAAAGCGTCCTCCGTTGAGAACCTGAATCAAATCTTGACAAACATCTCCACATTGAACAAGGAGGGCTATCAGATNNCATTTACCGCAAAAATAATGGCGCCGCCGACTTCGGCATTCACCGGCATCGGCATGTAGCTGTCCATCATCTCCGAGCCTCCCATCGGAATGGACATGTTGCAGGTAATCTGCTGTCTCGGACCACAG
>DLOO01000007.1:672-813 GCA_002479645.1 Lachnoclostridium sp. UBA7482 | reverse complement strand
AGACGCGTGATGGTATGGTCACTGTCCTCGTCACGAATAATGGCATAAACCAACTTCATAGATAATTCCCCCATTCTCATTTATTTCCTGTAAATCTCATTATACAGTATCTTGTGCTTATTTGAAAATAAAAATTTATTT
>DLOO01000007.1:262-595 GCA_002479645.1 Lachnoclostridium sp. UBA7482 | reverse complement strand
AATAGAATTGTCCTAATCAGTCGGCGCACACGCGTGCCGACCCCCTTTATAAAAAATATGTGTGCAGAAAAGAGGTTCTATGATTACAGTTTTCTTGTTACTCCTGGGATTTTTCCTTCTGATTAAAGGTGCGGATTTCTTTGTTGACGGCAGTTCTTCGATTGCCCGGACATTTCACATTCCGCCGGTCATCATCGGCCTTACCATCGTAGCTCTCGGAACCAGCGCTCCGGAAGCCGCAGTCAGTATTCAGGCTGCCATGAAAGGCGACAATGCCATTGCCGTGAGCAATGTCATCGGCTCTAACCTCTTCAATCTCCTGATGGTTGTCGG
>DLOO01000007.1:0-215 GCA_002479645.1 Lachnoclostridium sp. UBA7482 | reverse complement strand
GCATTCTTATGACAGCCCTGATGGTATTCATGATGTCAGACCGCAGCATTTCCCGCGTCGAGGGTCTGATTCTTCTTGCCTGCTTTGCCCTTTACCTTATTGTGATTGTCATTGCCGCAATTAAGAATAAAGAAAATACTTCCGACAGTGAAATCAAAGTTCTTCCGCTATGGCTGAGTATCCTCTACATTGCCGGCGGTCTGGTCGGAATCGTC
>DLOO01000029.1 GCA_002479645.1 Lachnoclostridium sp. UBA7482 | reverse complement strand
AGGAGGAACCGTCATGTGTAAGATTGGCATTAAATCGAACGAAAAGAAAACATTTACCAAGATACCGAATCGATTTATCGACGAATACATGGCTGACGCCAACGGTTCTTACCTGAAAGTGTATTTGTACATTCAATGGTTTCTTTCCCAGAACCGTGACTTCTCCATGAGCGAGGTCGCAGACCGGATGGATTATGCCGAAAAGGACATTCTCCGTGCGCTGAGGTACTGGGAGAAGAAAGGCATTCTGGAGTTTACTTTGGATGCAGACGGCGCTATCAGCTCGCTGTATCTGCGCGATTTGACCGAGGCGGAACCGAAAGCCGCCGCGTCTGCTTCGGAACAGACCGGCACCCGTCCGACGCTTACCCGGGCGCCGGAATCCCCCTTAGAGGGACTGATCCGCAGCGTAGAGAGTCGTCTCGGCCGTCCGATTGGCTCCAGGGAGGAGCTGGATTTGCTTCATTTCCTTCACGAGGAGCTCCGCCTCCCCGAGGATTTGATTCTGCATTTGTACCAGTACAGTGTTGAACAGACCGGCACCAATTACGGCAACGGCCTGAACCGTTATATTGAGACGGTTGCCATCAACTGGAACCGCGATGGAATCACCTCCCTCGCAGACCTTGAAAATGCGCACGCGCCTTACGAAGAAGCGGTCAGACTGTACCGCAGCGTATTTACCCGACACGACCCCGTCAATGCCTCGCAGCGCGCTTACATAAACAAATGGACCGGCGAATGGCAGATGCCGCTCCCCCTGATTGAGGAAGCCTTCCGCCGCGCCGCTGACAACGGGACGGCAAGCTGCCGCTATATCGACGCTATATTGAAGCGTTGGCACGAGAATGGCGCGCAGACATCTGACGACGTCGCACGTCTGGATCAAAATCACGCGGAACAGAAACAGAAACTTGAAAATGCGCAGAAAAATGGTATGATGAATAGGGGAAGAAACAGTTCCTCTCCGAATCAGTTTCATAACTTTGACCAGAGAGAATACAGCACTGACGATTGGGCTGAGATTGAACGCCTGATGCTTCAGCGAAAATAACGCACGCCCCCGGGAGGAAACCATGGCACTGAACAATTCTGAGTATCAAACCATTATGCGCGAATACGATGAACTGCGCCTTGCAAACCTCCGGGAACAGCGCCTCCGCAGGGATCAGGTCTACAAGGCTCTGCCGGTTCTGGTCGAAATCGACGAACAGCTGATTCACGGCTCGGTTCAGTCCGCTAAGCTCGCGCTCAAGGGCAGTCCTGAGCGACTGGAATCGCTGAAACGCACCAACGATATGCTGATTTCCCAGAAAAAAGCACTGATTCGCTCTGCCGGATTTCCTGCGGATTATTTGGAGCCGATTTACCGCTGCCCGTTATGCAGGGACAGCGGCTACATGAACCACGACCTCTGCCGATGCTTTAAGCAGGAGATTATCAATCACTACTTTACCGACCCGGGACGCCGTGAGCTTCTGGAGAAAGAGAATTTCTCCACCTTTGACGAAAGCCTTTATTCCCGCTTCCTTGTGGACGAAAGCACCGGTATGACGCATTACGAGCTTATGCAGGATTTTCTTTACAAGGCGAAGGATTATGTGGCGAATTTTGACACCGCCAAGCGTGATATGCTGATTCAGGGCTACACCGGCGTAGGCAAGACATTTCTCACAAACTGCATTGCCAAGGCGCTTCTGGATCGGAACTGCACGGTAATGTATCTGTCCGCATTCCGGTTGTTTGAGATTTTTCAGCAGTACAAGTTCGGCAGGGAAGAGGACAGCGCCGATGCAAAACGCGCATTTTCCACAATTCTGGACTGCGACCTTCTGATAATCGACGACCTGGGAACGGAGCTTACGAACTCCTACACAAACTCCCAGCTGTTCATCTGTATGGAGGAACGGGCGCTTAGACACAAGCCCATTATCATTTCCACGAATCTGTCCATGGAGAAGATTAAGAACCGCTATGCGGAGCGTATTGCCTCCCGGCTCTTTAACTTCCAGTATATCAAAATCGTGGGCAGCGACAATCGTATCAAACGAAGCATGAGGTAGCTTCGCTTGAATATAAACAACAATTTTGGAGGTACACGATGTCCCAAGAAGACAAGCTCATCGAAAGCGTATCTTACGCGCCTTTGGGGATTTACGCCCTGGAGAGCAGCCGTGGGATCGGCGAAAAAGTAAACCAGTATATTGTTTCCTGGAGAGAAAGCCGGGAGCATAAGTATCAGGACACTCCTCATCATGATAAGTACCAGCGCGATACCTTTTTGATCGACGGCAAATGCATCCGTTTCGGTACCGGCGAGGCAAAGGCCGTAATTAACGACAGTATTCGCGGTATGGATGTATATATTCTGGTTGACGTGTGCAACTACAGCCTGACCTATACGGTTTGCGGCAATCTGAACCACATGTCCCCGGATGACCATTTTCAGGATTTGAAGCGCGTTATTTCCGCTCTCAGCGGCAAGGCGCGCCGCGTAACGGTTATTATGCCGTTTCTCTACGAAAGCCGTCAGGACAAGCGTTCTTCACGCGAATCTCTGGACTGTGCTTTGGCGCTTCAGGAGCTCTCTCATCTGGGCGTTGATTCCGTCATTACCTTTGACGCACACAACCCCTCCGTACAGAATGCGACTCCGTTCAAGTCCTTTGACAACGTAATGCCTTCCTATCAGTTCGTAAAAGCATTGGTTCGGAATGTCCCGGATATCAAAATCGATGCAGACCATATGATGGTTATCAGCCCGGATCTCGGTGCCATGAACCGCGCTATCTACTTTGCAACCGTTCTCGATACCGATATGGGTATGTTCCACAAGAGAAGAGATTACACCAAGGTTGTTGACGGCCGTAACCCGATTGTCGCTCACGAATTCCTCGGCGGTGAGGTTGCCGGTAAGGATGTTCTCGTACTCGACGATATGATTTCCTCCGGCGACAGTATGCTCGATGTTGCCAGGGAGCTTAAGAAGCGCGGCGCAAACCGCATCATCCTCTGCTCCACCTTTGGTCTCTTTACCAACGGTACCGGCAAATTCGACAAGGCTTACGAGGATGGTCTTATCTATCGCGTAATCACCACTAACCTGATTTACCAGACCCCTGAACTTCTCAGCCGCGAATGGTACATCAGCGCTGACATGAGCAAGTATATCGCTCTCTTAATTGACTCTCTGAATCACGACGCATCCATCAGCGAGTTCCTAAGCCCGACCGAGCGTATCCACACCTTGCTCGAGAAGCACAGAAACGGTGAGAATTTTAACGAATAACCTACAATAAAATCCCCCCTTGCCGGGCTGATATCTCAGTCTGATAAGAGGGGGATTTTTCATTCCTGTGAAAAGGGTACCCTTATATTTGCCAATCTCACTTTATTCCAGCGTAATAGCATAAATCTTCTTGCCGCGCGTGCCGACTACGATAGTATTTTCAAAGACCGCCGGCGTAGCCTCAATGTTCTTACCGAGATTGATGGTATCTTTGAGTTTTCCGGTACGTCCGTCAAGCAAATGCATATTCCCGTCGGAATCACAGAGGATAATGTAGCCGTCGCCTTTCTTGTCGTAAACCGCTACCGGAGAGGACCAGCTGTAATACTTCAAATCTACGCTCCATGCCTCGCCGCCGGTTTCCTTATAGATTGCAACCAGCTTGCCGTGTTTCTTGCCGCCGGTTCGGGCAATATTGAAGTAAACCAGGTCGTCAATGTTGTTCTGACCGAGACAGGCTGTTGCCTGCACACCGCCGGATATACCGTCGACCGTCTTACATTCGTAGCTTCGCTTCCAGATAATTTCACCGGTTGCTGCATTGATTTTGAATACCGGAATCTCCCCGGTGTCCTTCTTATTCTTTGTCCAGTGAAGCGATGTGGATACATAAATATACGCCGTTCCGTCCTTTTGGCTAATCTCCAAAACCGGAGATGCATTGCTGTCGTCGACAATATCCTGGCTCCATACAAGTGCCATCGTATTGAGGTCAATGCACATCAAATCACCGCTGTTATCACACACATAAAGGTAATGGTCGTACGTAACGGCGGAAGACTCCATGCCGAGCCAATACGTCTTCGTTCCGGTTCGGTCGGTGGTATAATTCCACTTCACAACATCTGTGGGATCAATGCTGACACTGCTGCCATCGAATTGGGTATTTAACTTTGTCGTATAGAGTATGCCGTTCTCACCGGGCTGAATCAGCGTGTCGGTCTCCACATCAAAAAGCGCGGACGAGTCAAATGCACAGAAATTGCCGTTATCGGTACGAACCGAGAAATCATCATCGTATCCGTACTCATAAATAACCTTTCCCTGAATCAGATCTACAATAAAGGTTCTGGCGCTCTCATCCCCCATATCGTCGCCGGCGCCGACAACATAAAGCGGCGTTCCGTTGGGATACAGGGAGCCGGTTCCCTTAATCGGAAATCCGAGCTTAATCTTATCGCGGGTTGCACTGCCATCCTCCAGATCAAGGAAATAAATATTGCCATCCAGCGTTGCGTAGATAATCTCCACCAGATTGGACTTGTTTTTCTTGGAATCGTACAAATTCATTGCCCTGCGGGTTTCTTCCGGCCAACGCACAATCAAAGGTTGTCCGGTCCAACCGCTGCCGGTCCATTCGCCCTTCTTTACGGCCTTTTTCAGAGCGCCGGTATTGACGCTCCATGCCTTTTTGAGCTTGTATTTGCTCATATCGGCAACGCCGTACGCACCGCTTTGGCGATAATTGTCGCCGCGGAAGGTAATGATACCCTCCAGATCTGTATAGTGATTACCGTCAAAATGAATCTCATCCTGACGAATAAATGCATCCACCTTCACATTATTGACTATCAAATTGGTCTGAAATCCATACCGGGACGGCAAAGTTCGGTCAACCGCAACACTGATTCCGGTTTCCAGAAGCTTTTGCTCTGTCGTAAGAGCCGTCGTGTTGAGAACCGGCGCCACCGCGTCGCCCTTCCTCGGCTCCGATACGACATCCATACATCCGGTAAGCATTCCGACAATCGCACACACCAGCCCGCCAAATGTTCCCATTTTCGCTATTCTCATGATGTTTCACCTCTGCGTATTTTCTTACTATGTCCCAAGGCATCGCACCGTGCCATGGGGCGCCGGAAAATCCTTTCCGGGTTACCGTTCCTGTTGCCAATATATATGCAGGGGGCTCCGGTCACCCGTAAGCCCCCTATGCGTGTTACTAAGCCAAGCTGACATTGGCAGTCCGCTTCGCCTGAAACGGTTCAAATTACATTACAGACTTTACTGTAGCTACAACGTTTTCCGTGGTAATGCCGAACTTTTTGAAAAGAACGGAAGCCGGAGCGCTTGCACCGAAGCCATGCATGGTTACATAGCCGCCGTCAAGGCCGACATACTTAGCCCAGCCGAAATCGCTGAGAGCTTCAACAGCTACGCGGGCACGTACACTCTTGGGAAGTACGCTCTCCTTGTACTCTGCACTCTGCTCTTCAAACAAATCCATACAAGGCATGCTGACAACTCTTGCATCGATACCTTCCTCTGCAAGGAGCTTCTTCGCTTCGATGGAAATGCTGACCTCGGAGCCGCTTGCGATAATGATTGCATCGGGAGTTGCCTTAGCGGAATCCTCGATAATATAACCACCCTTAAGCGCTTCCTTGGAGGAACCTGCCAACTGAGGCAGATTCTGACGGGTAAGAACAAGTGCGGTAGGAGTTTCCTTGCTGGTTACAGCGCTGTACCAGGCAGCCAAAGTCTCGGTTGCATCTGCCGGACGAAATACATGGAAATTCGGCAAAGAACGAAGCATTGCAAGCTGCTCAATCGGCTCATGGGTAGGACCATCCTCGCCAACACCGATACTGTCGTGGGTCAATACGAAAGTGGTAGGAATACGCATCAAAGCAGAAAGTCTCGCCATCGGCTTAACGTAATCGCTGAATACGAAGAAGGTTGCGCAATAGGTACGAAGTCCGTGAAGCACCATACCGTTGCTGATTGCTGCCATTGCAAACTCTCGAACGCCGAAATGCAGATTTCTTCCGGCGTAATTGTCCTTGGAGAAATCTCCCAAATCCTTCATATAAGTCTTGTTGGAAGGAGCAAGGTCTGCGGAACCGCCAATCAGGTTCGGAACCTTGTTCTTCAGCTTGTTAAGAGCCCAGCCGCTCAGGTTTCTGGTAGCGTCTGCCTTCTCCTCATAAGCCCAGTATTCCTCATCATCCATGAGCGGAGCCGCGATATCCATATTGAACTCATCTTCCCATGCCTGCTTCATCTCCGGATACTTCTCGCAGTACTCTGCAAACATAGCATTCCAAGCTTCCTCGTCCTTAGCCTTCTGGGCTGCGATTGCCTTATAGTTTGCATAAACCTCATCCGGTACATAGAAAGGCTCCTGGCTCGGCCAGCCGAGGAATTCCTTCATAGCTGCCACATTTTCCTCGCCGAGAGGTTCGCCGTGAGCGCTTGCCTTCCCCTGCTTAGCAGGACAACCGTAACCGATCTGGGTCTTTACGGTAATCATGGAAGGTCTGGGATCTGCCTTGGCAGCCTCCATAGCCCTGCTGATTTCATCGAGATCGTTGCCGTCCTCAACAACCAAAGTCTGGAAGCCCATGGAAGCAAAACGAGCCTGTACATTTTCGGTAAATGCGATATCGGTGCTGCCTTCAATGGAAATCCGGTTGCTATCGTAAATAACGATTAACTTGCCAAGGCCAAGGGTACCTGCAAGAGACATGGCTTCGTAGGAAATACCTTCCATCATACAGCCGTCGCCGCCGAGTACGTATGTATAGTGATCAACAACCGGATAGCCTTCCTTGTTAAACTTAGCAGCCAAATGAGCCTCAGCCATTGCCATACCAACTGCCATGCCCATACCTGCGCCAAGCGGGCCGGTAGTCGCCTCAACACCTACGGTGTGACGGTACTCGGGATGTCCGGGAGTCAGGGAACCGTCCTGACGGAACTGCATCATGTCCTCCTTGGTAAGGCCGTAGCCGAACAAGTGAAGCAGGGAGTAAAGCAGGGTGGAACCATGTCCGCCGGAAAGAATGAAACGATCTCTGTTTGCCCAATCAGGGTTTGCCGGGTTGTGCTTCATCTGCTTTGCCCAAACATTGTAAGCAACTGCTGCGGAACCAAGGGGAAGACCCGGGTGTCCGGATTTTGCTTTCTGGATTGCGTCTGCCGCCAACACACGAATGGCATTTACAGACATATTGTCGATAGAATTGCTCATAAAAATACCCTCCTGTAATCTATTTACTGCACAATTCTGCGCATTCATGCTTTTCATGAACACACCTACTGCAATAATAGCATAACAGGGGGGTATTTGTAAAGCGGACAATCACAATCCGCGTCGGTACTTTACCAAAAAATCCCTTGGTTTTCTGCACTTCTTATTACTGTACCACACCAAATGCGAGGATGGAGAACATCTGTGTCTCTTCTCCCTCTTTCATGCGAATCTCAATCCTGTGAGTAGCGGATTCCTTCTCGGAAAACGCCATAATTGTGGACGGAAGATCTCCGCCGCCGTCCTCAGGATAACCGACCATTTCCTTCATAACAACACCGTCTACCAGAACCTCTGCGGTACCATAAGTTTCCTCGGATGAAGGCGAAACCGCATCCGNNGGAAGAGCTCTTAAACACGATATAGAGCGCCTTGCCGGTAAAACGGAACTGGAACGGCGCGCCCTCGCCCGCGTCCGTCTTTACCTTCTGCCAACCGGACTGAAAGCTTGCGGTATCATCCTTGCCGGCAAAATCACCCACGTCACCGATGGAAATCAAACTCATATTGTTCTCACGATCTACCATCTTCAAATCCACATGGTCTGCACCACGGATAGGCTTTGCAGGCATGGTCTGTGCGGATGCGGTTTCGCCTTCATCAAGAATCTTAAGAAGGTTAATAATGAACTTGCTGTAAAGAGCGTGTCCGTCCGGGCTCGGATGAATATCATCCATCGACCAGTGCTGCCATGTATAATCACTGTCAGCATCATCAATATATGCAAAAATCGCGGGCTTAACGTTTACAGTAGGAACACCGTACTGGAAGCAGAAGTTGTTGATGTTATCCTGCTGGGTAGATCCTTCCTGATTTACCGAGTTCAATACGATAACCGCAGGCTCCTGGGGCAGGCTCAGAGTCTTACGAAGCAAGCTTTCAAAACCATTCTCGTCAACCTTACCGGTTCCGTCATTTGCGGAGAAATCAAGGAAAATCAAATCCGCATTGGTGTTCACGAGGTCACGGTCGGAACGAATCAGTCCCAAGGTAGAGGAACATCCGTCAACGCCGGAAACAATCGAATTGATATTGCCGCCGTAGGTTGTCTTAAGGTACTCGGTTACCAGAACGGGGAATGTCTTGTCGGTACCGGCATTGGTTGCAGTGGAAGTAGAACCACCGTAAAATAACACCGTTGCCTGTTCGCCGGACTTCACCTTATCCACGAATTTCTTAAATCGATAATTGTTACCACGGTTACCGAGGGATTTCGTAATCATGGTTTCTTCCATGTTGCCGCTGTCTCCATTATTCGGATTGTTGACGTCGGTACTATTGCCGCCCGGAACAGTCGGTGTTGCCTCGTTGCTGCCCTTATCGCCGCAGCCGATTGCAAGCACCATCATAAGCACGAGTAAAATCGCAAAAAATCTGCGCTTCATTTCTTCTCGTCTCCTTTCATTACCCTTTTTATTATACGCATTTTTCCTTCGCTGCTTTTTCAGCATCTTAGCAATACAATTATAACATTTTTTTCGCGCTCTGACAAGAAAATTCTACCGTTTCATGGCCAATGCCCCCCTTGCAGTTGCCTGGATTTTGTTGTAAAATGGATAAAGTGCCGCTTTGGCAGGCAACAGGGCGGCAAATCACGCAGATTTTGTATTATGAAGAACAGAAAAGAGGATTTTATGACCGATATTTCAACCGAAATAAAAAAGCGCAGAACGTTCGCGATTATCTCCCACCCGGATGCCGGCAAAACAACCTTGACCGAGAAATTTCTTCTCTACGGCGGCGCCATCAACCTGGCAGGTTCCGTCAAGGGCCGAAAGACCGCACGGCACGCGGTTTCCGACTGGATGGAAATCGAAAAGGAGCGCGGTATTTCCGTTACGTCTTCCGTTATGCAGTTCAACTTCGACGGATACTGCATCAACATTCTGGATACCCCCGGACATGAAGATTTCTCCGAGGATACGTACCGTACCCTGATGGCGGCAGACTCCGCCGTCATGGTTATCGACGCCTCCAAAGGTGTTGAGAAACAGACCATTAAGCTCTTTAAGGTTTGTGTTATGCGGCACATCCCGATTTTCACATTTATCAACAAGATGGATCGTGAGGCCAACGACCCCTATGAGCTTCTGAGCGACATTGAAAATGTCCTCGGAATTGCAACCTGTCCGGTTAACTGGCCGATTGGCTCCGGCAAAGGCTTCAAGGGCGTATACGACCGCAATACAAAGGAGGTTGCCCTCTTTACCGCTGCCATGAACGGGCAGAAGGAAGTAGCAACCCGCTACATGTCCGCCGACGACCCCAATCTCGAGAAGGAAATCGGCTTTGATTTCTACGGCAAGCTGCAGGAAGACATTGACCTGCTGGACGGCGCCAGTGCTGAGTTCGACCAGGAGGCAGTCAGCAACGGTCAGCTTTCCCCGGTATTTTTCGGTTCCGCGCTCACCAACTTCGGTGTTGAGACGTTCCTGCATTATTTCCTGAAAATGACCTATTCTCCGCTTCCGCGTAAGTCGGATGCCGGAATTATCGACCCGTTTACCGAGGAGTTCTCCGCATTTGTCTTTAAGATTCAGGCAAATATGAACAAGGCTCACAGAGACCGTATCGCATTTATGCGAATCTGCTCCGGTAAGTTCGACGCCGGCATGGAGGTTTGGCACGTGCAGGGCGGCAGGAAGGTTAAGCTTGCACAGCCGCAGCAGATGATGGCGCAGGAGCGTCATATCGTTGAGGAGGCTTATGCCGGCGATATTATCGGTGTTTTCGATCCGGGGATCTTCTCCATCGGCGACACCCTGTGTCTAAGCAATAAAAAATTCCGCTTTGAAGGTATCCCGACCTTTGCACCGGAGCATTTTGCCCGTGTTCGTCAGGTTGACACCATGAAGCGGAAGCAGTTCATGAAGGGTATTACCCAGATTGCGCAGGAGGGCGCCATCCAGATTTTTCAGGAATTCAATACCGGTATGGAGGAAATTATCGTAGGCGTTGTCGGCGTGCTGCAATTCGACGTACTTGCCTTCCGCCTTCAGAGCGAATATAACGTTGAGATTCGTATGGACCCGCTGCCTTACGAGCACATCCGCTGGGTTATGAATCCGGACGAATGCCCGGTAGACAAAATTGTCGGTACCAGCGACATGAAGCGCATCAAGGATTTGCACGACAACCCGCTGCTGCTCTTCATCAATGCATGGTCGGTCGGCATGGTGCAGGAACGAAACAAGAATCTCAAGCTGCAGGAGTTCCGCGTAGATTAAGGCATAGGCAGTTTAATTTCAAATGCATGAGATTGCACCTATAACATAATCGAAAGCGAGCGTGTTAATAATGAGTAAATATGAGCCATTATGGAAGTACTTAAAAGATAATAATAAAGAAAATTATAAATTATCTTACGAAGAAATTAAAAACATTTTAGGATTTGAAATAGACCATTCATTTTTAACTTATAAGAAAGAAGCAAAAGAATTTGGATATGAGGTTGGTAAAATTTCTATGAAAGAAAAGAATGTGATTTTTAATAAGATGTAATTATGGTGCTTAAAAGATAATGAGACATCTAAAAAGTTTTGGGGTACAATTACCGGAGTGGGGACGAGTTATGAGGACAGAACAGGAAGTGATCAACCAAATACTATCATATGCTTTGTCAGTTTCCGACATACAGGCTGTCATTCGCACAAATCTTGTGCCTGTAAGAAAGTATTTATATTCCTATGAGTTCTATTTTATCGTAGAAAACATAGAGGATTTTGAGGCGGATGAAACTTTTGAAAAGTGTTTTGGAGAAAGGATTTTGCTATATCGTGGAGACCGCAATTATCCTGACATGCTGGATGGTATGAAAGCCCATCTGATGGTGTATAAAGATGGAATCACATTGGTTATAAATGCAATTACTAATGAAAAGTTTTGGGAAAAGTATGTGAAGAAGAACACAGAAAACGTTTGGATTAGTGGTACATACGAAGTGCTTTTGGACAAAAACAGCAAATACACAGATGTGGGAAGGGCAGAGGAAGAATTGTTCTTTTATGAAATTCCCACAGTTAAGGATTTCGAGGGTTGCTGCGGCGAATTTTACTGGGTGTTGAAAACTTATACGGAATATGTTCTGCGGAAAGAAATCCCCGCTGCTATGTTCTATCTAAATCTTTCCGTCAGAGATGTGGTAAACCGTATGATTCGCTGGTACATTTGCTTACAAAACGGAAAACCGGTGGAATTGGGAATTCTGGATTCTTATATGGAGAACTATCTGTCCGGAGATATGTGGGCTTGTTACTGCGAGACCTATGCTTGTGCGGAGGAAGCTTCTATGTGGAAAGCATTGAATGCAATGGCATCGGTTTTCCATATGGCAGGCGAGAAAGTGGCGGCATGGATTGACACTGTGTTCCCATGCAAGCAGGCGCAGGATATGTGGGAGTTTCTCAAAAGACTGAAATGTTCAGACGGATTTAATAAATAGGGGAGGAGAAGTTAAATGGTAAATCGTATAATAACTGATATTTCTGATTTTATATTTGTTTGTGATGAACCTAAAAAAGTTGATGTAATCTTTATTCCGGGAGGGTCATACGCTGAATTGCCTGAATATGCTGCAAAACTTTACAGTCAGGGATACGCAAAGTGGATAGTTCCTTCGGGAGGCGTAGCAAAGGATTTTGGCTGTTTTTCGGGGCCAAAGTCAAAAGCGGACATATATACCGGAGACTATCGAACAGAATGCGATTTTTTTGTTGACGTATTAGAAAGAAACGGAGTTCCTAATGCATCAATCATTAAGGAAGACAAAGCTGCTTTTACTAAAGAAAATGCGATTCTGTCACGTAAGGTTATTGATGAAAGAGGTATCAAGGTTGAATCTGCCATAATTGTCTGCAAGGCGTTTCATGCACGCAGATGTCTGATGCTTTATCAGATGGCTTTTCCTGATGTTGCATTTTCGATATGCCCGATACACTGCTATAATATCACGCATGACAACTGGTTTATGACCGAAAAGGGAATTGAACGCGTTATGGGAGAGATTGCACGATGCGGCAATCAGTTCACAGACGAAATAAAGGATTATTTGCCATTCTAAAGGAAAAAGAATACGGCGCAACACCAATGAAGGTGCTGCACCGTATTCTTTACATAGAAGCTTCCTCTCTTATCCGAGAAGCATGACCACTCTTATAAAGAATACACCCCAGACGATCAGGGCGACGAGCCAGCATTTGACAATGACAGGCTTGATACTGCCCTTATTTTTCAGGACAAAATACCCCGATACCGCCAAAATTATGGAAAAAACGAACATAATAATTTTTTTGATGGCTACAGCCTTGTAATCAAGCTCCAGGCTGTAGTTCGCGCCCAGCGGAAATTCCATTCCCTTCAGTTCTGAGATTCGCCGGGTCATTTCCCGGGACGTCTCATAATCCGAAACCTTCTTGGAAAGCGCGGTAATCTCCACTCCGTTCGCATCGAGAGGCTTATAATCGCTGCCGAAATTTTTCTCATACCACTTTTTCGACGCTTTGATTACATAAGAGTCCTTGGTCTGTGCATCAACGCCGACATAATAATAATCCGTTCCAATCGGAATTAACCCGTTGATGGTATGCTTCACTTCGAGCAATTCAACTGCCCCGCCAAGCTGCACCGTATGCACATCCTTTTTATTTGTCAGATCCAGTGTCGCCGACACCAGCAAATAAATTAAAAAACCGCCAAAAAGCGCGATCAGAAAAAACGTTCCAATCTTTTGTTTCATATGTCCTCCTTGAACCGGAAAGCTTTCCGTCATCCGTTTTGTCAGGTACCGCCCTGCCGGGGGTATATGCTTGATTATAACACCGGCAGGGGGCTTTGAAAAGAAGATTTTTGAGCTTTTTTGACCTTTATCGGCGGCTTTCTTATGCGCGAACGCGCCAAGAAATGCATTATTTTAACATCAGTTCTCAAGTATTCTGATAAAATGATTTGCTTCACGAAGAACATGGTCGGCAAGCAGCGGAAGAATCAGCGAACGAATCTGACAGTTTTCGATTCCTTTTACACCTGCCGCTTTGAAGTCCCTGAATTTTTTTGTTTCCGTCAGGGAATCGTCCGTCAGAGTTCTGTTCTGTGCATCATGACATCGTTTGAGCAAAGAAGCATAATTTTCTGCAAACATATCGGCAGAGCTAAACAACTCCTTCTCCGACGGATCGAGCAGTCCTCGTATAAAAAGAGCATGTTCCATCATAATCTGATTCCAGAAACATTCCTCTTCTTTCATCGACTGCATGCTGATTGTACCGTGTGCTTCGAGCATCTGTACATATTTTCGATAAAGCTTTGCCTCCCTCAATATGTGTTCAATCAGCAGCGGATAATTCATTGTAAACATATGACAGCTAAGCACTTTGTCAAGTATTTCTTCCTTTAGCGCAATCAACCCGTTTAACAGGTTCAGCGCCGTCCTGTTCAAATCCTTTACCTGACAAAATCTATCTGCCGCATCATTGCACTTGCAGCTATTTAATCTCAATTCCCTTTGCGTGATATTACTATTTATAGGAATCCCTGTCAGTCTTTCCGTTTGTCTTTCAGCAGTGAGGGTAAACTCCGTCACAATTTCTTCCGAATGCAGCGCTTTGGGGCTGATTATTCCATTACTGAGAGAAACTGTACAGTTCAGAAGTTTTTCAAATTCATTTTGATAAAATTCTGCTTTTGCAGAAAAATTAGAATTGACCGGAGTAAATCCGGCTTTCAGAAACAGCGAATGCTCTTTCATGATGCGTCCGAAAAACAGATGGAGCTCCAGAGATTCTGCGACATAATTTTCAGTATGCATATCTTCTCCTTAACTATAGTTTACTTGCATGATATTCATTATGCCGATACTTTGTTACTGGAAAAACAAGCTTCACCTGTTCAACTCCCTGCCCCTCAAACGCGTTCCCTTAACCATTTGGGCGGTTCATGTGCACTACCCGATTGGCATAGGAAAGGAACTCTCCCGCATGGGTTACCATAATGACTGTTTTCCCCTCCCGATTCAAATTTGCAAGAATTTCCATAACATATTTTGCATTCTCATAATCCAGCGAACCGGTTGGCTCGTCCGCAAGAACAATGCTGCATTTCTTAATCATTAAGCGGGCAAGCGCAACTCTTTGCTGCTCTCCGCCTGATAATTTGTATACTTTGGTGTCCATGCAGTCATTAAGACCCACTTTCTGTAATGCCTCTTCAAAAGAAATCTCTTCCCTGCATTTTCTATGAATCAGTTCCAGATTCTCCCTTACGGTAATCTGCTCCACCAAAGCAAAGTTTTGAAACAAAAAGCCAAAGGTATTTTTGTATAAGTACTTCTTCTTTCGCGAATCGGCAAGCGAAATTCCGTCGACAACTACCGTTCCCTGATTCACGGGCTCAAATCCTCCGATGATATTTAACATCGTAGTCTTTCCACAGCCGCTTGTCCCTGAGAATACAATAAAATCCCCATCAGGAATTTTAAGGGAAAAATCACGAACAATTTCTTTTTCACCATAACATTTCGTTATGTTATTTATTTCTATCACAATTTTCCTCCTTTCAAAATTCTCTGCACATTTGTGTGTTCCAAACGAATGATACGATACACAATCATTCCCACTTCCGTCCCGACCACGCCAAGTGCAACTGCTACTCCTAATACCTTGTTATCGGGGATTAACGACATTTTCATAAACATTCGATCCACCGCAAAACCAATTACTCCGGAAACGATTGCTGTCAGAAAAATATACCGGTACGTCTGTATAAACCCGGTTCCATTGATACGCATAATAATATATCGTACAGAATCCGTGTCAAACTCCAAATACAATATTCTGCCGGTAATCACCGCTTTCATCAACAAAAAAAGCAGCATCGAAACCAATTCTCCCAAGAAAAGGTTTCGGGTTTTAACATACTCTCTCATAAATTCTTCGTACAAAGAAACCGTTTCCACCATTTCTCCGTTCGGAAGCCGGATTCTGCCATCCGAATCCGAATCCGGAATACGAAAATACGCCTGGAATATCTCCTCCGGAACCAGACCATTCCCCAGATTTTTTTTCTCCGAATCATGTAAATCCACAACAAAAATCAGATTTGTTCCGCAACTTACCGTATTTTTATCAACCAATGCATATTGCTTTTCTTTGTATGGAAGATACAAAAACGCCCCCTTTTCCGAAGGATAATTTTCCCTTACCGCATTTCGACACGCTTCCGTTTCAAGTGCCTCGGGGTAAAGCACAAGCCATGCGTATCCCTCTCGATCCGTGAAATCAACAGATGGGTACCATTCCATAAGCCATTGCAGTGAATTGCTGCCATTTTCAATAATTGTGTAAGTAGTTCTTCCTTCTGTAAAGCTGCATTGAATCATATACTTTTCAGCAGTTCCGTCCGCAACCGCTTTCAAATAGTAATCATACCATGCCTCCCAATCAGAAAGAGACTGTGCCGTCGTCGCATACCATTCTTTGTGTTCTCGGAAAAAGGCTTGACTCCTTTTTAATCGAACATATTCTGCTCCCGAAAAACAGCTTAAGGTGATGAATACGATAACCGAAACCATAACAAACATCCGCAGCAAATAACTGATCGCCAATTCCGATTCCGTAAGTCGTGTTCCTGAAAGCGCATCACGAAACGAATATCGCAAGAGCGTCAGGTACCAAATTATATTTCCGACAATCATTATTCCGCCAATAATTATGTACGGTAAATCTCCAAACGGAAGATAAAAAATATAACGTACGCTCGCACACATCCCAATGATACAAAAAACATAAAAGAGTGTGTCTGCTGCCACATTCCGAAGTATGACCTCTCCAACCGTAGTCCCATAGGCAATTTCAACAAAATAACATTTTTTCTGCCGCACCACGTCATAATACTGTAAAAAGGAGATGGCAACCAATAGGATTACCCAGATTCCGATGACCTGAGATTTTACTTCCTTCCACAGCGTATAATGATTTCCATGAAAATTTTTTAATCCCAGAGACCAGTACCATTCCGGCGAAATCGTTTTTGCAACATCTTCGCCATTTTGCGACAGGATTATCAGCTCAACCTGCTCATCAAACTCCCCCGCCTTTTCCAAACTATCCGCAGCCACCTGTTCCAACGTACCGAAATGATATCTGACGCTTCGGGAATAGTTTCGGGAAAAGATACTATTCAAACAATCTGAGGAGAATCCAACCGCCTCTTTGTATTCTTTTATTGCCCGGTCGGAACCATATATGTAAAAATGCATGGTGTTTTCCTGTAGGTTCATACACCATCTGCCAACCGCAAGCTCGTAGCCTTGCTCGTTAAATTGTTGTTCTATTGTCTTTAACGAGTCGCTGCCAAGCTCCAATTCGTCCTGCGACACGGAAAAATACGGACAGTATCCATCCAGAACAACATTCCAAATAACCCTGTCGTTAATAAGAACAAAACCTACCGCCAAAAAGGCTACAATAAAGAAGTAAGAAACCCATTTATCACGAATTATTTTTATTATCTCTCGCATATACTCCCCCTTAGTACAGCATTCCATTACTCTAATCCCTGAATATCAAACGCTGGCCACCGTGTGTGTACAATATTGAAATAGTATTTTATTTTATCGTAGTAATGCTCGTATACATACCATCCCGTAGGAAGCATATCATCCTCCAGGATCTTCCAGTTCTCATCAAAATTAACAATTCCGAGCTCTGTATCTCCATTCACGTTCTCGAATGGTATACAAATACTTATTTCCCGCTTTCCAAAAGGCGCAAAAAACACATAGCAACGTACCTCTCTCGTTCCGTCCAGTGTTCCGGCAAGTTGCTCGATAACTTCCAGTTCTCCGTACCAGGGTCCCCAATTTCCCATATCATGAACAAGAAACAAATACTTCTGTCCATCCTGTTCATATTCTCCCCTGTCGCCTTCGACCATATCTGTCTCTTCTAAAATCATGTAATCTTTTCGGAAAGAATACCGGTAAACAAATATCATCACAAAATACGCCAATACGCCTAATGCCAGCACAAGTATGGGGATGAAAAAATATCGCATTCTACGTTTCATGAATTTATCCTCCTCCCCGCATATACTCTCCCGCCTAGTACAGCATTCCGTTACTCTAATCCTTGAATGTCAAACGCAGGCCACCGTGTGTGTACAATATTGAAATAATATTTTATTTTATCATAGTAATGCTCGTATACATACCATCCCGTAGGAAGCATATCATCCTCTAGGATCTTCCAGTTCTCATCAAAGCGAACTCTCCCGACCTCTATATCTCCATTCATGTTCTCGAACGGTATACTAATACTTATTTCCCGCTTTCCAAAGGGTGCAAAAAACACATAGCAACGTACTTCTCTCGTTCCGTCCAGTGTTCCGGCAATTTTCTCGACAACCTCCAGTTCTCCGTACCAGGGTCCCCAATTCCCCATATCATAGGCATGAAACAAATACTTCTGTCCATCCTGTTCATATTCTCCCCTGTCGCCTTCGACCAGATATGTCTCCTCTAAAATCATGTAATCTTTTCGGAAAGAATACCGATAAATAAATATCATCACAAAATACGCCAACACGCCTAATGCCAGCACAAGTATGGGAATGAAAAAATATCGCATTCTACGCTTCATAATCGCCTCCCCTAATCTATCACCTTACCAAAATATCCTGCAAACAAAGTATTCTTAGAATGGGGTACCGCTACGGTACTCGTCGCCAGCTGACTGCTCCCCCATGACGACCATGTAGTCGTACCCTTAAATCCGACGCATACTGCATATCCGTGTGGCGGCAGCAGACTGGAACGAATGTTATCACGTGCCGCAGTAAAAATAGTCTTTGTGTAAAAACAATCTGCTTCTGCAATTAGTTCTACGCCCGTATCCAATTCATAGATCAGATGAAGAAAGTAATGAGTATTATTAACTTCTTTCAAGTCTTCGCAGTCGGAAAATTTTTTGCTGGTCATACTTCCCCCATAAGTAGCAACACGATTCGGTATGGCATGCACCAGTGTCAGAGACGACATCATTGTTACAAATAAAACGATTAAAACAATACTTTTCTTTTTCATAAACTTATCCTCCCGGTTGTTCATATTTGCTTTTAATAATATATTATTACAATAAAAAAACAAGTACCGTAACCGTGAAACGACACATTTTGCGGTTGAATGGTTCAAAATCACCCCCAAAAGGGGTTTTTCTGAAAAGCGCATCCATAGCGGAGCTTTTTTATTTCATAGGAAATTCAAAGGAATTTCCTATGAAATAAAAAAAGCTGAAAGCCTTGACTTGCAAAACTTTCAGCGATGCACTCACCGGGAATCGAACCCAGGATTAGGCCTTAGGAGGGCCTCGTTATATCCCCTTAACTATGAGTGCTAAATGATGTTAAATTGTGTATGAACAGCCTGCTGCCGCAGGACACTACTCATTATACTCAAATCCACGGCACATTGCAAGGAAAATGTCGCCGTATTCCCTGCGTTGCTGTGTGCTGTTTCAAAATCAACCGCACCCTGCCGGGCACACGAAGCGGACTTCCGGCATCGGTTACTTCGGAAAATCCACTACGCCCTGCATCCACACGGCGCCGCGGAACCGTCGTCCGACCTCCGGCACACCAAGCAAATCCCGGCGGTTGATACAGAGGTCAAAAATCATATGGTTGCAGTAAATTTCCATCACGCAGACCGTTTCGTCGGTCACTCGGTTTTGGCGTTCCTCAACCGACACAATGATTCCGAGAATCTTGTAAATCTCGCTTTCCATTCCGTAGGGCGAGAAGGATGTGTCTACGATGGAAAATACGTCCTCCTCCTTGATTCGTTTTCCGACAAGCGAATACGTATCGATTTCCTGAATGGTCAGCTTATCAATTGCTTCCTGGTTCCCGTTCTTTGCTTCGGAAATCATCTGCTTCTGCATGATAATCTGCGCGCTGCTGTCCTTGACGTCCTTCACGGATTTGACCGTCGGAAGCAGAACATGTCCGTCTGCTGCCAGAGCCGAGAGCCGCGCCGGGTGCTGCACACTCGTATCCATATCCCCCTCCCGGGTTCGCAAAAAATCAACTGCATTGTTCAGGAAAAATATAAGAGAAACACCGACACGCATATCATCACAGAGAACTGCATAGGAGTCGGAATCACTCCGCTTTCCGATGAACATTTCTTCCTCGGAGGTGATATTGCGAGGACACAAATACGGAAAATAGTGATCCATGTGGAAATGATTCTCCCCATCAACCTGTCCGCGCACGGTAATTCCGAATCCCTCTCCAAAATCCAGAGAGACCTCGGAAAATACCGTCGAATCCTCCGGCTGCAGAGAAATCTGTCCTTTGTACATCGGTGCACGCAGCACCTCGTCAATCAATGCTTCTTCTTTTTGTTTCGTATCGCAACCGGAAAAACCGATTGCCCGAAGAAAACTATGCATACTTACTACCTTTTCTTTAATACACGCCTGTTATTCCCATGACACTTTCAGAGAATTACATCAGTTGAATTGTATCACTATTGTTAATTGTTTCTTCCAAAACAGCTTTTTCTTCATCCGACAGCAGTACAAATGTATTACCTTTGATAATTTCTTTAACATAGGTGTAGCAACCGTCACGGTTGTGCATACTGGTCATGATAAATCCGTCATTGACATCATTTAACAGGCAGACGCTGTAGCTGAGCTTTCCGCCCATTTCGTTAAATGCGTCATAACGGTGAATTGCCATCTTCTTAAAGGACGTATCGCGGGATTCCTCAAGCGCCTTAATCCGATCCGCCAAATCCGAAATTTTATCCTTTATGCCGTCCATCTCATGGAATCTCTGAAGGATACGTTCCTCCAGACTCTTCCCGCTGTTACCACGCATAAACTCGCGATAACGTTCATTTAACCGATTGTATTGGATGACCATAACCATGCAGAATACAAGTAAAATCAACATAATACCCAGAATTGCAAGAAGCAAAAATTCCTGGTTTATTCCCCATTTGTTAAACATTTCTTATCCTCCAATCTTACTGCTGCACATGGAGGAGCTGCATCAAACGCTCAAACTCATCAACAGAATAGTACTCAATTTCAATCTTTCCGGCATTACGATTCTTTCTGTGAATATTAACCTTAGTGCCCATTGCTGCCTTTAGTTTCTCTTCGTAGGCAGCATAAATTGCATTGTCCGCAGGTACCGGTTTCTTTTCCTTCGGATCGGGCGGATTTACCAGATCCTGAACCTTCTTCTCAACCTCGCGAACGCTCATCTTTGCACGCACAATCTCCTGTGCAAGCCGGAACTGCGCATCGCCCTTCTCAAGAGAAAGCAGACTTCTGGCATGTCCCGCCGAAAGCTCCTTGCGGATAATCATCTCCTGTACCCGGTCGTCCAGACGCAGAAGACGCAGAGCATTTGTAATGGCAACACGGCTCTTAGAAACACGCTCCGCAACAAGTTCTTGTGTCAAATCATACTCTTCAATCAACTTCTTGTATGCTACAGCCTCTTCAATCGCATTGAGATCCTCACGCTGAAGGTTCTCAATCAACGCAACCTCGTACAATTCCTGCTCGCTGTACTCACGAACCAATACCGGAACTTCCTTAAGACCGGCCAAATGCGCGGCACGGAAACGACGCTCACCGGCAATAATTTCATACTGCGTACCCTTGCGGCAAACAACTAAGGGCTGTACAATGCCATGCACACGGATGGACTCTGCCAGCTCCTTCAATGCTTCCTCGTCAAAATAGCGGCGCGGCTGCTCGCGGTTCGGCTCAATTCTGGACAAAGGCAGTTTGATTTCTGCATTTGCCGGAACTGCGGTAATGCCTGCGTCCTGCTTCTTCTCATCGACAGCCTTCTTAACATCTCGATCTATTTTATTGGAAATAAGGGAGTCCAGTCCCTTCCCTAATCCTTTCTTTATTGCCATAGTATTTCTCCTTACTTTCTAAATAAACCTTTTTTCTTCCTCGGTGCAGCTTTCTTGCGGTCATTTTTCATGACCTCAAGTGCAAGTTCGCGGTAAGACTCGGCGCCAACAGAACGCGTGTCGTACTTCGTAATCGGCAGACCGTGGCTTGGGGCTTCCGCAAGACGTACATTTCTCGGAATTACGCTTGCATAAATGTTCTGTGACAGGTTTGCGCGTACATTCTCAACAACCTGCAAAGATAGATTGGTACGTCCGTCAAACATCGTAAATACAACGCCGTCGATAGCCAAATCCTCATTCAAACGATTCCGAACCAGCTCAATGGTATGTATCAGCTGGGAAAGACCCTCAAGAGCGTAATATTCACACTGAATCGGTACAATAATGGAATCCGCCGTCGTCATGGCATTTAACGTCAGTGTGTTGAGGGATGGGGGACAGTCGATTAAAATGTAATCGTATTCGTCCTTAACCTCAGCGATTTTCCCTCGCAGGAGGTATTCCTTATCCTTAACGTCGAGAAGCTCAATCTCGGCGCCTGCCAGATTCACATCGGAAGGAATGATATCCAGACCTTCAAATTCCGTATGCGTGATTGCTTCTCTTACATTACAATCGCCAATGATAAGCTGATATATCGTGTTATAGTTTCCATCTTTATCAATACCCAGACCGCTGGAGCAGTTTCCCTGCGGGTCAATATCCAGGACAAGAACCTTCATTCCGTTCTCGGCAAGACAGGCAGACAAGTTAATTGCAGTGGTAGTCTTACCTACGCCACCCTTTTGGTTTGTAATTGCAATTGCTTTTCCCATGATATCCTCACTTTTCTACAATTCATCCTAAAAGCGTACTTTGTTAGTATAACACAAATAAAAAAATAATGCCACTACAAGATATAGTTTTGAATATCAATATTATGACGATGCCGGCACAGGAGGGTTTGGATAATCAAATATATTGTGGCTAGAAGGTTCTAGGGCTACAATGTAATATAAGATACAATTTTGTGAATATGTATAAAAGAAATCGAGGAGCTTTAATAATTTTAGGGGGGAGAGATGGGCAATATCTCTGATGGTTATGTTTCACGTGAAACATTGTAGGAAGCAATAAAAAGTTTCGCCTGCGAAATTTTCGCGCCAAGTGCCGCATGTACGTGTACTGTGCTTGCCCGCCACCGCTCGATACTTCGGCAAATTTCCTTTTGTGCAAGTTAGTGCACACCTCTCTCCTCTCTCCTCGTTTCTCCCTCACCCACCCATCTTATGCTTACTTATATGCCTTAATGGAGCACTATAATAAACAACCGTAGAGAGAGGTTTCATTATAATGTTTCACGTGAAACATTATAGTTAAAATTATTAACGAATAAATATATCCATTTATTCGTTTAGTCAAATAGTAATAAAGTAAACTACCCCCCCACCTTCCCACCTCTTTTACCCCCCTCTTAAAAGCAAAACAGGATGTTTCACGTGAAACATCCTGTAACAAACTTAATTAGTTTTCAATATCGGTAACTTCAGGGGTTTTCCTCCGCCTCTCGGATATTTATCTTTTGTATTTGTTTTTTTCTGAATAACCGGTATAATGCGTTTTAATTCCGATTCAGGTACCGTATAGGAAATATTTTTATTCAGGTCTGCACCAAGTTCCTTAATTGCTGTCTTTGCTTCGTTGATTTCATCCATGGCATCTCCGGACTTATACGGAAGAAAATATCCTTTTACCTTTGTGAAGGGAATACACCATTCCGACAGGGTTGCCAGTCTGGCTACTGCCCTTGACACACACAGATCAAATTGTTCACGATACATGATATTGCGTCCCAATTCTTCCGCTCTACCATGGATACAAGATACATTTTCAAGTTCGAGTTCATCTACTACATCCTGTAAAAAGTCAATTCGCTTATTTAAGGAATCCATCAGTGTAAGCTGCACCTTCGGAAACATAATCTTTATTGGAATACCCGGAAATCCTGCTCCGGTTCCTACATCGATAATCTTGGTTTTTGGATTTTCCAGCAATAGGCGAATCTCAGGAATAACCATCGCAACCCGCAGGATGCAGAGGCTGTCCAGCCAATGCTTCACAACGACCTCCTGATAATTGGTAATTGCTGTTAAGTTCATTACCTTGTTCTTCTCTACCATCATCTGATAATACTTATGAAAATTTTGGATTTGTTTACGTGTCGGCTCAATACCGAATTCCGCCAATCCGCTAAAAAGTATCTCGTCAGCTATTATTGCCATGCTGCTATCCTCACAATCTAACCTATAAACGCGTATTTATCTTCTTACAATTTATTTTTGACAATTTATCCTTTCTGCTTCTGAAAGGACTCCAGATATACCAGTAAAACGCTGATATCCGCCGGTGACACACCGGAGATTCTCGACGCCTGTCCGACATTTACCGGGCGAATCTGCGACAACTTCTGTCTTGCTTCCAGACGAAGAGATGTAATCTGATTATAATCCACCTCATCCGGAATGCGTCGGTTCTCAAGCTTCTTAAAATGTGCGACCTGCTGTTCCTGTCTCTGCAAATAACCCGCGTATTTGATGTTAATCTCAACTTGTTCTACAACATCTTGTGGTAAATCAGGTCTATTTGGGTCCATCGGAGCTAACATTTCATAGGAAAGCTCCGGTCTGCGAATCAATTCCTCCAGGGATGTTCCTGTACGAAGTTCCTGTGAATTATGTTCCTTCAAGAAATCCTGAATCTTGCCGGAGGCGCCAAACGCAACGGAACAAACTCGCTCCTGCTCCTTTTCAATCAACTGTTTTTTCTGCAGGAATTTCTGATAACGATCCTCCGATATCAAACCGACTTCATAACCGATTTCCGTCAAACGAAGGTCTGCATTGTCCTGGCGAAGGAGCAGGCGATATTCCGCACGACTGGTCATCATACGATACGGCTCGTGCGTTTCCTTTGTTACAAGGTCGTCAATCAGAACACCGATATATGCCTGGGAACGATCCGGTATTACCGGTTCCTTCCCCTGCAATTTGCGTGCCGCATTGATACCGGCAATAATGCCCTGCGCGGCAGCTTCTTCATAACCGGAGCTTCCGTTTGCTTGTCCGGCGCTGAAAAATCCGTGGATTTCCTTAGATTCGAGCGAATGATACAACTGCATCGGGTTCAGACAATCATACTCAATGGCATAGGCATTTCTTACGACATTTGCGTGCTCCATGCCGGGAATTGTTCGGTACATTTTAATCTGCACTTCCTCGGGAAGGCTGCTTGACATACCGGAAAGGTACATTTCATTTGTATAATCACCTTCCGGCTCAATAAAAATCTGATGACGTTCCTTATCCGCAAAACGTACCACCTTATCCTCAATGGATGGGCAATATCTCGGTCCGGTACCGTGAATTTCTCCGGAAAATAACGGAGAACGATGGATGTTGTCCCGAATGATTTTATGTGTTTCTGCGTTGGTATACGCAAGCCAGCAGGACTGCTGTTCTCTGGCAATATCCTCCGGTCGGTTGGTAAAGGAGAACGGTACCAGCTTCTCATCCCCGAACTGCTCCTCCATCTTGGAAAAATCAATTGTTCTCTTATCAATTCTCGCAGGGGTTCCTGTCTTGAAACGATACAATTCCAGTCCCGCAGCAATCAGGGAATCAGACAAATGCGTTGCTCTGGGAAGTCCGTTCGGCCCGGTCTGCTGACTTACCTCACCGAAAATGCAGCGTGCATTCAGGTAAACACCCGAACACAAAATAACGCATTTTGCAGGATAAATACCGCCGGACACCGTCTTAACACCGGTCACCTGCTTCTTTCCGTCAGATGCATCCTCCCACAACAAATCGGCAACCTCTGCCTGCTTTAACGTAAGATTGTCCGTATTTTCCATCGTACGGCGCATCTCGGCACTGTATTTCTGTTTATCGGCTTGGGCACGAAGCGAGTGTACGGCAGGACCCTTGGACTCATTCAGCATCTTGCTCTGAATAAATGTCTTATCGATGTTGACGCCCATCTCTCCGCCGAGTGCATCCAGCTCACGTACCAGATGTCCCTTGCTTGTACCACCGATATTCGGATTGCACGGCATCATGGCAATAGTGTCCGTGCTTACCATAAATACAATGGTTTTCTGTCCGAGTCTGGCACACGCCAGGGCTGCTTCACAGCCCGCATGACCGGCTCCGATAACTGCTACATCATAAGCCTCATTTATGAATTCAGGTACCATTTTTCGCTCCTCATTCCGTCTGAATTAAGTCAATTTACCACCGGCATAAAACAAATCCCGGTAATCATAAAATACCACAAGACTATTTGCCCATGCAGAATTTTCTGAAAATATTATTAACCAGATCCTCGTCCATTTCTTCTCCGACGATAAAACCAAGCTCGCGATAAGCATTCAGTAAATCAATAGAAAAAAAATCCTCCGGCATACCGGCTTCAATGCTTCGAATCACCTCGGCAAGACTTTGTCCCGCACTTTGCAGCGCTTCACGATGACGCTCTGCTGTAATAAATACTTCATCATTCACTTCCAGATTTCCCCGGAAAAACATATTTTTAATTTCCTGCTCGATGCTATCCGTCGATTCCGGCCGCTTCATAGAGATGGCAAGAACCTTTGCATCGCAGGAATTTGCCTGCAAAAGCGCAGTAATATCTTCGAGACTCACTACGGTTTCCAGGTCTGATTTATTCAGTAAAACAATTGCCTTCTTATCCTGAAGTAAGGACAATATCTCATAGTCATTTTCATTTAACGGGGCAGACGAATCTACTACAAAGAGAATCAAATCAGCATTTGCAGCTTCTTTCTTTGCAAGGTTTACACCGATTTGCTCCACCTGGTCTACAGCATCACGGATACCTGCCGTATCGACAAGCTGCAAAGTAATCTCGCCAAGCTGCACCTCTTCGGTCAGGGCGTCACGGGTTGTTCCGGCAATATCGGTAACAATGGCACGTTCCGTTCCGAGAAATGCATTTAGCAGCGAGCTTTTTCCGACATTCGGCTTTCCCAAAATAACGGTTCGGATGCCCTGCGAGAGGTATTTGCCCTTTTCTGCCGTCGAAAGGAGCTTATCAATTTCACGGATATTTTCCTGTGATTCTTCCATAAGCCTCTCGGAAAATCCGGTCAAATCCATATGCTCGGGGTCATCCAGTGCCGCTTCAATAAACGATACCTCATCCAGAATCTTCTCGCGAAGGGCGCGTATGCTCTGCGACACTCTTCCCTGCAAATGATTTATGGAATTTTTTAACGACAATCTGTTTTTTGCGGCAATAACATCCGCTACGGCTTCTGCCTGGGACAAATCAATTCGTCCGCTTAAAAAGGCTCTTTTTGTAAATTCTCCGGGCTCTGCAAGCCTTGCACCTGCTGCAAGAACTGCCTGCAAAACCTTTCTTGTTACCAGGATACCGCCATGACACTGAATTTCCACAGTATTTTCTGCGGTAAATGTTCGGGGCGCGCGAAGGAGGAGAACAAGCACTTCATCAATTACTTCTTCCCCGTCAACGATATATCCGTAGTGAACGGTATGAGATTCTGCTTCTTCGCATCTCCATTCGGAGAATGTACCATTTTTCTTCTGCTTAAATACCCTCTTTGCGACAGAAAATGCTTCCGACCCGCTGATACGAATCACGCTGATTCCGGAGGCGGTCATTCCTGACGCGATGGCAGTAATGGTATCTCTTTCCTTCATAGCTGTCTCCTCAAAATAAAGAGTTTCGCTCGCGGAACTCTCGCGCCGAACGCGTGCCGATTTATCGGCAAACTTCCTTTCGCGCGAGTATAGTCACGATTGGCAATTATGCCACATCGGGACACTTCCATAGCGGAGCGTTTTTATTCCATAGGAAATTCAAAAGAATTTCCTATGGAATAAAAAGGGAACCGGCGGTTTCCCGCGGTTCCCTCTAAAATCATTCCGTCTTCGCTGCTTCTGCGGCCTTTTCAGCTGCTCTGGCTTCCTTATAAGCTGCATAATCCTTCATGTAATCGGGAACAATCTTTTCACCGTTTTCATCTACATTGGGCTTATGTTCATAATTCTTATTGTAGCCGCCCCTGCCGCCACGATTGTTGTAACGGCCGGCNNCCGTAGCGATTGTTACCGTAACGGTTATTTCCATATCCGCCGCGCCCATAACGTCCGCCTTCGTAGGAAACACCCTTCTTCATGCTTACAATAACCTTACGGTAAGGCTCTTCACCTTCGCTTTGAGTCTCAACGTATTTGTCATTCTGAAGTGCTGCATGAATGATTCTTCTCTCATAAGGATTCATTGGCTCAAGAGATACACTTCTGTGTGTCTTCTTAACCTTCATAGCAATATTCTTTGCCAGATTTTCCAATGTTTCCTTACGGCGGGCACGATAGTTCTCGGTATCGAGTTTAATCTTGTAATACTTACCGCACACACGGTTAACTACAAGGCTGGTCAGATACTGGAGCGCATCCAACGTCTGTCCCCTCTTACCAATCAAAGAACCCATATCATCGCCTTCAATATCGATGTAAATAGTTTCTTCCTCCTCGTTTACCTCTGCAGAGATGTCAGCCTTCAGATCCATCTGCTTCAATATCTGGTAGATAAACTCTACTGCGGTATCGGAAGAATTTTCCGCATTGTAATTAAGACAAATATTGCTCTGGGCTGCAACAGCCTCAGCAACCGCATTAACACTGTCAGCTGCTTCTTCTGCAGCTTCCTCTGCTGCATCCTTTACTTCATCAGCAACTGCTACACGAATCTTAGCGCTCTTAAACAAACCAAGGAATCCGCCCTTCTCTTCCTCAACAACTTCAAAGTTAAGAGAAGCAACGGAAATACCTAATTCCTTGCAGGCAATTTCCTTTGCTTCGTCAACGGTCTTGCCTGTGAACTCTCTATATTCCATTGTTAGTTATCCTTATTCCTTTCCTTCAAAATGTTTGCAATCGAACTGATACTTCCCTTATTGGTGTTGGAAAGATCTTCTCTTGCATCCTGGGAAATAACCGGCTTCTTAGATTGAATATCCGAAGTTTTCATATTGGAAATACTCTTTGTGGAAGATTTTGCAATATCAGAAGTGGTATTTCCGGTAGAAACAATACCCATCTTCTCATAACGCTCCTGCTTCTTTTTCGCATTTTCCTCAACCATTTCGTCAATGTCAATCTTGTCGAGATACTTATTGATTGCAAGCTGCTGGATGATAGTTACACCACTGTTCGCAATCCAGTAAATACCTACACCGACCGGAAGCATGAAACAGATAAAACCGGACATAACCGGCATAACCGTGTTCATCGTCTTCATGCTGTTACCCATAGGATCGTCATTTTTCTTAGAATTGTCACTTGTCTTGTTGACAGCCATACTGATCTTACCCTGTAAGAATTGAAGAAGGGCTGCCAAAATCGGAATCAGAAGTGTAATCGACTTCAAATTCGGATTATCCAAAATATTAAATTTGCCGAACAACACGTTGATTTTCAGAATCTGGTCAATTTTCTTTTCCTGTGATTCCATAACGTTGGAAAAGGAATCCTTTGCAACCATTGCATTCCAGTTCTTATATTTGTCATCCGGACTTCCGTCTTTGAGTATCTGTTCACCTTTCTTAAGCTTTTCCCAGCCGGTGGTGTTAAATACGGAAAGAATGTCAATGACACGATTTGTATCATTTTCGGCATTTTTGGCTTTTGTACGAATCTGAATCTTATTTGCAGAACAAAATTCTTCCAAAGCCTTTTTGTAGTTGAAATCCTGCTCGTTACCATATTCGTTAATAATTGCATTGGCAACGCTCTTATACTGTTCGTTTACATCGTCTACGTATGCGGGAATTGCATAAATAACACGATACAATGCAAAAATAATCGGCAGAGTAATCAACAGCGGCAAGCACCCGCCCAAAGGACTTGCGCCGTACTTCCGGTAGATTTCCTGCTGTTCCTGCTGCATCTTCATCATGACGGCCTGATTGGTGCGGTCTGCACCGGCATACTTCTTTTGAAGCTCCTGCAGCTCCGGATTCATCTTCGCGGAAACCTTTGAAAACTTCTGCTGCTTAACGGTAAGCGGAAGCATCAGCATCTTTACAACAACAGTAAAGATAACAATACATAATGCAATATTTGCAATGCCCATCAAAGAACAAAGCTTATAAATTACATTGAGGATTTCTCCCATTACCCATGCAAAGGGCTTCAAAAAGCCTCCCTGCTGCGTGAAAAACAATAAATTCATGAGATTTCTCCTTTATTACGGTACGGGATCAATGCCTCCCTTGGAAAATGGATTGCATCTCAATATTCTCTTAATTGCGAGATAACTTCCCTTTAACGCACCGTACTTCTCCAATGCTTCAATTGCATACTGTGAACAGGTGGGAACATAAATGCAGCATGATCTCCCCTTGAAAGGGGTAATATATTTTCTGTAAAACCTGACAAGTCCGATTAGTAATCTTTTCATATCATTCCTGCTTCGCATCGACAGATTCTGATTTTTCAATCAGCTTATGAAGACCTGCCAAATGCATAATCGCACCGGTAATCTCCTTCTGTCCCTTTCCCTTCGCTGCTCCGCGAGCAATTACGATGATGTCTATCCCTTTGATAAACATTCCACCGTTTTCGCGCAAGCCTTCTCGAATCAAGCGGGTCACACGATGTCTTACAACACTGTTTCCCACCTTCTTGCTTACGCTGATTCCTATTCTGTTGTAATCTCTATCATTGTCAATCACATACATGACAAGATAGCGGTTGACATACGATTTACCATTCCGGTAAACGTTGCCGAATTCCTGTTGATTTTTTAGAGTGGGCAATGGATGTTTCATGTTATATCCTCCCATTCCTGAATTTTCCCATAGAAAAGGAAAAGGTCACACTAAATGCGACCTAAGCGGAAATCTTATGTCTTCCCTTTGCTCTTCTGGCAGAAAGAACTTTTCTTCCGTTTGCTGTCAGCATTCTCTGACGGAATCCATGAACTCTGGCATGGCTCTTCTTCTTAGGCTGAAATGTCATCTTCATATAAGAGGTACCTCCCGGATATACTTGTCCTACCTTTCGATAAAACTGCATTCTCTATTATAGTTATCCTGTTTCCGTTCGTCAAGTTATTTTTTTATAAACAATCTGTTTTTCAAGAAAAATTATAAAAAAAATCGTCCTGTTTTTTTGAGATTGTTGAAAAAAATATCCACAGGTATGTTAATAACCTCTTATAATTCCCGTTTTTTCTACATTTTTATTGTTGATAACCTGTTGATTATTGTGAATAAACAGTGTATTTCTTCCTTAATTATATTCTCTCAAAAAAGATTGATTAAATTTGCATTTTATAGTATAATTAAATTGATTTTTTGGCGTCTTTTCATAGACGCATTTTGGAGGTTTACATGTATACGAAACAGATGATTGAGGAACGATGGAATGATATTCTGGAATATATTCGTACTGAATTTGCTGTACCCGATGTATCTTTTCGTACCTGGATCTTACCTTTGAAGATTTATGATACAGAAGATAATATCCTTACCCTGATTGTAGACGATACGATTATTAACAGCAATAATCTCGGATTTATTCAGAATCGTTACAGTACATATATTAAGGTAGCAATTGCCGAAATATTAAATGAAGACTATGAACTGAATTTTGTTCTCCGTTCTCAGATTAAGAAAATGGAGAATGAAAAAAAGGCAGTTCTCAATTCTTCCACTCCCGGCAGGGCTCGTTACCTGAATCCTCAATATACCTTCGACAACTTTGTCGTAGGCGATAACAATAACACTGCACATGCTGCAGCTTTGGCTGTTGCGGAAGCTCCCGGAGAATCATTTAACCCTCTTTACATTTACGGAGGTCCCGGTCTTGGAAAAACGCATTTAATGTATTCCATCGCGAATTATATTCTGGATATGGATCCTTCCAAAAAGGTTCTTTATGTCACAAGCGAGACTTTTACCAATGACCTGGTTAAGGCAATTCAATCCGGTAATACTGCTTCCGAAGAATTTCGTGAAAAATATCGTAACAATGATGTATTTTTGATTGATGATATTCAGTTTCTTATTAATAAGGAGAGAACGCAGGAAGAATTTTTCCATACTTTTAATGAGATGAAGGATTCCGGCCGTCAGGTAATTATTTCCTCGGACAAACCTCCGAGAGAACTTCGTACCCTGGATGAACGTCTTCGCTCCCGTTTTGAATGGGGACTTACCGTTGATATTCAGCCGCCGGCATTTGAAACCCGTATGGCTATTCTTCGTAAGAAAAACGAATCCAGCAAAATTATAATTTCGGATGAGATTCTCAACTACATTGCAACCAACATTAAATCCAACATCCGTGAACTGGAAGGTGCATTGACGAAAATCATTGCATACGGAAGGCTTCAGAAGAAAGAAATTACTCTTTCTCTGACGCAGGAAGCCTTGAAAGATATTATTTCACCGGATTCCAAAAAGACCGTCACTTTGGATTTAATTTTGGATGTTGTTGCGGAACATTACGAAATTACCTCTTCTCAGATTATTTCATCAAATAAGAGCAGAAACATTGCATATCCCAGACAGATTGCCATGTATCTTTGCAAGGAGCTGACTCCTCTCTCACTTGATGAAATCGGCAAGTCCATCGGAGGAAGAGATCACTCTACCGTACATTATGCATTCAAAAAAGTTTCCTCTGATTACAGATCCGACGAAACAATTCGCTCGACAATTGAATTATTAAAAAATAAAATCAATCCTTAAAGTTAATAATTTTGTTGATAATATTTTTATAACCTGTAAACAGACTTTTAATTGTTTGTTAATTGACTTTAATAACTTTTTATTTATGACAGGATGTATTCATTTTATAAGAAATTCATTCGACAACTTATATACATCGGAAATGCTTAAATAATCCGGCTTACAGCGGGTTATCCACATTTCCACAGCCCCTACTACTATTACTAACTATTTTTTATTATTTCTATATGGCTTGCCGGGATAATTTTTCTTTACGCAATCTATTGTTGACAGACCGGTAAAATTAAAGGAGGAAATCAAAAATGAAATTTGTATGCAGTCAGTCTGAATTATTAAACGCCTTGAATATTGCTTTGAAAGCAGTTCCTTCCAAGACTTCTCTTCCAATTCTCGAATGTATCCTTATTGAAGCCGGAGAATCAAATATCAAGATTACAACCAATGATATGGAGCTTGGTATTGAAACAGTCGTAAATGCGGAAGTTACCGAGAAAGGTAAAATTGCTCTAAATGCAAAGATTTTCTCCGATATTGTCAGAAAGCTTCCGGAGGATACCGTCAAAATTGAGGTTGGTGAGAATAATGCTTCTTCCATTACCTGTGGAAAAGCAAAGTTTATGATTGTCGGTCAGAACGGTGACGAATTTCCTCTGCTTCCTGCCATTGAGAAGAAAGAAGCTGTTACAATTTCCCAATTTATGTTGAAAGAGTTAATCCGTCAGACGATTTTCAGTGTCTCAGACAATGAAAACAATAAAATAATGACCGGTGAATTTTTCGAGATTAACGAAAATGAGATGAAGGTTACTTCTCTTGATGGTCACAGAATCAGTATTCGCAATGTGAAATTAAAAGAAACCTATCCTTCCGTCAATGCGAATATTCCCGGTAAGACTCTTCAGGAAATAGGAAGAATTCTCCCGGGTGATATGGATCAGGAGGTAAATCTCTATTTCATGGAGCGATATGTCATGGTAGAATTTAATCAGACCGTGATTCTTTCCCGCTTGATTGAAGGAAAATATTACAATGTGAACCAGATGATTTCTTCTGCTTATGACACAAAGATTGTTGTAAACAAGAGAGAAATGATGAGTTGTATCGACCGTGCGATTCTTTTGGTAAAAGAATCGGAAAAAAGACCGGTTATTATTGATATACACGATGAAGGAATCAGTTTGAATATGAATTCTTCTATCGGTAACATGGATGAGGAGATTACCGTATACAAGGAAGGCAGTGATCTCACAATCGGATTTAATCCGAAATTCCTCATGGATGCACTTCGTGCAATCGATGATGACGAGATAGCTATTTATATGACCAATGCGAAAGCGCCCTGCTTTATCAGAGATGTGGAAAACAGCTATATTTATCTGATTTTGCCGGTAAATTTCAGTACCAGATAGTAGTTGGAGGAAGAATATGGAAACAATTACAATAAAAGATGAGTTTATAAAGCTGGGACAAGTAATGAAACTGGCCGGGAAGGTAGAAAACGGCGGGGAGGCAAAAAAAGTAATTACAGAAGGCCTCATAAAAGTAAACGGCATAGTTGATACCAGAAGAGGACGTAAGGTTCATCCCGGAGATACCGTGGAATTTGAGGGAGAAACGTTTAAGGTAGAAGGCAGATAATCTACAGGAAACGCGAGAGTTTCTCTCGCGAAATACTTTATTCCGGTTATATAAGTCAGAATAAGAAAAGACGGCAAGGAGGAAAATCGGTCAGATGAAGATTCAGAAATTGCAGCTGCAGAATTTTCGTAATTATGAAAAACTGACCATTGATTTTGCTTCAGGTATCAATATTTTGTACGGGGATAATGCCCAGGGAAAAACCAATCTGTTAGAAGCAATTTTCCTTACTGCGACGACAAAGGGACTTAGAAATAATAAGGATCGTGAGATGATTCGTCTCGGAGGGGACAGCGCCCATTTGAGCGTGATTTTAGAAAAAACGGGTATTTCCCATAAAGTGGATATGTATTTGCAGGCAGGCAAGACGAAGGCTGCTGCAATTGACGGAATCAGAATAAGACGAAGTTCGGAGCTTTTGGGAATGATGCACATAATCGCATTTTCACCGGATGATTTATCCATGGTAAAAAACGGACCGGCGGAGAGACGGCGATTTGCGGACATGGAATTGTGTCAGCTGAATCCTATTTATTGCAGCAATCTGACAAATTACAACAAAATTCTTGTTCAGAGAAATAATTTGCTCCATCAAATCGGTTATAAGCCTGAATTAAAGGAAACACTTTCCATATGGGATGAACAGCTGGTTACATATGGAAAAGAAATTATCAAAGAAAGAAGAGCTTTCATAGAAGAGCTTTCCGATATTGTGAAAGAGAAGATGGCAGTTCTGACCGGACAGAAGGAAAGGCTTCGGATGGTCTATGAAGCAAATGTGACGGAAGAAGCATTTATGTCAGTTCTTGAGAGGTCGAGGGATAGGGATATTCATTTGAAAGCGACAAATTACGGACCTCACAGAGATGACATCAGTTTTTATATAAATGATCTGAATGTAAGGCAATTTGGGTCGCAGGGACAGCAAAGAACTGTGGTGTTGGCTTTGAAATTATCGGAGATTCACCTGGTTTGGCGGAAGATTAAGGATTCGCCGATTTTGCTGCTGGATGATGTTCTGTCGGAGCTTGACAGAAATCGACAGACACAATTACTTGGAGAGATAAAAGATGTACAGACGATTGTCACATGTACCGGTATGGAGGAATTTGTAAATTACCGATCCGGGCAGGAGGAACAAGGGATTTTCTTCGTAAAGAGCGGGACAATCGTCAGAAAGGAATGATTATTATGAGTCAGGAGTACGGCGCTGATCAAATTCAAATTCTTGAGGGACTGGAAGCAGTTCGTAAAAGACCGGGTATGTACATCGGCAGCACATCTGCCAGAGGTCTTCATCACCTGGTTTATGAGATTGTTGATAATGCGGTGGATGAAGCGTTGGCGGGATATTGTACCGAGATTGATGTCAGTATCAATCCCGACAATTCCATTACAGTTATTGACAATGGACGTGGTATTCCCGTAGAAATCAATAAAAAGAAGGGAATCAGTACAGTTGAAGTTGTATTTACCATTTTGCATGCCGGCGGTAAGTTTGGCGGTGGAGGATACAAGGTATCCGGCGGTCTTCACGGCGTAGGCGCATCGGTAGTAAATGCCTTGTCTGATTATCTGGAGGTTGTTGTCGAACTGGACGGTAAGAAGCATTTCCAGAGATATGAAAGAGGTAAAGTAATTAAGCCGTTACAGGTCATTGGTGAAAGTGATCGTACCGGTACGACGATTACATTCCTGCCGGATAAGTCAATTTTTGAAGAAACCGTATTTGACTATAATACCCTGCGTCAGAGACTGCGTGAAATGGCATTCCTTACGAAGGGTCTGAAAATCAATCTTCACGATAAGAGAGAAAATCATATCCGTGACGATGTGTTTCATTATGAAGGCGGTATCAAGGAATATGTGCAATATTTGAATCAGAGCAACGAGGCGCTATACCCGGAGGTTCTTTACTTTGAGGGAAGTGTCGGAGATGTGTCTGTTGAAGTTGCTATGCAGCACAATGATGGATATAACGAAGGCTGCTATAGTTTTGTAAATAATATTACGACGCCGGAAGGCGGTACGCATCTGGTTGGTTTCCGTAATGCCCTTACTAAGACGTTCAATGCTTACGCAAGAAAGAACAGGATGTTAAAGGACAATGAGCCGAACCTTGAAGGAGAGGACATCCGGGAGGGTCTTACTGCCATTATCAGTATTAAGATTCCGGAGCCTCAGTTTGAAGGACAGACCAAACAGAAGCTTGGTAACAGCGAAGCGAGAGGTGCGGTTGACAGCACCGTAAGCGAGCAGCTGACCTATTATCTTGAGCAGAATCCCTCCACAGCAAAGATTATTATTGAGAAATCGGTTCTTTCCCAGCGTGCAAGAGACGCTGCAAGAAAGGCAAGGGATTTGACAAGAAGAAAATCTCCGCTTGAGGGTCACAGCTTACCCGGTAAGTTAGCAGATTGTTCCGATAAGAATCCGGAAAATTGCGAGATTTATATTGTAGAGGGCGATTCCGCGGGCGGTTCTGCAAAGACGGCAAGAACCCGTGCAACCCAGGCGATTCTTCCTCTTCGCGGTAAGATTTTGAATGTTGAGAAGGCAAGACTGGATCGTATTCTTACCAATGCCGAGATTCGGGCAATGATTACCTGCTTCGGTACCGGTATTCATGAGGATTTTGATATCAGTAAGCTTCGTTATCACAAGATTATTATTATGACCGATGCCGACGTCGATGGTGCGCATATCAGTACCTTGCTTCTGACTTTTTTCTATCGGTTTATGCCGGAGCTGATTAAGCAGGGACATGTTTATCTGGCAATGCCCCCGCTCTACAAAATCGAGAAAAATAAAAACGTATGGTATGCTTACAATGATGACGAGCTTAACAATATTCTTGCAGAAGTCGGTCGTGACAACAACAATAAGATTCAGCGATACAAAGGTCTTGGTGAAATGGATGCCGAACAGCTTTGGGAGACAACTATGGATCCGCAGAGACGTATTCTGCGTCGTGTAAATATGGACGATGATAACGCCAGCGAATTGAATTTGACCTTTACGACTTTGATGGGTGATGATGTGGAACCCAGAAGAAAGTTTATTGAGGAAAATGCAAAATACGCTGAAAATATTGATATTACCTGATAAGGAAGGAAAAACATGGACGAACATGTATTTGATCAAATTGATGACGTCGATTTGCAGAAAATGATGGAGAAATCCTACATTGAGTATGCGATGTCGGTAATTGCGGCACGTGCGCTTCCTGATGTCCGAGACGGTTTGAAACCGGTTCAGAGACGTATCCTGCATGCAATGAACGAACTCAGTAACTACCCCGATAAGCCGCATCGTAAATGTGCGCGTATCGTCGGTGATACTATGGGTAAATATCATCCTCACGGTGACAGCTCCATCTATGGCGCTTTGGTTAACCTGGCACAGGAATGGAATACCCGTTATCCTTTGGTTGACGGTCATGGAAACTTTGGTTCTGTGGATGGTGACGGCGCTGCGGCAATGCGATATACCGAGGCCAGACTCAGCAAGATTTCCCTGGAGATGCTTGCCAATATCGAAAAGGATACCGTAGATTTCCTTCCGAACTTCGATGATACCGAAAGTGAACCGACGGTATTGCCGGCAAGATTTCCGAATTTGCTTGTAAATGGTACATCCGGTATTGCAGTAGGTATGGCAACCAACATTCCTCCGCACAACTTACGTGAGGTTATCGCTGCGGTAATCAGGATTATTGATAATCGTCTGGAAGACAGAGAAACCGCAATCGAGGAGATTCTTCAGATTATTAAGGGACCGGATTTTCCTACCGGCGCAATGATTCTCGGTACCAGAGGTATCGAGGAAGCATATCGCACCGGTCGCGGTAAAGTGCGTGTTCGTGCGATAACGGAAGTTGAGCCGATGGAAGGCGGAAAGAACCGTATTGTTGTAACCGAGCTTCCTTATATGGTAAATAAGGCTCGTTTGGTTGAGAAAATCGGCGAATTGGTTCGTGATAAGAAGCTTGACGGTATCGTAGGTCTTCGTGATGAGTCCGACCGTCAGGGTATGAGAATCTGCATTGAGTTGAGAAGAGACATCAATCCGAATGTTATGCTGAATCTTCTCTACAAGCATACGCAGATGCAGGATACCTTTGGTATTATCATGCTTGCTCTTGTAAATAATGAGCCGAAGGTATTGCCGCTTCTTGATATTTTGACGCATTACCTGCATCATCAGGAAGAGGTTGTAACCAGAAGAATCAGATATGACCTCAATAAGGCAGAAGAAAAAGCGCACATTATGGAAGCTTTGATTCGTGCGCTGGATGTTATTGACGAAATTATTCGCATCATCCGCGCATCCAAGCAGACCGCAGATGCAAAGATTGCCCTGATGGAGGCATTTGACTTCGATGATGTACAGGCACAGGCCATCGTAGATATGCGTCTTCGTCAGCTGACCGGTTTGGAACGCGAGAAGTTGGAGAAAGAATATGCGGATCTTATGGCAAAGATTAAGGAATACCGCGAGATTCTTGCAGATGAGAAGAAGCTCCTCAGCGTTGTACGTCAGGAGATTCAGGTTATCAGTGACAAATACGGAGATGACCGTCGTACTTCCATCGGATTTGACGAATACGATATGAATGCAGAGGATCTGATTCCGAATGATCCGACAATTATTGCGATGACTCGTCTTGGATACATAAAGAGAATGAGTCCCGAGAATTTCCACACGCAGAACCGCGGCGGCAAGGGAATTAAGGGGATGCAGACCATTGAGGATGATTTTATCGAGAATATGTTTATGACGACAAATCATCACATTTTGCTGTTCTTTACAAGCTTTGGACGTGTATACCGTATGAAGGCATACGAGATTCCCGAAGCATCCCGTACCGCAAGAGGTACTGTAATTGTAAATCTGCTGCAGCTGCAGCCGGATGAGAAGATTACGGCAATCATTGCACTGAAGGAAATGGGTGACGAGAGATATCTCTTTATGGCTACCAAGCAGGGTATCGTAAAGAAAACGAAGATGAAGAATTTCCAGCATATTCGTAAGACCGGTATTCAAGGTATGAGTCTTCGTGAAGGCGACGAGTTGATTGGCGTGAAAGCAACCGATAATATGCAGGATGTGATGCTGATTACCCGGAATGGACAGAGTATCCGCTTCAGTGAACAGGATGTCCGTGCGACCGGTCGTGGTTCCATGGGCGTATTCGGTATTCGTCTGGATGAGGATGATCAGGTAGTATCTATGCAGACTGCAACGGATGATGACAGCCTGCTGTTTATTTCCGAAAATGGTTATGGCAAGAGAACGAAGGTTTCCGAATTTGCAAGACAGCATCGAGGCGGCAAGGGTGTTCGCTGTTACAAGATTGCGGACAAGACCGGCAGACTGGTCGGCGTGGAAAATGTAACCGAAGATAATGAAATTATTATGATTACGACAGAAGGTATCCTGATTCGTATTCCTGTAAACGGAATCAGCACATTGGGAAGAAGTACCTCCGGTGTTCGCTGCATGAATATCGACGCTGAAAGCGATATCCGCGTTGCAAGCTTTGCAAAGGTTCAGGAGTCTGAGGACAAAGAACCCGACGAGCTGCTTGCAGATATGCAGGAAGCAATGAATGCCGAAAATAATCAGGTTCTGGAGGATCCGGAAGGCGAAGAAGATGCTGAGGATATCATAGAGGAAGCTTCTGAAGCAGACGATGAGGAAGAGTCTGAAGAATAATGGGTACGATAGCCTATGAAAGACAGGAATAGATTTCCGACGGCATAGAGGGATAAAAAATAAGATACCGGGGAGCAGTTTCCCGGTATCTTGCTTTTTATAAGAAACCCTGTTGGATTTCCAAATAAAGATTAAAAGAGTTTTTCCCAGAAGGAGATAAACGGACTTTATTATATATAGAAAAGGATTCAATTCAAAAAAATTTTACAGCACTATAACAAGATTTAGTGCCCCATAAAATAAGCATAATCTATATTATGTGGTTCCCAAAAATACCATAAAAATATTGAAAAAAATGGGGTTGACAAAGAAAAATTCCTTTGCTATACTAAGCAATGCGCCACAAAGATTAGGAAAATTAGTGGTGAGTCGATTGCTACGGTAGCACGTAGCTGCATAATTGACAGGGCATTTAGCCAAGGAGAAATACTCAAGAGGCTGAAGAGGCGCCCCTGCTAAGGGTGTAGGTCGTTCACGCGGCGCGAGGGTTCAAATCCCTCTTTCTCCGTAAAACTTTGAAAAAAGTTTTAGAAAGTTGTTGACATACGAAGCAACTTATGTTAAACTAAATGAGTTGCTGCGGATAACAGCGAGCAAGGAACCTTGAAAACTGAACAGTGAAACAACCTTGAAATTTCGTTGAAGAAGTAAAGCTAAACAACAGCTTTGCGAACAAACCTTAAACAAAGTAATTTCAGGAAACCGGTTTCTTAAAGAAGCCAGTGGTAAACTGAGAGGACAAATTTATTATGAGAGTTTGATCCTGGCTCAGGATGAACGCTGGCGGCGTGCTTAACACATGCAAGTCGAACGGAGTTAATGGAGAGCTTGCTCAAAATTAACTTAGTGGCGGACGGGTGAGTAACGCGTGGGTAACCTACCTCATACAGGGGGATAACAGTCGGAAACGACTGCTAACACCGCATAACATTGCATAACCGCATGATAATGCAATCAAATATTTATAGGTATGAGATGGGCCCGCGTCTGATTAGCTAGTTGGTGGGGTAATAGCCTACCAAGGCAACGATCAGTAGCCGTACTGAGAGGTAGAACGGCCACATTGGGACTGAGACACGGCCCAAACTCCTACGGGAGGCAGCAGTGGGGAATATTGGACAATGGGGGAAACCCTGATCCAGCGACGCCGCGTGAGTGAAGAAGTATTTCGGTATGTAAAGCTCTATCAGCAGGGAAGAAAATGACGGTACCTGACTAAGAAGCCCCGGCTAACTACGTGCCAGCAGCCGCGGTAATACGTAGGGGGCAAGCGTTATCCGGATTTACTGGGTGTAAAGGGAG